>DAIQQA010000006.1:0-35008 GCA_036787045.1 Burkholderiales bacterium | reverse complement strand
CACGAAGACACGAAGACACGAAGAAAACCAAGAAGGATCAGGGGCGTGATCAACGCAGCTTATGGTACGACCTTGCCGGTTAGTGGAGTCTGTCAGGCGTGCGCTGCTTCAATGTCTTTCTTTCTTTTTTCCTTCGTGTCTTCGTGCCTGCGTGGTGAGAGGTTCAAGGTGTTCCGTGACGCAACATGAGCTACGAAATGGACCACAACACACTGTTCGATCATCTGCGCAAGTTCGATACACCCACCATCTGCAACGCACTGGAGATCGCGCTGGGGGGGCGTTTTACCACCGGCTTCACCCGCCAGCGGCTGATTGCAGCTTTCCCGAAGCTGCCACCGATCATAGGCTTTGCCCGCACCTTAACTGTCCGCTGCTCGGTCCCGTTCGACGCGGCGGCGCGCAAGGAGCGTCTGCTGGGGTACTACGAGTACCTCGCTCAGGGACCCGGGCCGACCATCTCGCTGGTCCAGGACGTGGACAGCCAACCCGGGCTGGGCGCCTTCTGGGGCGAGGTCAACACCCATGTGCACTGGGGGTTGGGCTGCATCGGCGCGGTGACCAACGGCTCCATGCGAGACCTGGACATGATGTGCCCCCAGTTCCAGTGCCTGGCGGCTACACTCTCCCCCAGCCATGCGTATGTGCAGGTGGTGGACTTCGCCAAGCCGGTGGATGTGCTGGGAATGGCCGTGAGCGACGGCGATATCGTGCACGCCGACTACCATGGCGCGGTGGTGATCCCTCCGGCGGCGCTGGAGAAACTGCCCGCGGCCATCGATCTGATGGCCAGGAAGGAGAAGGTTATCCTGGATGCTGCGCGGCAGCCGGGCTTCACCGCCGCCAAGATGCGTGCGGCGATGGCTGCGGCCGACCAGGTCAGGTAAGACACCAAACTGAACCACAGAGGCACAGAGACACAGAGACGAAGATGCAGAGCACCGGAGTACTCGACGCGCGAAGACATCCGGACGGCATTGCGTATCCGTGTTGGGTCCGTTCTTGGTTTCTCTGTGTCTCTGTGCCTCTGTGGTGAAAGAGCTGTGATGACGGCACGGTACGACCTGCTGATCCGCAACGGCACCATCATCGACGGCACCGGTGCTCCGCGCTATCGGGCCGACCTAGCTGTCAGCGGCGGCCGCATCGCGCAGCTCGGTGCCCTGGACGGGACGCAGGGGGAGCGCGAGATCGACGCCAGTGGCAAGGTCGTCGCCCCCGGCTTCATCGATGCGCACACGCACGACGACCGGCTGCTGCTGTCCGGGCCGGACATGGCGCCCAAGGTGAGCCAGGGCGTCACAACAGTCGTCGCCGGCAACTGCGGAATCTCGCTGGCACCGGCCCCGTCTGGCATGAAAAAGCCCATTACGCCGCCGCTGGACCTGCTGGACGAAGACGGCGCGTGGTTCCGGTTCCCGACCTTCGCCGGCTATGTCGAGGAGCTTCGTGCGCGGCCCGCAGCGACCAACTGTGCGCTGCTGGTCGGCCACACGATGCTGCGAGTCGTGACCCTGGCCGACGTGGAGCGGCCTGCCACTGCGGTGGAAATCGGCCGCATGCGCGAGCTAGCGCGCGAGGCGCTGGCGGCCGGGGCTATCGGTGTTTCGACCGGCCTGTACTACGAGCCGGCGGCGGCCGCGCCCACCGAGGAGGTGATCGAGGTGTGCCGGCCCTTGCGCGAGTTCGGCGGGCTCTACTGCACACACATGCGCAACGAGGCCGAGCGCGTGCTCGAATCGCTGGACGAGACCTTCCGCATCGGTCGCGAGCTCGGCGTGCCGGTCGTGATCTCGCACCACAAGGTGAACGGCACCCCCAACCACGGCCGTTCGGGGGAGACCCTCGCGCTGATCGCGCAGCGCATGCGTGGCCAGGAGATCGGGCTGGACTGCTATCCCTATACCGCGTCCTCCACCATGCTCTCCGCCGACCGCGTGAGGGCGGCTATGCGCGTGGTGGTCACCTGGTCCAAGCCGCACCCCGAGTGTGCCGGCATGGACCTCGGCGAGGTCGCCGCGAACATGGGCTTGCCGCAGGACGAAGCAGTCGCGCGTCTGCTGCCGGCAGGCGGCATCTACTTCTCCATGGACGAGGCCGACGTGCAGCGCATCCTTGCCTTCCCGCCTACCATGATCGGATCCGACGGGTTGCCGCACGACGCCTTCCCTCACCCGCGCCTGTGGGCGACCTTCCCGCGCGTGCTCGGGCACTACAGCCGGGAGCTCGGCCTGCTCTCGCTCGAGCAAGCGGTGCACAAGATGACCGGGCTCACGGCGCAGACCTTCGGATTGGAGGGCCGCGGTGTGTTGCGCGCGGGTGCGTGGGCCGACATCGCCGTCTTCGATCCGCGGACGGTGGCCGAAGCAGCGACGTTCCAGCAGCCGATCGCGCCGTCGCACGGCATCGACAGCGTGATCGTGAACGGCCAGATCGTCTGGCGCGACGGCAAGCCGACCGGCGCGCGCCCGGGACGCGTGGTTCGGCGCAGTCCCAAGGCAGCAACACTTTGAGCGCAGAGGCCCCGACGCGGCGTTGGTCGTGTCGAAGGCAATCCCTGGGGTCTTCACGGCGCGGAATGGCTACCTGCTCGCACGACCAGCGCAGTTTCCGCGGCCGCAGTGGCAGTTTGTTACGATAGCACCCTTCCCATCCGCAGGGGTTCGGCTCGACATGGACAACAAGACCGGCGCGCAGCGCTACAACAGCTTCGCCATCTTTCTGCACTGGCTCATCGCTATCGGCGTGTTCGTGATGATCGGGCTGGGCTGGTACATGACCGATGTCCCCAAGGGGACGCCGGAGCGTGCCTTCTGGTTCAACCTGCACAAGTCCATCGGCACTACGATCGGGGTCCTGGTGCTGATCCGCGTGTGGTGGCGCCTGACCCACAAGCCGCCGGCACTCCCCGATTCCATGCCCGGCTGGGAGGTGACTGCCGCAAGAATCAGCCACGGCCTGCTCTATGCCTGTCTGATAGTCATGCCTGTGGTGGGATTCCTGGCGTCCAACTTCACCAAGTATGGGGTGAAGTACTTCGGCATCCCGATCGGACCTTTCTTCCCCGAGAGCCAGGCGATGCGTGATGGGCTGCAGGAGGTGCACGAGATCACCTCCTACATCCTGGTGGCGGTGATCATCGTCCACGTCGTGGCAGCTCTCAAGCACCTGGTGCTCGACAAGGACAACGTGTTCGAGCGCATGCTGCCCGGCAAATAGGCTCAGGCGTCCCCGCTGGCGCTCTCGTCGAGCTGTCTGGGGAACACGATGATGTGATCGGCGGCCAGCCGCACGCCGATGGCCTCCCCGGGGAGGTGGTTGTGGTGACTCGGCACCAGCGAGAGCACCTGGGTTCCGCTGGGGAGGCGTAGCGCGTAGAGGATCTCGGCGCCGCGAAACGCCTTGCTCAGCACTTGCGCCTTCACCGGGCTGGTGTCGTCGTGCACCACGTCGTCGGGCCGCAGGAGCACGTCGACCAAACCCGGTCCCCCGGTCTGCGGCTGCGTTGCATCGGCGTAGGTGATCTCGCCTTGTAGTATGCCCAGCTCGAGCTCGACGCGGCCGCCGCGCGTTACCCGTCCCGGAACGAACGTCCCCTCTCCGACGAAGTCGGCCACGAAGCGGTCGCGCGGCCGATGGTACAGGTTGTAGGCGGTGTCCCACTGGGCGATCCGGCCGTGGTGCATGACGCCGATGCTGTCGGCGAAGGCGAAGGCTTCGTGCTGGTCGTGAGTAACCAGCACTGCCGTGGTGCCCTGGGTCTTGAGCAGAGTGCGGACCTCCAGCGCCAGGCGCTCGCGCAGGTCGACATCGAGGTTGGAGAACGGCTCGTCCAGCAGCAGCAGGCGCGGCCCTGGCGCCAACGCGCGTGCCAGCGCCACGCGTTGTTGCTGCCCCCCTGACAGCTCGTGCGGATATCTTGCGGCGCAGTCCGGCAGGCCTACCGCCTCCAGCAGCTCACGCACGCGCAGGCCGCGCTGCGAGCGGGACAGGCCCGACAGACCAAATCCGACATTGCCCGCGACGCTGCGATGGGGGAAAAGCGCGAAGTCCTGGAATACCATCCCGATGCGGCGCTGCTCGGGTGGCACCCGAAAGCCCGGACGGCTCACGACTCGGCCATCGAGCAGGATCTCGCCGCCGCTGGCCGGTTCGAAGCCCGCGATACAGCGCAGCAGCGTGGTCTTGCCGCACCCGCTGGGGCCGAGCAGACACGCGATCTCACCGGACAAGAGCGTGAAGGAGAGCGCGTCGCACACGCGCTGTTCGCCGTAGGAGTGGGTGAGCTCGCGCACTTCGAGCAGGGGCGCAGCGGATTCGGGCATTCTCATTCAGCGCGCAAGTATAGCGGGCGACGTGCACGCTTCGGCGCCGAAGGTGCGATACCGCGGCGTGGCTGGTCCTCGGCCCTCCAGCTCCAGGGTATCGCGACGGGTTAGAATCCAGTCAGCTCATCGCCGGATTGGCGGCGCCTGCCGCGCGACAACTTGCTTTGACGCCATCCTCGATCCTGCCGATCGTCCCCGTGCGCACGCGCGCGACTGGTGGCGGACTCGCCGCTGCAGCGGTGCTGATCGCCCTGGTGCTCGCGCTGCCGGTCGCCGGACTCGCGCTCGGTGTGTTCGCGCCTGGCGTTCCCGGCGTCTGGTTGCACTTGGCGCAGACCGTGCTGCCGCGGTACCTGGCCAACAGCCTGCTTCTCGCTGTCAGCGTCGGTGTCGGCGTGGCCGTCCTCGGCGTTGCCTGTGCCTGGCTGACTGCAGCGTTCGAGTTCCCGGGACAGCGCTGGCTGACCTGGGCGCTGGTGCTGCCGTTGGCCATGCCGGCCTACGTGGTCGCGTATGCCTACACGGATTTCCTGCAGTTCAGCGGACCGGTCCAGAGCGGGCTGCGCGAGATTACCGGCTGGCGCGCACGCGAGTACTGGTTCCCCGAGGTCCGCTCGCTGCCCGGCGCGGCTTGCCTGCTCGTGCTGGTGTTCTTTCCCTACGTGTATCTGCCCGTGCATGCGGCGTTCGTGGAGCGTTCGCCCAACCTCCTGCACGCCGCCAGGCTCGCCGGCCTCGACGCGTGGCGGGCGTTCCTGCGCGTGGCCCTCCCGCTGACCCGCCCCGCGCTTGCGGCGGGCGTGGCGGTGGCTGTGATGGAAACGCTGGCCGACTACGGGGTGGTCGCCTATTTCGCTGTCGAGACGCTTACCACCGGCGTGTACAAAGCCTGGTTCAGCCTGGGCGATCGCGCCGCGGCAGCACAGCTGTCAGTCATGTTGCTCGGCGTTGTGATGCTGGTGCTGTGGCTCGAGCGCGCATCGCGTGGTCGCGCACGGTTCCAGGGCGCCGGGACGATCAGCGCGCGAAGGCGCAGGCTCCCTGGCGCGGCCGGGTGGATTGCGACACTGGTCTGCCTTCTCCCGGTGGTGCTGGGATTCCTGCTGCCGGTGGTGATCCTGCTTCGGCTCGCCTGGCGCGAGACCGACCTTGGCGCCTTCGGCCGCTACGCGGCGTTGGTGGCCAACAGCTTCACCGCCGCGGGCCTCGCTGCATGCCTGGCGGTTGCCGCTGCGCTGGCTCTGGGCTACGCGGCGCGCCTGCACGCGAGCGGCCCGGTACGCTCCAGCGTGCGGCTCGCCGGACTGGGTTATGCAGTGCCCGGCGCGGTGCTGGCGGTAGCCATCCTGGTGCCGCTGGCGCGCTTCGATAACGCGCTCGATGCATTCCTCCAGGCGAACTTCGGCATCAAGAGCGGCCTGCTGCTGACTGGCAGCATCGCGGCGCTCGTGTATGCGTATGTCGTGCGCTTCCTCGCGCTTGCCCTCACGAACGTTGAGGCGGGGCTCGCCCGCATCACGCCTGGAATGGACGAGGCCGCGCGGACCCTCGGCTGCACTGCCGGGGCACTGCTCGCACGTGTGCATGCACCGCTGCTGGCGCGCAGCCTGCTGATCGGCGCGCTGCTCGTATTCGTCGATGCGCTGAAGGAGTTGCCGGCCACACTGGTGCTGCGTCCTTTCGACTTCGATACGCTGGCGACCCAGGCCTACAATCTGGCCAAGGATGAACGGCTGGGGGAGGCGGCCCTGCCCAGCCTCACGATCGTTGCAGTGGGGCTGATCCCGGTGATCCTCGTCTCGCACGCGCTGGGGAGAAACCGCTTACCACGAAGACGCGAAGACACGAAGAAAACCTGAATCCGGAACTGAAGAATCATCCCTCGCAGCACGCGGCGCGCCGCTCACGTCGCGGGGCGACGGCGGTGTCCTGGCGCGCATTCTGATGGGTCTTCTTCGTGCCTTCGTGTCTTCGTGGTGATCGGTTCGCCTGGACCTACTTCCAACCCACGCGATCGACGATGCGCTGGGCCGCCGCCACGTTCTTACCCAGCAATGCGACGTTCAGGGCGTCGGCCTTGAACTTTCCGAGCGAGGCCAGCTCCGGATTCTTCGCCACTGCGGACTTGACCACCGGCCACTCGTTGTTGCCGTCGGCAAAGTAGACTTGGGCCTCGTCGCTGGCGAGGTATTCGAGGAAGCGGATGGCATTCTCGCGATTCGGAGCACTGCGCATCAGCCCACCGCCCGATATGTTCAGGTGGGTTCCGAAGCCCTGTTGGTCCGGCCACACCAGTCCGACTTGCGCCGCGGCCGCGCGATCTTCCGCCTTCTTGGAGCGCATCAGGCGCACGAGGTAGTAGCTGTTGGTCAGCGCGATCCCGCATTCGCCGGAGGCCACGGCGCGGATCTGATCGGTGTCGCCTCCGCGCGGTGGCCGAGCGAAGTTCGCCACCACGCCGCGCGCCCACTGCTCCGTCTTCTCTTCCCCCTCATGCGCGATCATCGCGCTGACCAGAGAGAGCATGTACGGGTGGGAGCCCGGCCGGGTACAGACCCTGCCTCGGTTCCTAGGGTCCGCCAGGCTTGCATAGGTGGGCACATCCTCGGGCTTGACCGTGGCGCGATCGTAGACGATCACCCGCGCTCGGCTGGAGAAACCGAACCAGGCGCCGTTCGGGTCGCGGAACTCGGCCGGGATGCGCTCCTCCAGCAGGCGCGATCTCACCGGGGCGAACAGGCCGAGCTGCTGGGCATTGGCCAGCCGCGCCGCATCGACGATCAACAGCACGTCCGCCGGACTATTGGTGCCCTCGTTGCGGATGCGCTCCAGCAGGGCGTCGTCGCCCGCCTCGATGCGGTTGACCTTGATGCCCGTGGCCCGCGTGAAGTTCGCATACAACGCCTCGTCCGTGTCGTAGTGGCGTGCAGAATACAGATTCACCACACGATCCTGCGCGTTGCTCGCCGGCAGGGCGAATGCCGCGGCCAGCAGCACGGGAACGAAACCTACGACACGCATCTTTCTCCTCTCTTTGCGTTGCACGGACATCACGCACGCCGTGTCTGGCGGCGCAGATAGAGGTAGCCCGCGGCGATCACTGCCACCAACACAAGCTGCAACGCGACGCCCTGCAGGTTGGGGTAGATCCCAAGCAGCGGAATGCTCGGAAGGTCGATGGGCGATGCAGGCAGCCGGCCGGCGGCCTGCAGGGCCGCGATGCCCTGGCCCGCGAAGATTACGGCCATGGCCGCGATCAGCGCCGCGCTCGCGCCGAAGAACAGCCCCAGCGGCAAGCGCACAGACAGGCGGATGATGAGCCAGGCCAGCACGACCAGGCCGACGACACCGGCGGCGAACCCGCCCAGCACGGCGCTGCGGCCGGCCCCGTCCGACTGCATCCAAAGCGCCTGGTAGAAGAGAACGGTCTCGAACGCCTCGCGATAGACTGCGAGGAACGACACAAGGGCAATGCCCCACCAGCTTCCGCCGCTGTCGCCGACTTTCTCCCTGATGAAGGCGCTCCACTTGGCTGTGCTGGATTTGCTGTGGAGCCAGAAGCCCACGTACAGCAGAACCGCGGAGGAAAGCAGGGCAGTCAGGCCCTCTGTGACCTCCCGCTGGGCACCGCTGATCGTAATGAGGTGGCTGGATACGGTCCACGTCACTGCGCCCAGCAGCAGGGCGCCGATCCAGCCGCTGTGGAGCCAGATCAGCCCGTCGCGGCGACCGGTCTTGACCAGGAACGCGGCCATCGCGGCGATCACCAGGATCGCCTCCAGGCCTTCGCGCAGGATGATTACCAACGAGCCGACGAAGTTCGTCGTAGCCGACAGGTTGAGCGTTTCGGTACGTGTCTTCGCTTCAGTCAGCAGTGTAAGGGCGGCGCGATACTTGGCTTCGACCTCTGCCGTTGCCGCACCGCTCTGGAGCGCGTTGCGATAGCCCATCATGGCCTGCTCGGTGCGCGTACGCAGGCCGGGGTCGACGTTGTCGATGTTGGCCTCCGCCAGCTCGAAGCCCTCCAGATAGGCTGTGACGGCCAGCTGATACGCTCGCTCGTGCTCGCCGGCACGAAGCGCCGACAGGCTTTCGTGCATCGCGTCGATGCTGAACGCGATCGGCGAGTGGCTGCCTGTCTGCACTGCGGCCGGCTGGCTGCGCAGGTACGCAAGGATCGCCTCAGTGTCGCCGCCGCTGGCACGCGCCTCGCCTGGGGTCATCGTCACGACGGGCGCCAAGTTGGGGAACTCGGCCCGACCGTTGCCGGACTGCCAGGCGGCCTCGCCCGCCCGACGTTGCGCTTCGGATGCCGAGAACTGGCTCACATAGAAGGCCAGTTGCCAGCGCTGCTCGGCGCTGAGATTGCTGAAGGCTGGCATCGAGGTACCATCGACGCCCAGACTGATGGTGTTGTACAAGCCATAGACGCTGCGTGCGGATGCGCGGGCGCGGTCGGTGAAGTCGCTGGGAGCCGGGTCGAGGCTGGCGGCCTGCGGGCCGTGGCCGTCGCCCTCGCTCCCATGGCAGGCAGCGCAATTTGCGCCGTAGAACGCCGCTGCGCCACTGAGAACTGGCGCCTGATTGGGTGTGACCGCGATGTGGTAGGAGGCGATGAGGCCGCGCTGAATCTCGCGAGCCAGGTCGGCGACCTGCACGCCGTCGCGCTTGGCCAGGATCAGCTCGTGCAACTCGGAGGCCCGCGCCTGCCATCGGGCACGCTGCGGGTTCTCCGGCAGGTTGCCGATGAGCTCCCGCACCTGACCCGAGAACTCGACCTGCTCGGCGTATTCCTCGGCATCCAGCACCTTGCCGTCCTGCACGAACGACGGGTACTCGACCGCGACGTAGTCGAGTAGGTTGAGGATGGTCTGCGCGGTCCGATCCTGGGCCGCGAGCATACCGGGCAGGAGCGTGGCGAAAAGCAGCGGGCAGAGACGCAAGATCTTCATGGGGGCGACCACAGGCAGTAGGGCATCAGACGAGAATTGTAAGCATTTCTGTTCCGCTCGCGTAGCAGCGGCATCTGTCTCGTTATCAGAACCGCGCCTTGATCCCCGCCAGGAAGGTCCGGGGCAAGCCTGGCCGGGCGCCCGCCGGGCTGAACGAAACGATGTAGACCTCGTCGGTAACGTTCTGCACACTGCCGAACAGGCTGACATTCGGCGTCACATCCAGCTCACCGATGATATCGATGATGGTACGGGCTTCGATGAGCTCATCCTCGGGGATGGGTCCAGATCCGGCGGTGGATCGCGCATCGCTAACGTAGTTGGCATTCAGGAAGGTTCGCCACTTCACGCCCTGGAGGCCGGCGCTGAGCGTGATCTGGTGCTCCGGCACGTTGGGCAGACTGTCCCCGGCGGTGACGTCGCCCCACTCGGCGAAGTCGCTGTCGAAACTGGTCTGGAACTCGCCGTGCGTGTATGTATAGGCGACGGAGAGCGGCACAGAGAGCCGTGTACCCAGTCTTGGGCCGGCGTCGTAGCCGGCCAGCACTTCGAGCCCGGATACCTGCGCCTTGCCGCCGTCGAACTGGTCGCCGATGTTGCAGCCCCCGCCGGTCGAGCCAGTGCAGGTACCGACCAGGTTTTCGTAATCCACGACGAACCCGATCAGGTCGAGCCTGGTCGCTGCCGCGTTGAAGCGCACCCCGGCCTCGTAGTTCCACGACGTCTCGGCATCGGCGGTCGAGCCCGGTGAGGGGTTGGCGAAGCCGCGGTGCACGCCGCCGAGCAGCTTCCAGCGCTCGGTCAGGTCGTAGGTCCCGCTGAGCCCGGGGATCCAGACGTCGACGGTGTTCTCCTCTACGGTGGTCGGTCCGGTGCGATTCGGGTCGTTCAGCCCGTAGGTCGTCCGCCGCAATTCCATGGTCTCGTAGCGTAGCCCGGGAACCACCGTCCAGCGGTTCCAGCGGATGGTGTCGCGGGCGTAGAACGCCCAGGCGTGCACATCCCCGACCCGGTTATCCTGGCTGCCCGGCGCGCCGTCCTGCGTCAACACCATCGTGCCGTTCACCATCTGGTAGCGGTCGTCGTCCTGGAAGCGGTCCTCTTCGTCCTGATGGTAGCGAGCCGACAGCTCGAGCTCGTGGGAGGTGGCGCCGGCCTGAAAACCGACCCCGAGTACCGTCTGAATGCCCGCGGCATAGTACTCGCGGTTGTTGTTACGTACGCGCAACGCGTTGGCTGCGCTGATAAACCCGGGTGCGCCCACGAGGGTCTGGTAGCCGGTGGCGAAGGTGGTGGGATCCGAGAGGACCGCGCTGATGGAGCGCAGGGCGCCGCCGTCGAGCACGTCGTTGACCTTGTACCAGCTGCGCTGCGTCTGCGTGTAGTATGCGACCGTGGTGAGATCCACCCGCTCGGTCAGATCGATGCGGTGCGTCGCCTGGTAGGTCTGGTGGTCCACGTTCATCACGTCGCGCTGGCTGCCCCGGTAGCGCCGATAGGGATCGGCCCGGAAATCGTCCAGCGTGAGGCCCAGATAAGTCTCGTCCGATTGCTCGTCGGAGGTCTGGACTTTGAGCTCGAGCGCCTGATTGACCGACGCGCCGGCGGCAGAGCGAAACCCGATCTTGGCGACGTAGTCCTGAATGTCGTACCCCGTGGACCCACCGGAGTCGAGCTTCTTGAAGCCATCCGAGTGCTCGTTCAGCGCCTCTAGGCTGAGACCGACCTCGAAGGCGCCACTGGTCTCGAAGTAGCCGCCCACCACACCATGTGCGCGGGTCGTGCTGTTGTCCCCGGCATACAGGCCGACCTGGCCGCCGACGCCGCCGCCCGGCTTGTCGGGAATAGGCGTGGAGAACATATTGACGGCGCCCGCGACGGTCTGCGGCCCGTACTTGATCATGGCGGGGCCTTTGGTGATCTCCCACGCGTAGATGCGTGAGGTGCGGGGGAAGTAGTAGGCGGCCGGCGCGGCATAGGGTGCCGGCGCGATCAAGACTCCGTCTTCCATCAAGGCGATCTTGGAGCTGCGGTCGGTCCCGGAGCCGCGGATGCCGATGTTCGGCCGCAAGCCGTAGCCGTCTTCCTCGACGAGGTTGACGCCGGGCACCTGGCGCAGGACCCGGTTGGGGTCCGAGTACTGGGAAATGCTGAGCGTCTCCTGGTCGATGAACTGGACCGCGCCGCCCACCTCGCGAGTTTGCTCGGGGGACGCCGTCACCACGATGCGGTCGACGACCGCGGTCGGCGTGCCCTCTTCGTCGCGTACTTCAGCGCTGGGCTCCGCGTCCGTTGCTTGGCCCGAAGCCCACTGCTGCGTCGCCATCAGTACCCCGAAAACCCCAGCCTTCAGCCGCCATTTTCTCGTCTCCATCCTGGCTGCTCCTTTTTTCGCTTTTTTTGGTCCATCCACCGCGTTGTGAACGCGAGCCACTTACAAATGGGTCTGCAGAGACAGATGATACGCATTCGCATTCGTATGTAAAGGGGCATCGAGCGATAACCTTGAACGGGCCGGAGAGCTGCGGGCCTATTGACGAATGCAATTGAGAAGCATTAGCATTAGTATCAAGTGGCGGTGGCGAAGCGTGCCGTAGCCGCGAGCAGACCGCACAGGAGACTCAGACTATGCAGGCCACCTTGGTAGGGGCAGACCGTCTCGGCAACATTCCGCAGGCGCTGGGCCGGCACGGGATAAAAATACTCACGCACATCACGGGCAGGGATGCCTCCGACCAGCGCCGTGCAGCTCTCCCACGGGGGACACAGCTGCTCATCCTGTTCACGGATTTCCTGAACCACAACGCGATGAAAGGGTTCCGCCGGGCCGCCGTGGAGCAGGGGGTCCCTGTACTTGCCTGCCGACGCTCTGTCAGCTGTCTCATGCAGGCGCTGGGGCGCCATGCTGATGCGCAGGGTTTGGCTTGCCTGGTCTGCCCCACGAACGCGCCCACCGTTGACGGAGGCAATTGACACTCATTCTCATTGCGAGTTACGATTGTGTTCGTTGGGAGCATCCATGTTCATATGCGTCTGTAACGCAGTCACCGAGCACCAAGTGCGTGCCGCGATCGAGGAGGGGGCCGCCACGGTCCACGACTTGAGTGCGCGCCTCGGTGTTGCCTCCGGCTGTGGGTGCTGTGCACAGTGCGCTGCCGATCTGCTCTCCGAAGCGGGACGGCCACCCGAACTAGCGCTGTGCCACGGCAACGTCGCAGCCTGAGCCTCGCAGCCGGTCTGCTCCGGCTATAATCGTCGGTCCCGGTTCGTCCACCGACGGAGTCTCCATGCAGGGCGACAAGAAGGTCCTCGAGTACCTCAACAAGGTCCTCACCAACGAGCTCACCGCGATCAATCAGTATTTCCTTCACGCCCGGATGTTCCGCAACTGGGGGCTGAAGAGGCTCGACGAGTACGAATATCACGAGTCGCTCGACGAGATGAAGCACGCCGACCGGCTCATCAACCGCATCCTGTTCCTCGAGGGTCTGCCGAATCTGCAGCAGCTGAACAAGTTGCTCATCGGGGAGAACGTGCCCGAAGCGCTCAAGTGCGATCTGCAGCTTGAGACGGCGGCGTTGCCGCTGCTCAAGGAAGCGATCGCCTACTGCGAATCGGTCAACGACTACGTGACCCGCGAGCTGTTCGAGGACATTCTCGAGAGCGAGGAGGAGCACGTCGACTGGCTGGAGACCCAGCTCGGCCTGATCGACAAGACCGGGCTGCAGAACTTCCTGCAGTCCCAGATGTAAGCGCGGGGCGGCCGCCCGTGTCCGCGCCGCCGCGCTTGCTGGCCGGCCTGGCCTGCGCGCTGCTGCTTGCAGGGTGCGCCGGCGCACCCAAACAGGAGCCGCCCCCGCCCCCTGTCCCGGTGCCGCCGCTGGCGGAGCCCGAGCCAGCCCCCATCGTCATCCCGGCCCCCAGGATTGCGCTCGCGCTCGGCGGCGGCGCGGCCAAGGGCTTCGCCCATGTGGGTGCGATCAAGGCCCTGGAGGCGCAAGGCATCCATCCGGACATTGTCGTCGGCACCAGCGCCGGAAGTCTCGTCGGGGTCCTCTACGCTTCTGGGCTCGACGGCTTCCAGCTGCAGCGGGTGGCGCTCGATATGAAGGAATCCATTGTGAGCGACTGGTCGCTGCCGGACCGTGGCGTGTTCAAGGGTGAGGCGCTGCAGGAGTTCGTCAACAAGGCAGTGCAGAACCGCACGCTCGAGCAGCTGCCGCGCAAGTGCGCCGTAGTGGCCACCGATCTGCAGAGCGGTGAGATCATCGTGTTCGAGCGCGGCGACACGGGCACGGCCGTACGCGCCTCCAGCAGTGTGCCTGGCGTATTCCAGCCGGTCAGGATCTCGGGACGCGAATACGTCGACGGCGGCCTGGTGAGCCCAGTTCCGGTGAGGGTGGCGCGTCGCCTGGGCGCCGACATCGTGATCGCGGTGGACATCTCGACGCGACCCAGCCAGAAGCCGCTGCGCGACACCATCGATGTGCTGCTGCAGACTTTCACCATCATGGGCAACGCGATTGCCGCTACCGAGTTGCCGGAGGCCGATGTGACGATCAGGCCCGACATCTCCCGCGTGTCGTCGCTGGACTTCGGCAGCCGGCACCTGGCGATCCTGGAGGGCGAGCGCGCAGGGCAGGCCGCCATCCCGGAGCTCAAGCGCAAGCTCGCAGAGCGCGAGGAGCGGCTGCGCGCCGAGCTCGCCAACACCGGCGCGAAATGAGTTCAACCGCGAAGCCGGACTCCAAATGCAGAGCAACGCAGCCTGCAGGGCGGCGGGTGGCATCGCAGAGGACTCCCTCTCATGCCGCAGGTTGACTGGTACTTCGACTTCATCTCACCCTACGCCTGGCTGCAGGCCGAAACCCTCGATCGGCTGCCGCAGGACGTGGTGCTGACCTGCAAGCCGGTGCTGTTCGCCGGCCTGCTCGAGCATTGGGGACAGCTCGGTCCGGCCGAGATCCCGCCCAAACGAACCTTCACTTACCGCTACGTCGTCTGGCGTGCCCACCAGCTCGGCCTCCCCGCGTGCCCGCCTCCATCCCATCCTTTCAATCCCTTGCCGCTCCTGCGGCTGGCGATCGTGCTGGGTTGCGAGCGTCAGAACATGCTGCGCCTGTTTCGCTTCGTCTGGAGTGAAGGCAAGCTGCCCGACGATGCGCCGGCTTGGCGCGCTTTGATCGAGGAGCTGGGCGTGCCGGACGCCGACGTGCGAATCACAGCGCCCGAGGTTAAAGAGCAGCTGAGACGCAACGGTGAAGAGGCCGTGGCGCGGGGCGTGTTCGGCGTGCCGACGCTGATCGTCGACGGCACGCTGTTCTGGGGTGCCGATGCGACCGACATGGCGGCGGACTATCTGCGCGGCGACCCGATATTCGACTCCGAGCAAATGCGTCGCGCAGAGAGCCTCCCGCCCGGTAAAGCTCGGCGGCGGCGGTGAGTCAGCCCACTTTGCTCGGGGGGGCCGCCTCAGGCCTGCGCCGCTCTATGAACAGGCTGCCCCCGCCCAGGCGCTTGGCCTGCCGCTTTGCCTCTGCGGCGGCAGCGCTGACCTCGTAGTGCGACGGGTACTGCTTCGGCTCGACCACGACCGCACCCACGGACAGCGCGAGCAGCGGATGCAGCACCGGATTCCCCTGGCGATCCTCGGCCATAAGACCACCGCGCTTCAGATCCTCTGGCGAGTACAGGTCCGCGCGCTCGGCGCCGAACCGATCGATGGCGGCCTGACAGCGGCCGGCCCAGTCGGGGCTGCGCAGTAACAGGATGAAATCGTCGCCCCCGACATGGCCGAGGAAATCGCGGCGGCTATCGCACGCGTCCGCGAGGATGCGCCCCGCGTGCTGGATCACATCGTCGCCACGACGGTAGCCGTAGACGTCGTTGAAGGGCTTGAAGTGGTCCAGGTCGCAGTAACAGGCAGCGAAGCGCACCCCGGCGTGCAGCAGGCGCTCGATGTGCTCGTTGATCGGCACATTGCCGGGCAGCAGCGTGAGCGGGTTGGCATGGCGTGCGGCACGCACCTGCAGCCGGGTCATTTCGCGCATCAGGTCCTGCCCGGTTCCCAGGCCGACGTAGCTGCCCCTGTCGGTCAGGATGAAACCTTCCATCAGGTGGCGCGCCTCGGCCTGCGCCAGGCGGCCCGAGAGATCCTGAATACTGACGTCCCGCTCGACGAGAAAGGGCTTCGGGTCCATCACCTGGCTGCAGGGCTTGCGGCCGAACAGCTCCTTACGGAACGGCCGGACGAATCGTTCCAGCAACGCGTGGCGTTCGATCAACCCGACCGGCTTGCCGTCTTCCACGACCGGTACGGCGTGCAGGGCCGGGTCCTGCTCGAAGCGCGCCAGGACATCGGCTAACGGGGTGCCCGGACTTACCGGGACGACAGGAATGAGCAGCGACTCCGCGTTGCCTCCGAGGTTTCTCGGCGCCAGCGTTTCGACAGAGGCCTCGCTGCTGGCTCGCTCGAGTACCGCCAACACATGCTCGGGGGCGGCTCGCGGGGGCTGCGCTGCGGGCCGTGCGATGAAGTAGCCCTGTCCGTAGGGGATGTCGAGATCGCGCACCACCTCGAGCTCGGCGGCGGTCTCGATGCCCTCGGCGATGATCAGCGATCCGGAGGTCCGCGCGATCTGCTGGATCGACTTCAGGAACTGCAGCTTGAGCGGGTCCCGATCGATGCCCTGCACGAAATGCATGTCGGCCTTGACATACTGCGGGCGCAGCTCAGACCACATGCGGAAGTTCGCGAAGCCTTCGCCGAGGTCGTCGATGGCGACCTGGAAGCCGAGCGAGCGATAGCCGGTCAGCGCGGTGCGCACGCTGGCGAAATCGAACATGGGCAAATGCTCGGTCAGTTCGATGACGATGCGCTCGGGCTCGATTTGCAGCTGCCGCAGCAGCTCGCGCGTCGCGGTTGTGCCCACACCCGGCAGCGCGAGGCATTGCGGCCGCACGTTGAGAAACAGACGCTGCGGCAACTCGAGTTGTGCGAATGCCTGCACCACTGTCAACCGGCACAGCCGCTCCAGACGCAGCACCAGGCCGTGCTTGATGGCGGCGCGGAACAAGTCGACCGGCAGGTGCAGCGGCGAGTTTGCTGGACCGCGGATCAGGCCCTCGAAGCCCAGGACTGAACCGTCCCTGAGGTCGAGGATGGGCTGGAAATGCGCCTCCAGCAACCGCTCGTCCAGGATTCTGCCCAGCAGGGCCAGCTGGTCCGAGCGTGCAGCCGAAGGCATCACATCGGGGTCCCCGTCCCGGTGCGCGTCGGTCTGCATGTCGATGGGCGTGGCGGCCATTGAGTCAAGGCGTGTGCGACGCGGGGGGCGACTGCTCGGTTATCGGCCTCGTCTGCAGGGGCTTGAGCGCTGCTGGGAGGAGGTGTGCGCCTTCGCACACCGTGCCGCCTAGTCTAACGCAGGCAGGTTGCTGCAGGATGCCAACACGAGCTCGCGACGGTTACGTCCGTAGCACAGACACTTCGACGGACTCCCCTGGGCCTGCGCATCCGGCGGAGTCGTCCGCCATGCAGCAAGGCGCGGTGTGCTATGCCAAACGACCTATGCCACAGCCGTTTCGAGCCTGTTATGCTGAGTGTTGCTCCAAAGGCGACGCCGAGGCGGTCCGTTCCGAATCAGGGGGCGGCGCTGCGCTCGGCAATTCCGGAGACAGTGACATGGGAACACTCAGCGAGAATGGCAGGGTCAGCAGCGAGCTTTGCCTCGCGCTGGGGACACTCTGCAATGGGTGCTCGTCAGCGGTCAGGGTCGCGTGCATGCCGAACGGACTGGAGTATCGATTCTTCGTGCGCGTCGAAGCACCCTGGCGTGCCGAGGTGTATGCCTATCTGGCGGCGCGGACCAAAGTCCGGATCCCGCCCGACGGCGGTCCTCTCAACCTTTCCCAAAAGGAAGCTCTACGTATTGGCCAACTCGTCACCGAATGCTGCCGCGACGAGGAATCCGACACTGTGCAGGTGAGGCGCAGGTCCCATCGCCAACCTCGTCGGATGGTGGGAGATCTCGGACGCACTGCGCTGAGAGATACGTTCCAGGCCTGATTGAGGGTCTGGAAGGACTCTTACCGGTCTCCGTTCGGCGGCCTGATGTGCAGGAGTGCGATTTCAAACTGCTGCCTGGAGAGCTTTGCCGCCTCCGAATACCTCCCATTACGCGGAGTTAGCGCGACGTAGCATTTCAGCGCAAGCCTCGCCCGATCGGCCTTGTAACCGTGCCAGTAGGGCTCGGTCTGGCGTAGCGCCTCCAGGGCGAGGCGGTTGGGGAGCCGGTAGGCGAAGGTTGGAGTGTGTCGTGGCGAGAGTGTTCGCTTGGAGGTGATGATTCCAGCACCGAGGGCTACCTTTGCATACTCGAGCAGGCCACGCTCGGTGCTGGAGGGGCTGAGGACGAGCCGTCGGTTTTCGCCCCGGTGCAGCCTCGTCAGCGTCACAGTCCCCTCCCCGTCGATCAGACCGGCGAGGTATGCCGCTTCGGCTACCGTCAACTCGTTCACGCCAGCATGTTGGTGAGCCATGGTTCGCGCGAGACCCTGTTTTGGGGAGGCAGATGCCGTCCGAAGCAGTCTGGCATCGTAAGGGCTCACCCGCTGAGCTTCGTGGAGGCTGGCAGCGAGAAAAACGCCGGAAGGATCCCTTCCGGCGCCTGGGAGAATTGGTGGAGGCGGCGGGACAGTTGTTCTGCTTCTTTCGAAGCAGGCTGGACTATGCCTTCATCCCGGTTGCCCGGGATGCGGAGCGTGTTATCCGCCGAACCCTGCTCGGCGAATCCTAGTGCTGGCCCATGCAGTCTCCTGCACCGGCCAGTCTATGAGTCTCTACAGGGCAGGCCTGAGGTTGGCCCTCTTCCTACCCCTCGGCGTTGCCATGCCACCTTGCGGCGGCAGCAGGTTTCACCGATGTGAGCCCCGTTGTCACTCTGCCCTTGCGGGCAGAGGCGACCATTGATCGAACCCGCGTCCGTAAGCCCTCTACAGTCAGTCCTACATGCTTAGCCTGGCCATTTGATTTAACCCTTCAACCGCCGGCCGGCGGGCTGATGTCGGGCGAGCCACCTAACGAGTTAATGCCGGGCAAAGTAGCCCTGCACGGCACGATCTCATGTGAATGACTCTGCTCTCGTCACCCTTGCGGGATCAGATCCGGCCCATGAGCAAACCGGGGCAGAGTCCAGCCGGTGTTAGGCGGCTAGAGCGTAGTTGTCGTCGTTGGCGACTATAGATTTCCAGCGGATTTACAAGGTGACTGGACCTTGGCATGCACTGCGCTGCTTTGCGACCCACGTCGAAACCAGGTCGCCCCCATGAAAGCGCAAATGAGGTCTCGATACTGCACTTTCAAGTCGGAGTCTAACAGACCGCGCGCCGCGTCGCACGGGTCCGCCGCCTGTCTAGACCTCTTGAACCACAGAGGCACAGAGGACAAACTCGGGAAGAGGCTGGTCCTAGTGGCCGGCAGCCGGACCGAGACGATTCGACGTGCTCCCCTTTGCTCTGCGCCCCCTGTACCTCTGTGCCCAGGTATCTGTGTGCCTCTGTGGTTCCAGATCTAGGGCGGTAGCTAGAGGAGCGCGAGCAGATCGAGCGGCTGCTCGATCACGGCGTCGGCTTCCCAGGCGTGCGGGTCGGTGTTTTCGCCCAGGTAACCGTACAGCGCCACGACCGCGTGCATGCCGGCGGCGCGGCCAGCTTGCATGTCGCGCTCGTCGTCGCCTACGTACATGCATTGCGAAGCGTCCAGGCCCACGCGGCCTGCCGCCTCCAGCAAGGGATCGGGGTACGGCTTGGCGCGTGCGCAGGTGTCTCCGCTGATGACACAGCCTGCCCGGGAGGCCAGCCCCAGCGCCTCCACCAGCGGGTCGGTGAACCGGGCCAGCTTGTTGGTGACGATCCCCCAGGCCAGGCCCTGCTGCTCCAGTGCATCGAGCACCTCGGCCATGCCGTCGAAGAGGCGGGTGTGGCGGACGAGGTTGCGGGCGTAAAGCTCCATGAACTCCTCACGCATCGGCTCATAGCCGTCCTGCCCGGGGGTGAGGCCGAAGCCGACTCGCAGGAGCCCGCGCGCGCCTTGTGAGACGACCGGACGCAGCCGCTCGAGCGATATTTCCTCCAGGCCCCGGCTGGTGCGCTGCAGATTGAGCACGTAACCGAGATCGGCAGCGGTGTCTACCAGCGTGCCGTCGAGATCGAACAGCACTGCGCCTGTGCTCGTGCGGCGCGCCGTCACGGCTTTTGCGCGTGAAGGATGTAGTTGACGTCCGTGTCGCGGCCCAGCGCGTACACCCTCGTGAAGGGGTTGTAGGTCATGCCGACCATGTCCACGACACTCAGGCCGGCGTCGCGGCAGAAGCCGGCCAGCTCGGAGGGCCTGATCAGCTTTTCGTACTCGTGCGTGCCGCGCGGCAGCAGGCGCAGCACATACTCCGCACCCACGATCGCGAAGAGGAAGGACTTGGGGTTGCGGTTGATCGTGGCGAAGAACGCATGACCCCCCGGCCTCAGCAACTCGGCGCAGGCACGCACCTGACTGGCCGGATCCGGCACGTGCTCCAGCACCTCCATGCAGGTCACGACATCGTATTGGCCCGCTTCCTCACGCGCCAGCGCCTCTACGGCGATCTTCCGGTAGGCCACTTTGTTCCCGCTCTCGAGCAGATGCAGCTGCGCGACCTTGAGCGGTTTGTCCGCGAGGTCGATCCCGGTGACCTCGGCCCCGCGGACCGCCATGCTCTCGGACAGGATGCCGCCGCCGCAGCCGACATCCAGGACGCGTCTGCCGGCCAGTGCCGCGCGCTGATCGATCCAGTCCAGCCGCAACGGATTGATGTCGTGCAGAGGCTTGAACTCGCTGTTGGGGTCCCACCAGCGATGGGCGAGCTGGCTGAACTTCTCCAGCTCCTGGGGATGGACATTGATCGTATCGCTCATGCCTGAGGCGTCATCCGTGCTTGCCAGTGTGCGGCCTTGGCGGCGAGCTCGCCGGCATCCAGTGTGGTGAGGCGCCCATCGTCGAGCAGCGAGTTGCCGCCGACCCACACGTGGCTGACGTGCTCGCGTCCTGCCGCATACACCAGATGCGAGGCGGGGTGATAGCACGGAGACAACTCCAGTCCCGCGAGGTTCACAGCCGTGAGGTCGGCGCGCTTCCCCGGTTCGATCGAGCCGATTTCGGACTCCAGCCCGAGCGCACGCGCCGCATCCAGCGTAGCCATGGCGAGCGCCCGGTGCGCCGGTACTGCGGTGGGGCGGCCCGCAGCACCCTTTGCCAGAAGTGCCGCGATGCGCATCTCCTCGAACAGGTCGAGCCGGTTGTTGCTCGCCGCCCCGTCGGTGCCCAGGCCGACGTTGACGCCGGCCTCCAGTAGGGCCGCGACCGGCGCGATGCCGCTTGCCAGCTTGAGATTGGAGCTGGGGCAGTGTGCGACATGGCTGCCGGTCTCCTGTAGCAGGGCGATCTCATGCGGCTCGAGGTGCACCGCATGCACGGCGATCAAGCCCGGCCCGAGCAACCCCAGGCGCTGCATGCGCTCGAGCGGGCGCACCCCGAAGCGCGTCTGGCTCTCGCGGATCTCGTCCTGGGTCTCGTGCAGGTGCATGTGCAGCGGGATCTGCAGCTCGTCAGCATAGGTCACGATCTGCTCGAAGCTGCGATCGCTGACCGTGTAGGGCGCATGTGGCGCCATGCAGAAGGTGAGCAGCGGCTCATGCTTGAGCGCGTCCCTCGCGGCCAGGCCCTTGTGCAGATAGTCCTGGGCGTCGGCGGCGTACGCGGTGGGGAACTCGAGGCAGATGATCCCGAGTGCGGCACGCATGCCGGCGGCAAGCGCTGCACGACCGGCCTGCTCGGGGAAGAAGTACATGTCGTTGAAGCAGGTCACCCCGCCGCGGATCATCTCGGCGCATGCCAGCAGGGTGCCCTCGAAGACGAACTGCGCGGACACGTGCCTGCCCTCGGCCGGCCAGATGTGCTGGGTGAGCCACTCCATCAGCGGCAGGTCGTCGGCCAGGCCGCGCATCAGCGCCATGGCGGCGTGCGTATGCAGATTGATGAGGCCGGGAATCAGGGCATGCGTGGCGAGCTCCGAATGGACGCTCGCCGCATACCTGCCCCGCGCTTCCTCGCTGGGCAGCAGGGCGATGATGCGCCCGGCGCGGACCACGACCGCATGGCGCTCGAGGACCTGGCCGGCGGGCTCCACCGGGATCACGTAGCGTGCGCTGATGATCTTGTCGGCTGGCGCGGGGCTGGGGGAAGTCTTGGAAGGACTCATCAAGAAAAAGCCCTGCTTGCGCAGGGCTTTCCATGAGGGGGTCAGGCTGTGCCGACCTACTGCTGCAGCTTGGTGCCGGTGACGGTGACTTCCACGCGGCGGTCTGGCTGCAGGCAGTCGATCAGCTTTTGCTTGCGCAGTCCCTGACAGAACGCCGGGTCGGTGGTGGGCTCGAACTCGCCGCGGCCTTCGGTCTTGATGCGGGCTGCCGGCACGCCCTTGCCGACGAGATAGCTCTTCACCGAGCGGGCGCGCCGCTCCGAGAGGCGCTGGTTGTATTCCGGGGTGCCGATGCGGTCTGCATGGCCCACTACCAGGATATCGTCGTACTCGACGCCGGTGAGGTCGCCCGCCAGCGCATCCAGCTTGTCGCGCGCGTCCGAGCGCACTGCGTAGCGGTCGAAGTCGAACCACGGCTCGGCCTCCAGCGTGATGGTGACCGGGAGCATGACCGGAGTGGGCTCCGTCTCCGGCTCTGCGGCTGCCACTGCCGGGGCGACCTCCTGCTCCTGCTCCGCGGCTGCCACTGCCGGGGCGGCCTCCTGCTCCTGCTCTGCGGCTGCCACTGCCGGGGCGACCTCCTGCTCCTGCTCCGCGGCTGCCACCATCGACTCCTCGGCGGCCGTGGGTTCGCTAATGAGGTCCTCGGGCTCCTTGCCTTCCTCTTCGTAGTACTCGCTGCGCGCGATGATGTCCTCTTCCTTCTGGACACCTTCCTCTTCTTCGTAATACTGGCTCTGGCCGATGATGCCTTCGTCCTGCGGGACGCCTTCCTCTTCGTAGTACTGGCTCTGGCCGATGATGCCTTCGTCCTGCGGGACGCCTTCCTCTTCGTAGTACTGGCTCTGGCCGATGATGCCGTCGTCCTGTGGAGCGCCCTCTTCTTCCTCGTAGTACTCGTTGCGGGCAATGATGCCGTCGTCCTGCGCGGCGCCCTCTTCTTCCTCGTAGTACTCGTTGCGGGCAATGATGCCGTCGTCGCGCTGAACGCCTTCTTCCTCCTCGTAGTACTGACTGCGCCCGACGATGCCCTCCTCGGGTTCGACGCCTTCTTCTTCGTAGAACTGGCTGCGGGCAACAATGCCCTCCTCCGCCGCAGCGCCTTCGGCCTCCTCGTAGTACATCCGCGGCTCGCCGATGCGATCATCGGGGCCTTCCTCGGCGAAGGCGGAGGGCGGGGGAACCGGCACCAGGTCGGGGGCGTCGCCCGGTGCGTAGAAGTCCTCGAGGGGCGCTTCGGCCGCCGCCGGCGCGGCTTCCTCGTACGGAGCGGGCTCGTACTCCGGGGCCTCGGCGTATTCCATGGCCTCGTACTCCGCCGGTGCTGCCTCCGGTGCGGGCTGGACTGCGGCGGCTGTCGGAGCGGCGCCGCGGAATTTGGCGAACAGATCCGGATCGCACTCGGGGGTGGCCGTATCCGGAGTCCAGAAGCCCGTGTGCACGCAGTCGCCGGTCACCGTGGTGCGCACCACTCGGCCCTGAGTGTCATACGCATACTGTCCGCGCGCGGGCGCGGTGCCAGGGTCGCGCATGATCTTGTCTGTTTCAGCCGCGAATGCGGCAACTGGAAGCAGGGCCGTGAGGACGGTAACGTGGGTTATCGTCTGCTTGAGTCGGAAATGCATGGTCGCTCCTCGAACTCGCACGATGGGTCTCGGGCTCTGGCTGGCCGCGCGGGTCTCGCTTGCGCACAACCGGTTTTTTCTTCTCGTCCCGGCTGTTCCGTAATGGTTCGAGCAACCGCGACTGTAAGCTGTCGAATGATAGCACAAAGGGCTCATTTGGAACCGGAAAAGGCGGCCAGCCGGGGCTCCCCAGACCACGCGGGGGCGGCCGCCGAGCGTCGCCGGGCAGACCCTGCATGCTAAACTTGCAGTTTTTTCGGCGCCCTGAGTAAAAGTTAAAGAAGGTGGGCTGCCCGCGCGGGAGGCCGGTTGTGCCAAGCGCGGCATTCGAGCCGGCCGGGGCCGCAGCCTCCCTGTCAGTTTCTGAACCATGGACCAGATCGCCAAAGAAACCCTGCCCGTCAGCCTCGAAGAGGAGATGCGGCGTTCCTATCTCGACTACGCGATGAGCGTGATCGTAGGCAGGGCGCTGCCCGATGTCCGCGACGGGCTCAAGCCTGTCCACCGCCGCGTGCTGTTCGCCATGCACGAGGCGAACAACGTGTGGAACCGTCCATATGTGAAATGTGCCCGCGTGGTCGGGGACGTGCTCGGGAAATATCACCCGCACGGCGACTCCGCCACCTATGAAGCCCTGGTGCGCATGGCCCAGGACTTCTCCATGCGCTACACGCTGATCGACGGGCAAGGCAACTTCGGGTCGGTGGACGGCGACAACCCGGCGGCTTATCGCTACACCGAGTGCCGGCTGGAGCGCATCGCTGGCGAGTTGCTGGCGGACATCGACAAGGAAACCGTCGACTTCGTCCCCAACTACGACGGCAAGGAGCAGGAGCCGGCGGTCCTGCCCAGCAAGATCCCGAACCTGCTGATCAACGGGTCCACCGGTATTGCGGTAGGAATGGCGACCAACATCCCGCCCCACAACCTCGGCGAGGTGGTGGACGCGTGCCTGAGGCTGCTCGAGCAGCCCGATACCGACATCGACGAACTGATGCAGATCATCCCGGGCCCCGACTTTCCGACCTACGGGATCATCTACGGGGTGGCTGGAGTACGGGAAGGCTACCGGACCGGCCGCGGGCGCGTGGTCCTGCGCGCCCGCACCCATGTCGAGGGCCTGGACAAGGGGCAGCGCCAGGCCATCATCGCGGACGAGCTGCCCTACCAGGTCAACAAGGCGAATCTCTTGTCGCGCATCGGCGAGCTGGTGCGCGAGAAGAGGCTGGAAGGCATCGCCGAGATCCGCGACGAGTCCGACAAGTCGGGCATGCGGGTGGTGATCGAGCTGAAGCGCGGCGAGATCCCGGAAGTGGTCCTGAACAATCTGTACAAAGAAACGCAGATGCAGGATACCTTCGGCATGAACATGGTGGCCCTGGTGGATGGCCAGCCGCGCGTGCTGAACCTGAAGGAGCTGCTGGAGGCCTTCCTGCGTCACCGCCGCGAAGTGGTCACCCGGCGCACGGTGTACGAGTTGCGCAAGGCGCGCGAGCGGGCGCACATGCTGGAGGGGCTCGCGGTGGCCCTGTCCAACGTCGACGAGATCATCCAGCTCATCAAGGAATCGCCGACGCCGGCGGAGGCGCGTACCAAGCTGACCGGGCGGCTGTGGCGTTCCAGCACCGTCGAGGGAATGCTGGCCCGCACCGGTGCCGAGCTCGCGCGCCCGGACGCCCTGGGGCGCGAGGTCGGCTTGCAGCCGCCTTCCGGCGACAGTCCGGGCGGCTACCGCCTGTCGGAAGCACAGGCGCAGCGCATCCTCGAGATGCAGCTGCAGCGTCTCACCGCCCTGGAGCAGGACAAGATCGTGCAGGAGTACCGCGAAGTAATGGACAACATTGCGGACCTGCTGGATATCCTGGCCAAGCCCGCGCGCATTACGGCCATCATCATCGACGAGCTCAACCAGGTCAAAGCCCAGTTCGGCGACAAGCGCCACAGCGAGATTCAGATCAATGCCGAGGATATCAACCTCGAGGATTTGATCGCGCCCGCGGATGTGGTGGTGACCCTGTCCCACGCCGGCTACATCAAGTCGCAGCCGCTGAGCGAGTACCGGGCGCAGAAGCGCGGCGGGCGGGGCAAGCAGGCGACCGCGACCAAGCAGGACGATTTCATCGAGCACCTGTTCATTGCCCACACTCACGACTACATCCTGTGCTTCTCCAGCCGCGGCCGCGTCTACTGGGTCAAAGTCTACGAGGCGCCGCAGGGGGGGCGCGCCAGTCGCGGCAAGCCCGTCAACAACCTGCTGCCGCTGGTCGATGGCGAGAAAATCAACGCGGTGCTGCCAGTCAAGACCTTCGACGACGCGCACTATGTATTCATGGCCACCGCCAACGGCACGGTCAAGAAGACGCCGCTGTCGGAGTTCTCGCGACCGCGCCCCAGCGGGATCATCGCCGTGGGACTGGAGGAGGGCGATTATCTGGTGGGTGTGGCCGTGACCGACGGCAGTCACGACATCATGCTGTTCTCCGACGCGGGAAAGGCGGTTCGCTTCAGCGAACAGGACGTTCGCCCGATGGGGCGAGAAGCGCACGGCGTGCGCGGCATGACCCTGGCGCCTGCTCAGCAGGTGATCTCGCTGGTGGTGGCGGACGACGAGACCAAGACGGTGCTGGTGGCCACCGAAAACGGCTTCGGCAAGCGCACTCCGGTTGCCGAGTTCACCCGGCACGGGCGCGGCACGCAGGGCATGATCGCGATCCAGACCAGCGCGCGCAACGGCAAGGTTGTGGCCGCCCGCCTGGTGATGCCGGAGGACGAGGTCATGCTGATCACCACCGGCGGCGTGCTGATCCGCACGCGGGTGGCCGAGATCCGCGAGATGGGGCGCGCCACCCAGGGCGTCACGCTGATCAACCTGGGCGATGACGAGAAGCTCGCCGGCCTGGAGCGGGTGGTCGAGACCGACGAGAACGGCGCCGAAGACGGCAGAGTCGAAGCCGGTACCCTGCCGGGGCCGGACGGTCCTTCAGATTCAGAGTAGATCCATGCGCGTATTCAATTTCAGCGCGGGGCCGGCGGTCCTGCCCGAGGAGGTCCTGCGCCAGGCGCAGGAGGAAATGCTGGACTGGCATGGCAGCGGCATGTCGGTCATGGAGATGAGTCACCGCGGCAAAGAGTTCATGTCCATTGCCGCGGCCGCCGAGTCCGACCTGCGCGAGCTGCTGGCTGTCCCGCCCGGCTACAAAGTGTTGTTCCTGCAGGGCGGGGCGACCACCCAGTTCGCCATGGTGCCAATGAACCTGCTGCGCGGGCGGGCCGTGGCCGACTACATCCACACCGGTGAGTGGGCGAAGAAGGCCATCGCCGAAGCGAAGAAGTTCTGTTCAGTCAATCTGGCGGCCAGCGCGGAGGACCGCAAGTTCACCTATGCGCCGCCGCAGTCGGCCTGGAAGTGCTCGCCCCAGGCCGCCTACGTGCACTACACGGGCAACGAGACCATCGGCGGGGTGGAGTTCCACTGGATCCCCGACACCGGTGATGTCCCACTGGTGTGCGATCTGTCTTCCAGCCTGCTGTCGCGTCCGCTGGACGTCAGCCGATTCGGGTTGATCTACGCTGGCGCCCAGAAGAACATCGGCCCGGCCGGGCTCACTATCGCCATCGTGCGCGAGGACCTTATCGGTCACGCGCCGGCCTCCACACCGTCGATGCTCGACTACAAGATCCAGGCCGACAACGAGTCCATGTACAACACGCCGCCGACCTATGCGCTGTACGTGGCCGGGCTGGTGTTCCAGTGGCTCAGGCGGCGCGGCGGGCTGGCGGAGATGGAGAAGGTCAACATCGCCAAGGCCAAGCTGATTTACGACGTCCTCGACGCCAGCCGGTTCTACCACAGCCCGGTGGCGAAGGAGGACCGCTCGCGCATGAATGTGCCGTTCACTCTCGAGGACGCCGGCTTGGACGAGGAGTTTCTGAAGCAGGCCAAGCAGCGCGGGCTGATCCAGCTCAAGGGCCACCGCAGCGTAGGCGGGATGCGGGCCTCCATCTACAACGCCATGCCCATCGAGGGGGTACGCGCGCTGGTCGAGTTCATGCAGGAGTTCGAGCGCAGACACGGGTGAGAACAGATGGCCGAGCACTTTCGCATCCTTACGCTTAACTCGATCTCACACGCCGGACTCAAGCTGCTGCCAGCGGAGCGCTACGAGGTGGGCAGCCAGATCGAGCGGCCAGATGCCATTCTGGTGCGCTCGCAGGACATGCACCAGATGGCGATCGCCGACACGGTGCGCGCGATCGGCCGTGCCGGCGCCGGCACCAACAACATCCCGGTCGAGGCGATGAATCGGCGCGGCGTGCCGGTATTCAACGCGCCGGGCGCGAATGCCAACGCGGTCAAGGAGCTGGTCCTGGCCGGGCTGCTGATGAGCGCGCGCAACCTGATTCCGGCGGTGCGTTTCGTGGACGGGTTGCGCGGCAGCGAGGCGGAGCTCGACAAGCTGGTGGAGGACAACAAGAAGCACTATGCCGGTATCGAGCTGCCGCACCGCACGCTCGGCGTCGTCGGCCTGGGCCGCATCGGCAGCCTGGTGGCGGACGCCGCGATCAAGCTGGGCATGCAGGTGCTGGGCTACGACCCCGAGATCACGGTCGAGGCGGCCTGGAGCCTGCCGTCGCAGGTGCGCAAGGCGCACAGCATCGAGGAGGTTCTCAAGAGCAGCGAGTTCGTCACGCTGCATGTACCGCTGGTGCCGGCGACCCGGCATCTGATCGACGCCGGCAGGCTCGGCCTGATGCGGCATGGAGCGGTGCTGCTCAACTTCGCCCGCGACGGGGTGGTGGACGTCGACGCCGTCGTGGAGGCTCTGGCTGCCAAGCGCCTGAAGCACTACGTGTGCGACTTCCCCAACCAGCGCTTCGACGGCAACCCTGCGGTGGTCGCCTTGCCGCACTTGGGCGCGTCCACCCGCGAGGCCGAGGACAACTGCGCGGTCATGGTGGCCAATCAGCTGCGGGATTATCTCGAGCATGGCAACATCCGCAACGCGGTGAACTTCCCCGATGTGGTCATGGACCGCGAGTCGCCCTATCGAGTGGCCATCGCCAACGCCAACGTGCCGAATATGCTCGGCCAAATCTCCACGGCCATGGCCAGTGCGGGGCTGAACATCCACAACATGCTGAACAAGTCCAAGGGAGAAATGGCCTACACTTTGGTCGATGTAGACAGCCCGGCGACCCCGGAGGTGATCCGCGAGCTATGTACCATCGACGGGGTGCTCATGGTCCACTATCTCCCGGCTTGAGTCCGAGCGTGAGCGACGAGATCCGCGCCCTGCGCGACCGTATCGACGCCATCGACGACCAGCTCCTCCAGCTGGTGAACGAGCGCGCCGATCTGGCTCGGCGTATTGGCGGCCTGAAGGGCAACGGGCCCGTGTACCGGCCCGAGCGCGAAGCCCAGGTGCTGCGGCGGCTGAAGGACGGTAACCCCGGCCCGTTGCCGGCCGATGCCGTGGGGCGCCTGTTCACCGAAGTCATCTCCGCCTGCCGTTCTCTCGAGGACTCCATGGCCGTGGCCTTTCTCGGCCCGCGCGGGACCTTCAGCGAAGAGGCCGCGCTCAAACGTTTCGGCGGCGCGGTGCAGGGCGTGCCCTGCGGATCTATCGACGAAGTATTTCGTCAGGTCGAGGCGCGGCAAGTGGCTTTCGGCGTCGTGCCCGTGGAAAACAGCACCGACGGGGCGGTGGGGCGTACTCTGGACCTCCTGCTGGCAACCGCCGCAAGGGTGTGCGGCGAGGTGCTGCTGGCGGTACACCAATGTCTCATGAGTCGCGCCAGCGAGTGGCACGGCATCGCGCGCGTCTACGCCCACAGCCAGAGCCTCGGACAGTGCCACGAGTGGCTCAATCAGCACCTGCCCGGCGCCGAGCGCGTGCCGGTGGTGAGCAACGCCGAGGCCGCCCGCCAGGCCAGCCAGGAGGAAGGCGCCGCTGCCATCGGCAGCCGCGCGGCAACAGGGCTGTATCAGCTCAACCTGCTGGCCGAGAATATCGAGGACAACCCCAATAACACTACGCGCTTCGTCGTCATCGGCGACCTGGACGTGCCGCCCTCGGGCCGGGACAAGACCTCGCTCGTCATGTCGGCGCGCAACCGTCCCGGCGCCATGCACAACCTGCTCGAGCCCCTGGCCCGCCACGGCGTGAGCATGACGCGGATGGAATCGCGCCCCTCCCGCACGGGGATGTGGGAGTACGTGTTCTTCGTCGATCTCGAAGGCCACCAGCGCGACGCCAGCGTTGCCGCAGCATTGCAGGAGCTCGGCGAGCGCGCTTCCTTTCTGAAGATCCTCGGCTCGTATCCGGTAGCGGTCTGAGGGTGACGAAAAGCAACCTCTCACCACGAAGACACGAAGACACGAAGACACGAAGAAAAGCGAAAACGGGTCTATGAGTCGGTTTCCAGCGATGGCTTCTGAAGGGCAGTGTTCATGTGCGCCAGAGTCCTGGGCGGTTGCGAGTTACGATCAAAGTCGTTCCCGTTTCTTGGTTCTTGTTTTCTTCGTGTCTTCGTGCCTTCGTGGTGAGAGGTAGGTCTGAGAGAATGCTCGACGCCTGCGAACAGTCGCCCTCGTACATCCGAGCCATCGCGACCTACCAGCCGGGCAAGCCGGTTTCCGACCTGGCGCGTGAGATGGGCCTGGGAGAGACGACCATCGTCAAGCTCGCTTCCAACGAGAACCCGCTCGGCGCGAGCCCGCTGACCCACGCCGCCATCTCGGCCCAGCTTTCCGAGCTGGCGCGCTACCCTGACGGCAACGGCTTCGACCTGAAGCAGGCGCTGTGCGCGCATTACAGCGTGCTTCCTGAGCAGATCGTGCTGGGAAGCGGCTCGAACGACGTGCTGGAACTGGTCGCACGCGCGTTCCTCGCCGCCGGCACGTCTTCCGTGTACTCGCAGCACGCCTTCGTCGTTTACCCGCTCGCAACCCAGGCGGTGGGTGCTGCTGGGATCGAGGTTCCAGCGCGCGCTTTCGGTCACGACCTGCCAGCCATGGCCGCTGCGGTTCGCGGGGACACGCGCGTGCTCTGGATCGCGAACCCCAACAACCCGACCGGGACATTCTGCCCTGCCGAACAGGTGCAGGATCTGCTGGCGCGGGTGCCGCGCAGAGTCGTCGTGGTGCTGGACGAGGCCTACAACGAGTACCTGCCCGATGCGCTGCGGGTCGACACAACCCGCTGGCTCGAGCAGCACCCGAATCTTGTCATCACCCGCACGTTCTCCAAGGCCTACGGCCTGGCCGGTCTGCGGGTGGGGTTCGCGCTCGCGCATGCGGAGATCTGCGACCTGCTCAACCGGGTGCGCCTCCCGTTCAATGTGAACAGCCTGGCCCAGGCGGGCGCCCAGGCTGCCTTGCGCGATCAGGCGTTCGTCCAGCGCAGCCGGCGTGTGAACGACGAAGGCATGCGCCAGCTCACCGAAGGCTTCAAGCGCCTGGAGCTGGACTACATCCCTTCCCTGGGCAATTTCGTCAGCGTGTGCGTCGGCGACGCCGGGGCGGTTTATCAGCGGCTGCTGCGACGGGGCGTGATCGTGCGGCCGGTCGGCGCCTACGGCCTGCCGGCGCATCTGCGCGTGACGGTCGGCGTGGAGTCCGAGAACGCGCGCTTCCTTCAGGCGCTGGAACTATCGCTGCACGCCTGACTCCTCGACTGCGGCCGCGAGATGCCAGGGACGCCAAGAGAAACCTCACTGACCACGAAGGACACGAAGGAACACGAAGGACAGCCCGCACTCCCGTGTGCCCGTCGAGTTGATGCGTTTTGCTTGCAGCAGCGGCAGCCAAGAATAGCTGACGAGACCGGAGCCAGCATCGCCCGCCGCCCGAAAGGCGAGACGCACAGACGGGTTTCTTCGTGTCCTTCGTGGTGAATGAGGTTGGGTTCTCCTCTGCGTTCTCTGTGCTGTGGCTGATTGCGGGTTGGGCTTCGACTTGAGTAGCTTGAAGTTGCGCAGGCTGGCGATCTTCGGAGTGGGCTTGATCGGCGGGTCCTTCGCTGCTGCGCTGAAGCAAGCGGGTGCAGTCGCGCACGTGGTCGGCGTCGGGCGCAGCCGCGCCAACTTGGAGCGCGCCCTCGATCTGGGGGTCATTGACGAGATCGCCAGCGATGCGCGCACTGCACTCCTCGGCGCCGACTTCGTGCTGGTGGCGGTCCCGGTCCAGCAAACCGGGACGTTGCTCGCGCAGATCGCACCACACCTCGAGCCCGAATGCGTGGTGACCGACGGCGGCAGCACCAAAGGCGACGTGGTGGATGCAGCGCGCCGCGTCCTCGGCGGGAAGCTCGCGCAGTTCGTTCCGGCGCATCCCATAGCAGGCGCGGAGCGCTCCGGGGTGGAGGCGGCCACGGCATCTCTGTTTCACGCGCGCACCGTCGTGCTCACACCCGTACCGGAAACCTCGTCCGAGGCGCGTGCGCGCGTCGAAGCTGCCTGGCGCCAGTGCGGCGCGCGGGTGGTGCCGATGGACCCGGCGCGCCACGACCAGGTCTTCGCCGCGGTAAGCCATCTGCCGCACGCGCTGGCCTTTGCGCTGGTGCACATGATTGCAACGCGGCCGGATGCAGACGAGCTGTTCTCCTTCGCGGGCGCAGGCTTCCGCGACTTTACTCGCATCGCCGGAAGCTCGCCGGAGATGTGGCGTGACATCTGTGTGGCGAACCGCGACGCGCTGCTGGCTGAGGTCGAGGCATTCCAAGCCGATCTCGCCGCTCTGGCCCGCAGCATCCGCAGCGGCGAGACTGTGGAGGTGGAGCGCCGGTTCCAGGTGGCGCGGGACGCCCGCAGCCGCTGGCTGCGGGGCTCCTGAACGCGCATGACCGCGTACCCGCCTGTCCTCGACCTGCCGGCGCTCGCGCGCGCCCGGGGCAGTGTGCGACTGCCCGGCTCGAAGAGCATCTCCAACCGCACCCTGCTGCTGGCTGCGCTCGCACAGGGCACGACGATAATCCACGACCTGCTGTCCTCCGATGATGTGGACCGCATGCTGGAGGCGCTGGAGACGCTCGGCGTCGGGCTCGAACGGACCGCCGATCCCGAAGTGCTGCGGGTGCACGGGTGCGGCGGCGCGTTTCCGGTCAAGCGGGCCGATCTGTTCCTGGGTAACGCCGGGACGGCGTACCGTCCCCTGACTGCCGCGCTGGCATTGTCCGGTGGACACTATCGGCTGTCCGGCGTGCCGCGCATGCACGAGCGCCCGATCGGCGACCTGGTGGATGTCCTGCGCCAGGCCGGCGCGCAGATCGAATACCTGGGCCGCGAGGGCTTCCCGCCGCTTGAGATCCGGCCCGCCCAGATCAGCGTAGACCAGCCCCTGAGCATTCGCGGCGAGGTGTCGAGCCAGTTCCTGACAGCGTTGCTGATGGCCTTGCCGCTGACCGGCCGGGCCTGTGCGATCCGTGTGGAGGGTGAGCTGATCTCGAAGCCCTACATTGAGATCACGCTCAATCTGATGGCCCGCTTCGGGCTCACCGCAAGCCGGCGCGACTGGCAGTCATTCGCCCTGCCCGCGGGCCGCTATGTCAGCCCGGGCGCTTACCACGTGGAAGGCGACGCCTCCAGCGCCTCCTATTTCCTCGCTGCTGGCGCAATCGGCGGAGGGCCGGTACGGGTTCTGGGTGTGGGTCGCGACAGCATCCAGGGCGATGTGCAGTTCACGGCGGCGCTCCAGGCCATGGGGGCGGGTGTTGCGCTCGGGGACAACTGGATCGAGGCTCGCGCCCCCGACCAAGGCCGGCTCAGGGCCTTCGACCTGGATCTAAACCACATCCCCGACGCCGCAATGACCCTGGCCGTGGCCGCCCTGTTTGCCGACGGACCCTGCCGGCTGCGCAACATCGCCAGCTGGCGAGTCAAGGAAACCGACCGCATCGCGGCCATGGCGACCGAGCTGCGCAAAGTCGGCGCCCACGTGGAGGAGGGCTCCGACTACCTGGTGGTAACTCCGCCTCACGCCTCACGCCTCACGCCTAACGCTTGCATTGACACCTACGACGACCACCGCATCGCCATGTGCTTCTCGCTCGTGGCGCTGGGCGGGGTGCCGGTTCGCATCAACGATCCCAACTGCGTGGCGAAGACCTTCCCGGACTACTTCGACCGTTTCGCGCAGATCACCCAGCCCGCAGGCGTGCCGGTAATCGCAATCGATGGGCCGTCGGCCTCGGGTAAGGGGACAGTGGCCCGCCGGGTGGCCGAGGCGCTGGGCTTCCGGTTCCTGGACAGCGGGGCCCTGTACCGGCTCGTGGCCCTCCAGGCGCTACGGTCCGGCGTCGACCTCGACGACGCGCATGCGCTCGCGCGGGTCGCTGCGGAGCTCGACTGCGGCTTCGACGGGGAGACCGTGTTCCTGTCGGGCGAGCCGGTAACGGCGGCGCTACGCACCGAGAAGGTGTCGGCGGCCGCCTCGCGGGTGGCAGCGCTCCGGCCGGTCCGCGCAGCCCTGCTCGGCCGCCAGCGCGCGTTCCGCCAGCCACCTGGCCTGGTGGCGGACGGCCGCGACATGGGTTCGGTGGTGTTTCCGGAGGCACAGCTCAAGGTGTTCCTCACGGCCAGTCCGGAGGAGCGTGCGCGCCGCCGCCATAAACAGTTGATGGAAAAAGGAATCGATGCTAGACTTCCCACCCTTTTGGAGGACATCAATGCACGCGACGTGCGCGACGCCGGCCGCGAGGCGGCCCCGCTCGTCCAGTGCGAGGATGCCCGCGTGCTCGATACCACCGGGCTGACTGCCGATCAGGCAGCCCAGCAGGTGCTGGATTGGTTCGAGGAGTCATGCAGCAAGCAGCCCCTGTCCTGCTAGAGCGGCGAAGCACGCCGCGATGCCGGCCGGGATCTCTCTTAATTTGGCCCCGTCCAGCGCGGATGGGTTTTCGATGAGTAACGATCGCCTGTGATTACCACTGCCACCCCCTCCAAAGCCTCCGATAAAGCCGAGAACTTCGCTGCATTGTTTGAGGAGAGCCTGTCCCGCAAGGAAATGCGTGCGGGCGAAGTCATCACCGCCGAAGTGGTCCGTGTCGATGCCAACTTCGTCGTCGTCAACGCCGGCCTCAAGTCGGAGAGCTACATCCCCACCGAGGAGTTCAAGAACGACCGCGGCGAGCTGGAAGTGCAGGCGGGCGAGTTCGTCGCAGTGGCCATCGAGGCACTCGAAGACGGCCACGGCGAGACCCGCCTGTCGCGCGAGAAGGCCAAGCGCCTGGCCGCCTGGCACGAGCTCGAGGCGGCGCTGGAGCAGGGCTCCGTTGTGCAGGGGCTGGTCAGCGGCAAGGTCAAGGGCGGCCTGACGGTGATGATCAACGGCATCCGCGCTTTTCTGCCCGGCTCGCTGGTAGACCTGCGGCCGGTCAAGGACACCAATCCCTATGAGGGCAAGCAGCTCGAGTTCAAGGTCATCAAGCTCGACCGCAAGCGCAACAACGTCGTGGTGTCGCGCCGCGCGGTGCTCGAGGCCTCCGCTGGCGAGGAGCGCCAGAAGCTGCTGGAGACCCTGCAGGAGGGCTCGGTGGTCAAGGGTGTGGTCAAGAACATCACCGATTACGGCGCGTTCGTGGACCTGGGCGGCATCGACGGCCTGCTGCACATCACCGATCTGGCGTGGCGCCGGGTCAAGCACCCCTCGGAGGTGCTGTCGGTGGGCGACGAGGTCACTGCCAAGGTGCTCAAGTTCGATCAGGAGAAGAACCGCGTCTCGCTGGGCCTGAAGCAGCTGGGCGAGGACCCGTGGGTCGGCATCTCGCGCCGCTACCCGCAGGGCACGCGCCTGTTCGGCAAGGTGACCAACA
>DAIQQA010000290.1:0-3623 GCA_036787045.1 Burkholderiales bacterium | reverse complement strand
ACCTTGATGGGTTTGGTGAGATAGTTGAAGAATCCTGCCTCGAGGCCCTTCTGAATATCGCGGGGCATCGCGTTGGCGCTGAGGGCGACAATGGGGATATGCGCCGTTGACGGGTCGGCGCGCAGGATCTTCATGGCCTCGATCCCGCTGATGCCGGGGAGGTTGATGTCCATAAGGATCACCTCCGGCTGACAGGCGCGCGCGTACTCGATGGCGAGATTGCCGTCCGCGGCACTCAGCAGGCGCAGGTCGAGGCGGCGCGCAATGAGTTGCTCGACCAGTTCCAGGTTGGCGGGGTTGTCTTCTACGTAGAGGAGGGTGCGCAAGGGCGTGCCATCGGGCACCTTTGGTCGCGCACGCGCCGCGCGATCGGCTTCCGGAACTGCGATCCGGGGTCCAGGCGTCAGGCTCAAGTCGATCCAGAACACGCTTCCCACACCGACGGCGCTATCCGCGCCGATGGCGCCCCCCATCAGTTCGACCAGCCGCTTGGTCACCACCAAGCCGATTCCCGTGCCCTCCTCCGCGCTTGCCTCCTTTCCGAGGCGATTGAACGGCTGGAACAGCTGCGCAAGCTGCTTCGGAGCCAGTCCCACACCGGTGTCCCGGACGCTGATACGAATCGAACCCAGGGCCCCCGGCGTGCACTCCACGGCAACCGCGCCTCCCGGCTTGTTGTACTTGATTGCGTTGAAAAGCAGGTTGATCAGAACCTGTTTGACCCTGGTCCGATCGGCTTGGACAAAGTAGGGGATCTCGAACCGGGGAAACGTCAGGCCGATGCCGCGCTTGTGTGCCTGCGACTCGATCATGGCCCGGCACTCGAGCATGACCTCAGCCAGCGAAACCGGCTCCCGCGACAGCGTCACCTTGCCCGACTCGATCAGGGCGAGGTCGAGGATCTCGTTGATTAACTCCAACAGGTACCATCCCGCCTTGAGAATCTGGTCGAGGTTTCGCTTCTGGGGCGGCGTCGGCGCAGGAGAGCCGGATTGCATGAGCTGGGCGAAGCCGAGGATCGCATTGAGCGGCGTGCGCAGCTCATGGCTCATGCCGGAGAGAAAATCCGTTTTGGCGCGGTTGGCCGTCTCCGCGACCGCCATGGCTTCATTCAGGTCCGACTCGACGCGCTTGCGCACGGAATTGTCGGTGCCGATCAACAGATATCCGATAATTTCCCCATAGTCGTCCCGCAGCGCCGTAATCGACACGACGGCCGGAAAACGGCTGCCATCCTTGCAGATATAGGTTAGCTCATAGATATCCTCGATCCCGCGCGAGGCTTTGAAAGCCAGTGCCTCGAAGCCTGGCGCGATGGTGGTTGCAAGCTCGACGCTCAATGCCTGGGCGCGCGCCATCACCTCCTGCGGGTCATGAATGTCGCTCGGGGCTATCCTGTCCACGACCTCGGCAGCGGTGTAGCCCAGCATGCGTTCGGCGCCGGCATTGAACAGCTGGATGATGCCCTTCTCGTCGGTGGCGATAATCGAGAAACTGGCGCTGGTGAGGATCGCGTACTGCAAGGCCCCCGCTTTGAGCAGTGCCCTCCGGCGTCGTCCTTCGATCGCGCCGTCCGCCTCGGTAGTGTCGTCTGCAGCGGCGGGAGCGTAACCTGTTTCGGGCATGCGCGATCTCCGTGAAAAGCTTGCAACGATTGGGAAACTGCGCTTGTCGGGCCTGCAACAGAAGATTGCGACCTCCCTTAGTCCGAAAGAAGCCGCACCTCTCCCAGAGGATGATTACGCGCATTGAACCGGCCGTCTGTGCGCAGTCGCACACAATCCTGACATTGATGCCTGGCTTTGCGCGGCTCGACGGGCACAGCACTGGCGGTCGGACTGCGGCATGCCTCGGTAACTTGCTATTGGCTCCCACGCAACACCGTTATCTGTCTTTCGGCCAGCAGACAGAGCTCACCCATGCTTCCACCGCGGCCGTCCGGTGGTGACGAGTGTCGTGCCCATGCTGTCGAGCATCGGGTGTCCTTACACCTGCGGCTTCTGCGTCGACTGGAACTCACGCTACGTGGCACTGCCGGCGGAGCAGCTGCACGCCGATCTCGACTACCTGTCGCGGCACTATCCGAAGCTCGTCATCGCCTACCACGACCCGAACTTCGCCGTGCGCTTCGACGAGACCATGGACGTGCTCGCGCGAGTGCCCAAGGGTCGGCGCAATCCCTACATCATGGAGAGCTCGCTCTCGATCTTGAAGGGCGAGCGGCTGGCGCGCCTGGCCGAGACCCGATGCGCTTACATCGCGCCTGGCATCGAATCATGGATCGACTACTCGAACAAGTCCGGGGCGGGGGCGCGCAAGGGCCGCGACAAACTGGAGAAGATCGTAGCCCAGCTGGAGGAGCTCTCGCGCCATGTGCCTGGAATCCAGGCCAACTTCCTGTTCGGCTGCGACTCGGACGAAGGCGAGGAGGAGCCGGTCGCACTGACTAACGAATTCATCAGGCGTCTCCCGCAGGTCTGGCCCACGATCAACATACCGAGCCCCTTCGGCGGCACGCCGCTCTACGACGAGCTGCATCGCGACGGACGCATCCTGAAGGCGATGCCCTTCGCGTTCTACTACAACCCCTATCTCGCAATCACGCTCAGGCACTACGACACCGCGACCTATTACGACCATCTGATCGACATGCACGAGGTGCTGACTTCGAACAAGATGCTGGTGCGCCGCCTGAGTACGAAGGCACACCCCGCAGTGCGTTTTGTGCACACTCTGCGTACGCTCGCGACGCGCGCCGAGCTGGCCGACTTTCGCCGCATCCGCACAATGCTCGGATCGGATGCTCATTTTCGCGCCTTCCACGAAGGGCGCTCCGACGAGCTCCCTGCCTTCTACACCCGTCTGTTCGAGAGACGGTTGGGCCGCTATGCAATGCTGGTACCCCCGCAGGCGCGCCGTCCGGTGCTCGAACCTCCTGCTCCACCGGTCGAGGCGGCCCGCCAGCACACTGCCAAGGCACCGGCGTAGGGACACACGCCGATGGCGGAGCACCGGACGCAGAGGTCCCCTGTCCCGCGCTCAGTAGATGTAGACGGGAGTCCCCACTGGCACCACCGCGTACAGTTTCGCGATGTCCTCGTTCCGCAAGCGCACGCAGCCATGGCTGACCGCACGTCCGACGGACTCCGGCTGGTTCGTGCCGTGGATCGCGTATCCATTCCCCATGTTCAGCCGGTGGGTGCCCAGGACGCCCTCGTACCGGCGTTGGGTGGTACCCAGCGGTGGCACCAGCACCTTGCCGTCCACGATGATCTCGCGGCCGTCCGCGGCCTGCAACACGATCCGCCTTCCGTCGGGAAGCGCCCGCACGACGTCGTTCCCCTCCACCGTGATGACCGACCGGTCAGCGGCGGCCAGGGACTGACCGATCTCGAGCCAGGCCAGCCCCAACCCGCGCTTGCGCGATTGCTCCACGTAGTGCCAGTCCGGGGGTACCCACACCGGCGCCTCCTCCTTGCTCTGCACCACCAGGCGCCCGCGCGGTGTCTCGAACTTCCACGCGCTGGCCCCGTCCTCCTTGACGATCGTCTTGCCGCTGCCCGTCGCGACCTCGGTCGAGAAGAGGATCGCCCCGCGCTGCTTGTACCAGAGGCGCCGCTCCT
>DAIQQA010000289.1:0-3676 GCA_036787045.1 Burkholderiales bacterium | reverse complement strand
GTACGGGGCGACCGGGATACCGCGTACAGACTCAAACCGTACGTGAGCGCGTCTCCCAGGTTGTCCAGCGAGTCGGACAGCAGCGCACTGGATCCCGACAGCAGTCCTGCGACGAACTCGACCAGGAACATCACCGCGTTGATCGCAAGCACCGCCTTGAGGGTCCGACTCTGGGACGCCCGCAAGACCTCCAGTTCGCATTCCTTGTCGCTGCAGCAGTCTGCCATCCGCTCCCCCGATCGCTGATTCTACCGCTAGGCCGTCCGCTAGACCTACCCGTGAGAGATACCCTGGCTCGTCAGCTTGTGCGCGCCTGGCGACGGTTGCCTGCAATGTGACCCATTCCCAGTAAACGTCGTTCGCCCCGAGGGCTGGATGTGCGGTCATCCGCCAAGTGACCGCAATCATCGCCAACAGTATCTTCATGATATAAGCGTCTCAGAATCAACCATTCACGGAAGAGATCCGAGGTTATCCGGATTGCCGAGACGCGAACGGGCTGGGGCACACCCAGCGCGGGAACACGAGTGTGTGGCTTTTCCAGGTAGTTCACATGATGAGGCTCGGCACCGTCTGGATACGAGGCAAGCGCGGGCTGGCGGCCGCGCTGCGGTGGAGTCTGCTGGCGCTGCCGTTCAGTCTGATCTGGGAGTGGGCTCAAGTGCCGCTCTACACTCTTGCCGAGGACGGGGCAGGGGATATCGTGTTCGCCATCGTTCACTGCGCACTCGGCGATGCCGCGATCGCGTTCTCCGGCTATCTGATCGCAGCCTTATTGTGCCGTGCATCCGACTGGCCAATCCGTGCGCCCTCGGCGGGAACCATGTCGCTCATCCTGTTTAGCGTGACCTTCACGGTTTGGAGTGAGTGGTACAACGTTTACCGGGCCAACAACTGGGATTACGCGGGAGCGATGCCTACCGTCCTGGGCATAGGCCTGAGCCCGCTCCTGCAGTGGACGATCGTTCCTGTGGCAATGCTGGCCATATGGCGTTGGCGCCTGCATTAGCACCGCGGAACGGCTGGATGACGACGACAGGCGCACCCGCGCACAGCCCTGCGCGCCTCCTTCAGCAATCGCCCTTGGAACAACGGCAATGCGTTAGGGTCGCGAAAGCGGTTGTGCCAGTGTAGCGATCACGGGGCACGGACCACGCCCCTTCGTCGACCTGCACTGTTGGATCAAGTCGAGCAGCAGCTCGCGGATCGCCGTCAAGTCGCGCATCCGCGCCTCGATGTCTTCGAGTCTGGATTCGGCCATACCGCGCGCCTGTCGGCAGCCTGTGCTGTCGTCGAGCGCAAGCAACGCTGCGATCTCGGCGAGCGTGAAGCCGATACGCTGGGCGCGTTTGATGAACAGCAGTAGCCGGAGACTGTCCTCGCCGTAGCGCCGCACTCGGCCGGCGGCTCGCTGCGACAGCGGCAGCAACCCGCGTCGATGGTAGTAGCGGATCGTCTCCACACTCACCCCGGCACGCCCAGCCAGTACGCCTATCGTCATACCCTCTGCGTCCATACCCCTCTTGCCTCCGTACCAAGGTACGCGGTTAGAGTGGGAGCGTACCCCAAACGCGGTAGCGAATGACGGAGACGAAGATCACAGCGATGGGCGCGCTCATCGCCGGTGTCCTGGCAGCCCTAGGAGCGGCGGTCTGCTGCACAGTACCGCTGCTCCTCGCCAAGCTGGGCCTGAGCGGAGCCTGGACCGCGCGCCTGACGGCGCTGGCCCCGATGCGGCCATTCTGGCTTGCCGCAACGGCAGTCTTCTTCGGCATCGCGTTCTTGCGGCTTTACTGGCGACAGGAGGTGCGCGAGCCGGGGCAGGTGGGCAGCGACCCGGTTGTGAAGCGGCAGCAGCGCGCGGTCTTCTGGGCGCTGGGCACTATCGTGCTCCTGTTGGTAGCATTTCCCTGGTATGCCCCGTTATTGTTCTGAGGCGATTGCAGGGCGCTCCGCCGATGGCGAAGAGCTGCCGAAAATAGTGCGATAGTGACCGTCTGATCGTTCACTGCTTCTTCCGCAGCTTGGCGAACTCGGCCCTGCTGATGTTCTCCTCCTTGTCTTGCAGGAAGAGCATCTTGGTCTGCTCGTTGCTGAAGCAGTAGGTCTTGTCCGTCTCGGGGTCTTTCCAGTCGTGGAACAGCCCACCTTGCGTGAGGCGCTCACGCTCCCGCCTTCACTGAGGGGGCGGATTCCGAGGCGGATGCGGCGCAACCGCTGTATCGAAAGCCGCTGAGCGCACGCGCCAAGCCTCGAACCGCAGTCAGGTCCTGCATCGTAAACGCTGCGCGCTTGACTTCGATCAATAAGCGACTTGCGCGCGGGCGTTAGGATGCGCTTCACGGCCTCATCCGACGATTGGTGCTGGTTGCTGCACGGGAAGGCCGGCAACTCGGCGCAAGCGCAGAGACGCCTCTCGGGGGAGATCATACTCCCGACCTTCACCGTCAGGCCCGATGCCCTCTGCCTGTTGTCGTGCGCCCTTCTGGACTTGGTTGAACACGGAGGAATGATCATGAAACAGCTGGTATTCGCGGCGCTCGCAGCGCTTCTGCTGGCAGTCCCCAGTGCCTGGTCGCAGCAGACGAGCGATCAGCAGGCCCAGGAGCAGCGCATGCAGCAGATGCAGGAGCGCATGAAGAAGATGCAGCAGGAGATGGACCAGATCCAGCAGGCCAAGGATCCGAAGGAGCGCCAGCGCCTGATGCAGCAGCATATGCAGACCATGCAGGAGCAGATGCGCGACATGCGCATGATGGGCGGTCCCATGATGATGGGAATGATGGGGCCGGGGATGCACGGCCGCGGCCACGGCATGATGGGCGACCCCGAAGCCCGTCAGAAGATGATGGAGGACCGCATGGACATGATGCAGATGATGATGGAGCAGATGATGGAGCAGATGCAGATGCAGGGGGGCACGCCCAAGAAGTGACCGCCGCCGGCGGCGAGCCAGGCATTGCCGGTCGGTGAGAGCGCAGCCGCGGGACGGCCGTTCAGGCCCGCCATCTGGACGATGCGGGCACGGCCACCGAAACGTTTGCAACCAGCGCCAGCACGGCGATCGACCCCATCGCTGCCGGTTCGGGGCGCGTTCCGTACAGCGCGGCGAGGCACGCCCCCGCGAGGACGGTCACCGCGTAGCCGGTCATGGTGAGTCCCTTCACCAGGGCTACACGCGCGCGCCACATGGCGCCCAGGGACAGCGCGAGCAGCGTGATGCCATAGTTGGCCGCGTCGCCGAAGAAGTCCAGAGCATCGGCCAGCAGAGACATCGAGCCGGCGACCAGCCCCCCGACGAGCTCAACACCGAACATCGCGGCGTTGGTCGCAAGTGCAATCCAGACGACGCGCCGGAAGGCCCGGTCGGTTGTCGGCGCGACGCCGGCGCAGCCGCTCGCGCAGCAGTTGTCAGACATTCACGCCCTTCTCGAGGTCTTCGCCACTACCATGCTGACACAAGGCTTCGCCCACCTCGCCCGCGGCGACTATGAATGCCCCGAAAGGATGCCGATCGCCCAGCGCGGTTTCGATGCTGCGGGCGACCCGGCTGCCACCGGCGAAGAGGACCGCGCTCCTAATCTCCAAGCCGCTGACCGAAAGGCCGTCGAACAGTGCGCGGACTTCCCTCCCGGTGTGCCAGTGCGCTCCGCGGTAGGCCCCCGACCCGCCGCGG
>DAIQQA010000288.1:0-3706 GCA_036787045.1 Burkholderiales bacterium | reverse complement strand
GGGTGGTGGGAGCGCGAACCACCCCGTCGCTTTCAGCGCCACCCTCTTTGGAAAGGGGAGAGCTTGCATGCCTGCGCAGCAGGCGGGGTAGTGACCTCCCCTCCTGCCCGAGGAGGGGTGCCCGCGCAGCGGGCGGGGTGGTGGGAGCCTGCCCGAGGAGGGGTGCCCCGCAGGGGCGGGGTGGTGGGAGTCCGCCCGAGGAGAGGTGCCTGCGCAGCAAGCAGGGTGCTGTGGACGTCTGCTGGCCCATCCTCTAATGCTCAATAGCCCCTGGCACGTCGCACCTGGCACCTAACAGCGCACTTGCAGCCAACTCCCGCGCCGACGGCCATTCCGGTAAGCTCTTTCACACGAAGGAGAGTGAAGATGTCGTCGGTAGGCCAGTGGCTCGAGTCCCTCGCTCTGGGGCAATACGCAGAGCTGTTCGAGGAGAACCGCATTGAGCTCGACGTCCTGGCAGATCTCACCGAGCAGGACCTGGAAAAGCTGGGCATCCCGCTGGGCGACCGCAAACGGCTGCTCAGGGCGATCAACGCATGGGCTGCCGCGCCGGAACCCGTGTCGCAGCAGAGCGCCGCGTCGCCTTCTGCCGCGACCGTCGAGCGCCGCCAGGTGACCATCCTCTTCGTCGATCTGTCGGGCTATACGCGCCTGACCAGCACGCTCGGCGCCGAGGCCACCCACAAGCTGGTGCAACGCTTCTACGAGCGGGTCACGGCGATCGTGCGCAGCTTCTCGGGCACGGTCGAGCGCCACATCGGCGATGCCATCATGGCCGTCTTCGGCCTGCCCGTCGCGCATGGCAACGACCCCGAGCGTGCACTGCGCGCGGCGCTCGCCGTCCATGAGGCCATGCCCCAGCTCAGCGACGAGCTGGGGCATCCATTGTCGGTACATGCCGGCATCGCCAGCGGTCAGGTCGTGGCCAGCCATGCGGGCGTAGGCAGCGACTTCTCCACGGTGGGTGATGCGGTCAATCTCGGCGCGCGCTTGGTCTCCCTCGCCCAGCCAGGCGAAACCATCCTGTCCGGCGCGGTTCACCGGGCCGTCGAGCACCTGTGCGCCGCCGAGTCGATCGGCGAGGTGGCCGTCAAGGGATTCGACCGGCCGGTTGGCGCCTGGCGCCTGCTCGGCCTGAAGCAAGCGGGCGCACCCGAGCAGCGCGCCCCGCTGATCGGACGATCGATCGAGCTGCGTCAGTTCCGCGCGCTGTGCGAGGCGTGCCGCGAGGAGCGGGCGGGCCAGATCGTTGTGGTGCGCGGCGAGGCCGGCATCGGCAAGACGCGTCTAGTCGAGGAGTTCGAGACCGCCGCGGCCGCAACCGGCTTCATCAGCCACAAAGCACTCACGCTCGACTTCGGCATGAGCCGGACCCAGGACACCGTCGCGCGCATCGTGGCAAGCGTCCTGGGCTGCGCGGGTAACGACGATCTGGCGGCACGGCAGCAAGCGCTGACGGATGCGCTCGGCGCCGGGCTGGTCGCCGGCGATGAGGCAATGTTCGCCGGCGACTTTCTCGCTGTACCGCTCCCGGAGGACCTGCGAGCGGTGTACGAGGGTATGGACAACGCGGCACGCACACAGCAACGGCGGCGCTTCGTGGCGCGCCTGCTTCAGCGCGCGGCCGAGCGCAAGCCGCAGCTGGTAGCGGCAGAGGACATCCATTGGGCGGACGAGCCGCTGTTGGACGTGCTCGCCGAGATCGCCGCCGGTATCCAGGGGCACAGCGTCGTCCTCATCCTCACCACCCGCCCCGACGCCGATCCGCTCGGGCCGGAGTGGCGCTCGCGCGTTGGACCCCAGGTCGGCATGCTTACACTCGACCTGCGCCCGCTGCGCGAGACCGAGGCGCTGGAGCTCGCGCGATCGCTGGCTATCGGCGCCACCACGGTGCTTTCGGACTGCGTGCAGCGTGCAGAGGGAAATCCGCTGTTCCTGGAGCAGTTGCTGCGCAGCGCGCTCGCGGGCGATCAGGAAGCCCTCCCAGGCTCGGTGCAGAGCATCGTGCTGTCCCGTCTCGACCGGCTGCAGCCGCGCGACCGGCAGGCGATCCAGGCCGCGAGCGTGCTCGGCCAGTGCTTTTCGCTGCCGGTGCTGCGCGATCTCATCGGCGACGTCGGCTACACCTGCGCCGCGCTGATCGCGGGCAATCTGATCCGTCCCATGAGCGGGGAGTTCCTGTTCGCGCACGCGCTCATCTGGGAAGGCACCTACGCCTCCCTGCTGAGCGATCAGAAGCGCCAGTGGCATCGTGCCGCCGCCGCCTGGTACGCGACCCGCGACCCGGTACTGACCGCCGAGCATTACGAGCGCGCAGCCGACCCAAGAGCCGCGCGTGCGTACCTGGAGGCGGCGCGGGCCGAAAAGGCCCTGCAGCACACCGACCGCACCATTCAGCTGCTGGAGCGCGGCCTCACGCTTGCGACCGATTCCGGTGACCGTATCGAGCTCCTGGAAGACCTGGGCGAGCTGCTTTCGACCATCGGGCGGCCGCTCGAGGCGATCGACACGTTCGAGCGACTGCTCGAGCTGGCCACCGACGATCGCCAGCGCTGTCGCGCGAAGATCGGCATCGCCTCCGGCCTGCGTATGCTCGACCGGCAGCCTGAAGCCTTCGTTCTGCTCGACGAGGCCGAGGCACTGGCCGGGCCGGCGTTGCACGCCGAGCGCGCACAGATCCACTATCTGCGCGGCAGCCTCTACTTCCCTCTGGGCAACATACAAGGCTCCCTCACCGAGCAGACGCGGGCCCTCGAGCAGGCACGTGCCTCGGGCTCCATCGAGCTGCAACTGCGGGCGCTGAGCGGGCTGGGGGATGCACACTACGGCGCCGGGCGTATTGTCTCTGCTTACGAGCACTTCCGCGAATGCGTGGAGATGAGCCGCAAGCACCGCTTCGGACAGATCGAGGCGGCCAACCTCCCGATGGTTGGCTTCGCCGCGCTGCTGATGGGCAGGCTCGACGAGGTGCAGGAGACATCCCAGGCTGCTGTCAGCCTCACGCAGCGGATGGCCAACCGACGCGCGGAGATCGTGGCGCATCACGGATGCGCGATCGCGTACCTGGAACGGGGCGAAACCAAGCTCGCGCGCCCCCATGCTCAGGCGGCGGTCGATCTGTCCCGAGCGATCGGCGCGCGGCGCTTCGATCCCGAGAGCGTGCTGATGGTCGCTGGATGCGTGTTCTACGACGGCAATCGCGTCGAAGCAGCCGCGATGATGCGGGAAGCGCTGGCGACGGCCCGAGAACATATCAACTACTGCGGACCGATGATCCTCGGCACACTGGCACGCTCGAGCGATGACCCCGAGGAGCGCCGGCGTTGCCTGGAGGAAGGCCAGCGGATCCTCGAGGCGGGTTCCCCAGCCCACAACCATTTGTTCTTCTACCGGGAAGCAATCGAGGCCTCGCTCGATATGCAGGACTGGTCCGCTGCACTGCGCTACGCAGACCTCCTGGAGGGTCAGTTCCGTGAGGAGCCGCTCATGTTCGCCGACTTCTTGGCTGGGCGAGCCCGTGCGCTCGCGGCTGCCGGGCAGGGTCGGCGCGACCCCGCCCTGCGCTCGCAGCTCCACCGGCTGGTGGCCGCGGCAAGGAAATCGCATCACGCCCAGCTGCTGCCCGCGCTGGAGGCGGCTGCCGCAGCCCCTGTATAGGTGGTCCGTCCTGCTTTTGAGTGATACTCATCACAGCTGGCAGGTATCT
>DAIQQA010000001.1:36410-122377 GCA_036787045.1 Burkholderiales bacterium | reverse complement strand
GGACGGTCATCCGCGCGCTGCGGCCGGCATGCGCCCAGTGCCCCACCGCCCAGAGTGCTGCCGCGACCACCACCAGCGCCGCCAGGAGCTTCGCCGCGCCGTCGATACCGGCCTGCTGCCCCAGGACCCAGACCAGCCAGACCACCGTCGCATAGAGCGGAAACGCGAGGGCCTGCCTGAGCGTCTCCATCCACCCGCCCGGACGCGGCAGGCGCCGGATGAGTGCGGGGACGAAGCAGAGCACCAGGTACGGCAACGCCATGCCCAGCGCGAGCGCCGTGAACACCAGCATCGCGGAGAGCGCCGGCTGCACCAGGGCGAAGCCGAGCGCTGCGCCCATGAACGGGGCGGTGCAGGGGCTGGCAACGAGCGCGGCGAGCAGCCCGGACAGCAGCGCGTCGGCATGCTCGTTCTTGGCTCTGATCCCGCCAGCGAGCGCCTGTACCCCAGTGCCGATCTGGAACACGCCGCTGAGGTTGAGTCCCAACACGAAGAACAGCAGCGCCAGTCCAGCGACGATCATGGAAGACTGGAGCTGATAGCCCCAGCCCAGATCGGCGCCGCCGGCGCGCAGCGCCAGCAGCAGTCCGGCGATGGCCCAGAACGACAGAACCACACCGAGCGCGAACAACACACCATGCGTGCGCAGCTTTGCGGGGTGACCGTGCGCCTGCTGCGCGACTCCCAGTACCTTGATGGCCAGGACCGGGAACACGCAAGGCATCAGGTTGAGGATCAGCCCGCCGGCGAAGGCCAGCAGGAGGGCCGTGGGAAACCCGAGGCCTGCCTGCGCCGCCGCAGCGGGTGCGGGCCCTGGACTGAATGGCACGTCGATCTCCACCGCTCTCGCCGCGCCGAAGCCGGGATCGGCTACCAGCACGCCGGCCAGCCCATTCAGTTCGCCGATGGGCTGCGGGGAGACCGTCATCCGCAGTTCGTAGCCCTTGTCCAGCCGGGCGAACGTCTGCCTCACGGCGTTGGCGATCACGCCCTCGCGTTCGGGGAAGAACTCCAGGCCATGCAGATGCGGGGCGCCGGCGGCTTCAGGGGCGACCCGCAACAACAGGGTATCGCCGTCCCGGTACGCCGTCGCCTGCCAGCCTGCGAGCGGCAGGGGCGCGGCGCTGCGCGCCTTCGCGAAAGCCTCTGTCCAGCGCGGGTCGGGATCACCCGGCGTCGACGACACTGTCAGGCTGAGGGAGAAATCGGCGCTGGCAGGGATGCAGATCTCCTTGCACACCAGCCAGTCCGCTTTCGCGTGGATTGGTACCTGCGCGCCCGGTTTCGCATCGGACGGCACCTGGATCTCGGTGAGGTGCATGACCTCGCCCTCGTAGCCGTAGCTCGTGAGCGGCGGCACGTCGATGCGGCGGGGCGCCGGCCACTCCATTGGCCCGGCCGAAAACCCCTGCGGCAAGGTCCAGGCGATGCTGGTGGGCATGCCGGCGTCGCCGGGGTTCTTCCAGTAGACATGCCAGCCCTCCTCCAGCCGCAAGTGCAGCCCGACGGTAAGGGGCCGGCCGGGCGTCACGGCCGCGCGCTCGGGCACCAGCTCGGCCTGCGAATGCGGCTGCTGGACGGGCGCCGCCCATGCCGGGAGGGCCAGGACGAGGACGAAAGCAGCGATTGTTATACGCATAGGGCTGGAGCGATCTACGAACCTAGGATACGCCTGGATGCGTTTGGTTCATGGGAAAAAACTCTCACCGCCAAGGACGCACAGGACGCCAAGGAAGATCAGGAGCAAGGTGGGGAAGGCCTCGGCGACCTCGAGGCAACGGTGATGGGGAAACAAACCCGCGGTGCCAGCTGCTCCCCCGCGAAAAGACGCTTCTTCACGCATCCGGTAGTGCTTGCCTACGCGCCGGGCGAACTCTTCTGACAAGGAGCTCTTGACGTTCCTTGGCGTCCTGTGCGTCCTTGGCGGTGAGGCTCTTCGCATTAGAGCGACAGCACGAAAGCGACCAGCGCCTCGCGCTCATCCCGCGGCAGGCGAATGAACGCATCGCGCGAGCGCTGCGCCTCGCCGCCATGCCACAGAATCGCTTCCTCGACCGAGCGTGCCCGTCCGTCGTGCAGCAGGAAGGCGTTGCCGTTCACGCGCTCGCTCAGCCCCAACCCCCACAGCGGCGGCGTGCGCCAGTCCCGCGGCCCCGCCGCGAAGTCGGGCCGATCGTCGGCCAGCCCTTCGCCCATGTCGTGTAGCAGCAGATCGGTGTAAGGGCGGATAGTCTGGTGTGCCAGCTGAGGCAGTTCAGGAGACTCGGCGGTAACGAGCGTGGGAACGTGGCAGACGGCGCACTGCAACCGCTCGAACAGGCGCTCACCGCGCTGCGTCTGCGGATCGTCCACACCACGACGCGCCGGCACCGCGAGTGCCCGCACGTAGAACACCAATGCGTCGAGTTGTCGGGCGTCGAGCTCTGGGCCTTGGCCAGGCGGCATGGCGCGACATTCGCGTTGCGCAGCGGTGCAATTCTGCTCGGGGAACAGCATCGAGGTCACGCCGAGGTCGGCGAGGAACGCAGACGCGATGTGCTGCCGCAGGTTGGGCTGAGTGGCCTTGTGCCCGAAGCGGCCTAGCACCGTGCGCCTCTCGGCGAAGTCCCATACATGGTTCGGTCTGCCTGCAAATCCCGCGGCTTGCTGCGCCCTGGCGATGGCGAGAAGCGCCTCCTCGGGTACCGCCTCGAGCAGGCCCAGACCGAACACCGGCGGCGCCACGCGCAGGGAGCGCATGACGTGCGGCGAGATCGACCCGGAGCTGAGCTCGCGAAACTCGACGACCGGCGACCGCAGAGCGACGGTCCCGCCGCCGGCCAGGCTGACGGTCGATTCGCGCCAACGCAGGTAAGCTTCACCCTCTCCGGGCACCTTGCCCAGCACGCCCTGGAATTGCAGCTGATCGCCGTAGGTCGGCTCGGGGAGGGGGCCGCCATGGGCATCCTCGCCGGAGATGCTGAGCCGAACCAGCATCGAGCGCATCGGCTCGTCCGCCGTCAGGGGCGGGCGGCCACGTCCGTTGTTGAAGTGGCAATCGGTGCACACTTCGGCATTGGACAGCGGCCCGCGGCCCCACAGCCCGAACGGCGACGGCGCGACCACCCAGCGCTGGGCGAAGCCCTCGCGTCCCTCCTCGAAGCGCTGCAGTTGCTCGCGGCCGAGTGTGGGGTCGGGACGCGAGTAGGCGTCCTGGTCGGTGTACGCTCGCGTGAAGTCGCCGCCTGAGCGGGACGCCGCGGGCAGCAGAACCGGATCCGCGAGCGCAGCCGCCGCGAGGGCGGCAGCGCAAAGCAATACGGCAGGACGGAGCATGGGGTGAACGTTATAGACCCTCACAAAATTGTACTTCCCGGAGAGCACGAATGAACTTCAGCGGGTTTCGCATCAAGCCGGGCGCCAAGGTGGATCTCGCCAAGCGCGACCCGGCCGACAAGAGCGTGGTTCCGAGCAACAAAGCGGAGCGCCTGGCCAGGCTCGCCGAGCTGGCGCCGCGGATCGACGCCTTGCAGGACATGCTCTATGCCGAGCGCAAGCACAAGGTGCTGATCGTCCTGCAGGGAATGGACACGGCCGGCAAGGACGGCACCATCCGCCACGTCTTCAGTGCGGTCGATCCGCTCGGCGTGCGCGCGATCAGCTTCCGTGCGCCGGTGGGCGAGGAGCTCGAGCATGATTTTCTCTGGCGCGTCCACCGCCAGGTGCCGCGCCTGGGGGAGATGGCGATCTTCAACCGCAGCCACTACGAAGACGTGCTCGTCGTGCGCGTGCACAAGTGGATCGACATGGACGAGTGCAGGCGCCGCTACCAGCATATCAACGGCTTCGAGCGCACACTGGTGGAAAACGGCATGACAATCCTGAAGTTTTTCCTGCACATCTCCCGGGACGAGCAGCGGCAGCGCCTGCAGGAGCGGGTGGACAATCCCGACAAGCACTGGAAGTTCAACCCGGGCGATCTCAAAGAGCGCCGCTCCTGGGACGACTACATGAAAGCCTACGAGGATGCGCTCGAGGCCACCTCGACCGACTGGGCCAACTGGTACGTCGTCCCTGCCGACTCGAAATCTACCCGCAATCTGATCGTGTCCTCGATTCTCATCGAGCAGCTCGAGGCGCTGAAGATGAAGTATCCCAGGCCCGCCGACGACTACTCCGGGATCGTGGTGGAGTGAGGCTCGCAAGCCATCCGGTTGCCGGCAGTTCGCAGGCAATCAGGAGGGGGCTTGACCTTCCCACGATGGTAAGGTTCAGCATGGGCGCTCCTTTTCGCTAACCGAGGAGGCGATCATGCAACCTGCAGTACATCACCATCATGATGGGCATGAGCATCATCAAGGGCACCCCGGCGGGGGTGCATCCTTGAGCAAGATCGCGCTCATGGCCACACTCCACTGTCTGACCGGTTGTGCGATCGGAGAGGTCGCGGGGATGGTCATCGGGACGGCGCTGGGCTGGGGCAACGGGCCGACAATCGCCTTCGCCGTCGTGCTCGCGTTTCTCTCCGGCTATGCGCTGACCATGCTGCCCCTGTTGAAATCCAGACTGGGTTTGCGGGCCGCGTCCCGGATCGCCCTGGCGGCCGACACCGCCTCGATCGCCATCATGGAGGTCGTGGACAATGCCGTGATGCTGGCCATTCCCGGCGCGATGGATGCAGGCCTCGGTTCTCTCCTGTTCTGGGGAAGTCTTGCCCTGGCGCTTGCGGTCGCCGGGGTGGTGGCGTATCCGATCAATCGCTGGCTGATCGCACGGGGGCGCGGGCACGCCCTCGCGCACGCATCTCATTGAGGGGGACAACATGAACATCGGGCAGGCGGCGCGCGCGTCCGGCGTGTCGGCGAAGATGATCCGGCACTACGAGGCGACAGGCCTGATCCAGAAGGCGGGGCGAACCCAATCGGGATATCGCAGCTATCAAGAGCCGGACGTGCACCTGCTGCGCTTCGTGCGGCGCGCGCGGTCAGCGGGGTTCGACACCCCGCAGATCCGCAGGCTGCTCTCGCTCTGGCGCGACCGCGACCGCCCCGCGCGCGAGGTCAAGAAGCTGGCGGCAGCACATCTCGCCGATCTCCAGGTTCGGATCGCGGAGCTTCAGGCGATCGCGGGCACACTGGCCCATCTGGTCGATCACTGTCGTGGAGACGAGCGGCCGCACTGTCCCATTCTCGATTCGCTTGCGAGCCAGGAGCCAGCGGGGATGCCCAAGTCCCGCCGTGCTCGCGCCGTGCCCCGGCCGCGCGGGCCACGATCGTCGTCCTCCTGAATCGGCGCCGGCGGGCCTGGTGCTTGCTTCGATTTCGGCCGGCTCTGTCGCGACCAGGACGGCGACGCGATCGCGTCGAGACAACCGGTTGGAGATCGCATGGGACTCGATATCGTGATGATCGGCGCCAAGTCCTTGGCCGAGTCGGCCAACGAGGATCTGCCGCTTGCATTGACGGTGAGCTATCTGGTCCGCAACATTCCCGACGCAGCAACGGTGGATATCGGCGAGCCAGACCCGGTCCTCGCGGACGGACACCGTATCGGCAGATATTCCGCTCTGCATGTTCTGCGGGGGCTGGCCGTCGCGTATGAGGACCTTGGCATTAAGGTGCAGACGCTCTCGGAGGACGATCTCGAGTCGGCGATCGATGACTTCTATGCGCGCGAGCAGGATGCCCCGACCCGATTCCGGCATCTGATCGATCACTCGGATGCCGAGGGCTACTACGTGCCGATGGAGATCGGGGCGCCCATGGGCATCGAGTATCAGCCGCCCGCGGACGAGCTGGACGCCGAAGACAGTGTGGAAAGCGTCTCGATCGGCTCGAGCCTCGCGCTTCTGCGCGAGCTGAACGAGCTGCAGACAGTCCTGGGGCTCGACGGCGACATGGGCGAGCTGGGAGAGGAAGCGTTCGAGCGTCGCGTGTCGGAACACCGCTGGCCCACCGCCGCACACGTCTGGGGTGTGCTGCGCTGGTACGCACGGGAGTCGGCCGGCAAGAGGCTCTTCATCCTCTTCTGCTAACCCGCATTCAAGGGTATCGGCATACGGGCTTCGTGATCGGCAGCGCGCGCATGGGACCGTCCTTCAAGCTCTTCTCGCTCCTGGTCTTGGGTGTCGTGTGCCTGCTCATGGCGGGCTACTCGCTGATCGGTGTGCTGCAAGCCGCCATGCTCTTCACGGGAGAGCGGGCCTTGCGCAACTATCAGGTGTGGGGATCGGCCACCGTCCTGTTCCTTGCATTCGCCATCGCCTGTTTCGTGTGGGCCTGGCGGCTGGTGCGGCAGCAGCGCGCGGCCGTGGCGCAGTACCAGGCGGCCCGGCGGTCGTACTCGTCGCAGTCCTCGTCTCCTGCCAACACCCGCTCCGAGCCGGGCGACTGAGCCCGCTTGGAGCGCGCACGTTTCCGACTGCGCCGCGCGCGGACTGATACCATCCCGCGCGGTGCCGGGGAGCCGGCCGCGGCGAACAGAGGGATGCTTGAAGCTCAATCGGATGGCGTCGACCGACGACTTGCGTGCGGCCGCCCACAGGCGGATGCCCCGGTTTGCTTTCGACTACTTCGACGGCGCGGCCGAGGGCGAGGCGGCGATGGCGCGCAATCGCGCCGCGTTTGACGCATGCGTGCTCACACCTCGCGTCCTGCGCGACGTGTCGGTGCGCGATACCTCTGTAGAGCTGTTCGGCAGGCGCTATGCAGCACCCCTGGGCATCGCGCCGACCGGGCTGGCGAATCTGGCTCGGGCCGGGGCCGACATCATGCTGGCGCGGGCCGCAAGTGCGCTGAACCTGCCCTTCGTGTTGAGCACCGCCGCCACGATCACCATCGAACAGGTTGCGGCAGCGGCGCCGGATCACATGTGGTTCCAGCTCTACATGCCCAAGGACCGGGGTGTGGGGCACGACTTCATCCGGCGCGCGCTGGACAGCGGCGTCAAGGTGCTCATGGTCACTCTGGACATTCCCGTCCCCGGCCGCCGCAACCGCGACGTGCGCAACGGGTTCGCGCTGCCCCTGCGCTGGGATCTGCCGATGATCCTCGACCTGCTGCGCCATCCCGCCTGGTCGCTCGACATGCTGGTGAACGGCGCACCGCGGCTCGCGAACTGGGAGAAGTACACCGCGGCCGCAGCCTCCGCCGGGTCCCTGGCCGCGATGCAGGCCAACCAGATCGACGCGGCATTCGGCGTGCGCGACCTCGAGGCGGTGCGCGACCGCTGGCCGCACACGCTCGTGGTCAAGGGCGTGATGCACCCCGACGATGCCCGCGAGGTCCAGTCGCTGGGCGTTAACGGCATCGTCGTTTCGAATCATGGCGGACGTCAACTCGACGCTGCGCCAGCCACTCTCGACGTTCTGCCGGCCATCCGCGATGCGGTGGGCTCGTCCCTGTCGGTCATGCTCGATGGGGGCATCCGCTATGGCAGCGACATCGCCAAGGCGCTGGCGCGCGGTGCCGACTTCTGCTTCGTGGCGCGACCCACGCTCTATGGTGTGGCGGCGGCCGGGCAGGCGGGTGCGGAGTACGCACTCAGACTGCTGATCGAGGGGCTGTCGCGGACGATGGCACTGACGGGGGAGACATCGCTGTCGGCGACTGCCAGGCAGTGACGCGCCTGGTAGTGTCCGTCGTCGTCCTCGCGAAGGCGGGGATCCAGACGTGCGTGAGACGTGACTAGGGTTCAAGCTTGCCGTTCTCGCGGAAGCGGGAACCCAGGCTCCTCATAGCGCTGGGCGCTTGTCCGCCCACGGCCGCGCCCGCTCGAAGGCGCGGGCGGACTGCAGCACTAGCAGGTCCTTGAAACGCCCTGCCACGATCTGCAGACCTACCGGTAACCCTGCCGGGGTGAACCCGCACGGACAAGTCGCAGCCGGAAGCCACGTGAGGTTGAAGGGATAGCTGAATCCCGCCCAGCGCAGCCAGTCCCACTCATGCTGCTCCCAGTGCGGTGGGATGAGGTACTCCGCAGGGAAGGCGGCCACCGACAGCGACGGCGTCAGCAGCAGGTCGTAACGCTTGAAGAAGGCGTGGACCTTGTCGTAATAGGCCAGCCGCTCGCCCTGCGCGCGGCAGTAGTCCGCGGCGCTGTAGGTCATGCCGTGGCGCGTGATCGCGACTAGCCCGGGGTCCATGCGGTCGGCCCACTCGTCCACCAGATGGCCAAGCATGGCGGCATAGTTCGACGCGAAGTGGCAGTGCTCCATGTCGATGGGATCGCCCCAACCCGGGTCGATCTCCTCCACGACGCAGCCCAGCTCCTGAAAAGCAAGTGCCGCACGCCTCACGGGTCCGGAAACCTCCGCGTCCACCTTGAGATAGCCGAGATCGGGGCTGTACGCGACCTTGAGGCCGGCGATCCCGTCATCCAGGTGCGCGAGGAAATCGTCCGGGGGCGCCTCGAGGCTGCTCATGTCGCGATCGTCGGGCCCGGCCATGGCCTGCAGCATCAGGGCGGCATCCGCCACGCTGCGGGTGAGTGGGCCGACGTGCGAGATCAGCCCGTTGTTCGGCATCGGGTGATAGGGCGCCCGTCCGAACGAAGGTTTCAGGCCGAATACCCCACAGAACGCCGCCGGCATGCGGACCGAGCCGGCGCCGTCCGAGCCCTGGTGAAGCGCAGCGATGCCGGCAGCGGCGCACGCTGCAGCGCCGGCGCTAGAGCCACCTGCGTTGTAGCCATGCTTCCAGGGGTTGTGGGTAATGCCAGTGACCGGGCTGTCGCCGTTGCCCTTCCAGCCCAGCTCGGGGACGGTGGTCTTGCCGATGGAGATCCCGCCCGCCGCACGCAGGCGCTCGACATGGACATGGTCGAACGTCGGGATGCGGTCGCGGAACAGGTTCGAGCCCCCCATGGTGCGCACGCCTCTGGTGAAGGCGAGATCCTTGATCGTGATCGGTACACCGTGCAGGCGGGGAAGGTCGTCGCCGCGCATGACGGCCAGCTCGGCGGCGCGGGCCTGCTCCATTGCTGTCTCGTAAGTCGGCGTGCAGATGGCATTGAGGCGTGGGTTCAATGCCTCGGCCCGGTCGATGGCTGCGCATATCACCTCGACCGGCGAGACGGCCTTACTGCGGATCATGCGCGCCAGCTCGGTGGCGGGGGTGTAGGAAAGATCTTCTTGATTCATTTTCTGGCTCTGTGCGGATTCGGTCGGCACCCGCATTCTACGTGGCGTTCTCGATAGGAGGGCCGAAGCGACGGCGGTGGAAACGGCTGGTGGATCGTAGCAATGAGCTCCAGAGTACACCCCCTCTCCCCCCGCGGGAGAGACTAGGGTGAGGGGCGGGTGAGGGGTACTCCGAATCAGGTTGCAGTCCATCAGACGGCATTGCGCTTGCTTCTGCCTGACCGTCGGACGCTTCACTTCCATCGGCAGGAGTGCACGCATGCAAGGCACCGAGATTCCCGGCCCCTACCTGGATACGCCCCACGGTCGGCTGTATCGCCCACTTGGGCAGTGGTGGCAGATCGGGGTTCTGATCGCGGCCTTCTTCGGCGGCCCGGCGGTCGGCTGGGTCGTCGGGCAGGTTCCCGGCGACCTCTCGGAGACAGCGCGCACGGTGCTCTACGTGCCGTATGTCGCAATCTTCTTTCTGGGCTACGCGGCCTGGGTTGCGAGGCTGAACGCCATCGCTTTCGACACCATCGGCCGGTCGCTGTTGAAGGCGCTGTTCCTGCTCATCGTACGCAAGCACAAGCCCAAGTCGGCAGAGGATGTGCTGCCGTCGAAGGAGAAGCTGCTGGAAATGGCGGTGCGCGCGCAGAAAGCGGGCGCATCGTTCGGGCCTGCGAGCTGGCCCGTGGCGCTGCTCGCGGGCCTGATCGCGACGATGTTCGACAGCGCGACTGGTGCCCCCACGCTATTCCTGCTCGTCGCCCTCACCTGCCTCGCTTGGGGTTACTTCCTCGCCAGGCTCGGGCGGCGGAGCTGGCTGCCGTTCATGGAAGAGGGCTGAGCGACTCGACGCCCCGGCCAGAAGGGCACGAGGAAGCACCTCGAGCAATACGGAGACCGACTGCTGTTCGCTCGCTATCGCGACAACCCGAAGACCAAAACACGGCTGACGACTGTCGAGTTGATTGTCGATGAGCGCCCGGCCCGCCTTGGATCTGCCAAGACCCTATGGGGCCTGGAGGGGGATCGCCTGAGCGGCAAGTGCCGAGTGTCAGGTGATCGTGGGGCGGGCTAGCGCAGCTCGATCACGATCTTCGCGCCTTCCGCCGGTAACGTGAACTTGGCCTCGTCCCAGGTCGGAGAGCGGTCCTTCGGTCTGGGGTCATTCGAGATGCCCCACGGCTCGGTCGGATCGCGGACTACGGTCGCGTCCAGCCTGCCGTTGCCATTGCGGTCCTGATACACGCCGACTGCGTAGTCTCCCGGCTCGAGGTCCGGGAACGTAAGGCGCAGCGTTCTTGCGCTCGGCGTTATCGAGAGCTTGTCGACCGGAGGCCGGGGAAATTGATCTTCGTCGGTGAATACCCCGGCGCTGATCTCGCCGTTCGGAGCGACTATCGCGCGGACTTCGAGGTCCAGCGTGAAGTCCTCCTCGCGATCGAAGACCGCCGCGTGGACTTCGCCTCCGCGCGGCCTGACGCCGCGCACCTCCACCTCGAGGTCCGCGGCACAGGCTGCTCCCGCGGGCGATGCGAGCGATACGACGAGGGCCGACCAGCAAAGGGCCACTGACACCGCACACCGACGCGCGGCACTTGAGGAGGCGATGATGGTGTTCATGATTGGATCGAGAAGTAGAGCAAACTCAGAACGAGCCGTAGCTGCGTCCGGAGTACCCGGCGGCGTGCGTGCGATGGGTGTTGTTCGGCCCCGGCTCCCAGGTGAGCTCGCCTGTGACGTCCTCGTGCCTGCGCAGGCATTTCCATTCGAAGCTCGTGTCGGATGGCAGCGCCGCGACCACGGCACTCCAAACCGGAGCGGATGGTCCAGGTCCGTTGTGATTGGGGGGTGGATTCACGCCATCGACGTAGTCGTAGTAAATGTTGGGATCGAGCTTCACGGCCTTCGCGGGATCCCAGCGCCCGAGCGCAGCGATGCTGCCGGCGACGTAGATGCTCTCGCCCAGTGAGGTGAAGGCACGGTCGCACACGAAGGTCACCGAAGCCGTGGGCGGCACCGCGCGCAGCTCGAAGCTGAACGTCTTCACGGTGCCGTAGACGTCGAGCGGTCCGGACTTGGCGAGGATCACGTTCGCGCCCGCATTGAACCAGCCGCTGCTCGCCGCGGCGAAAGCGCTCGCCGAGCCGCGCTGCGTCAGCTGCTGCCCGTTGAGTCGCACCGCTGCCGCCGCTGCATTCTCCATCACGAGTCGGACGACGTTGGTCCGCACGTTGCTCGCCCCGGCGAACGGTAAACGTCCGTTGACATCCTGCGCCTTGTCGATGGTGACGGTCACCGTGGCGCTCGGCCCCGGCCATTGGCTGATGTCGGTCGTGCGGTACTGGTAGACCGGCCGGCCGCCCGGATCGTAGCGCAGCGTCTCACCGTCGTCTTCGTAGAAGGTGAAGCGGGTCGGCTCCGGCCCGGCGTAGACCGCCACGACAAGCTCGTTGCGCACGGCGCCGTCGGTATGATGGCCGAAAGCGTCCTGGGTGTTGTCGTCCACGTGCATCTGCGGCAGGATCGCGCCGGCACGCGCGAAAGCCGGCAGGCGCAAGAGGCCGTTGCGGTACACCGGGACGTTGCTCAAAGTCTGCCCGCTGCTGTGGATCCATTCGTTGCTGTAGTAGTCCACCCAAGTACCGGCCGGCAGGTACACGTCGCGTTCGTACTCGCCGTGGCGCGCGACGACGCCGACCAGCAGATCTTTGCCGATGAGCTTTTCGTGCCCCATTCTGCGCACGGCCGGATCGTTCTGGTAGTAGAACACCGGCGGCGCGACCAGCGGCTCTCCGAATAGATAGGCGCGGTACGCCAACGAGTAATAGTACGGAATGAGCTCGTAGCGCTGGCGAAGGTTAGCAAGGTTGCTGAGCTTCTTGCCCACGCGATCTGGCGCGGTTTGATAGGGCGGCTGCACCGCGATGAACTCGTTGTCCGTGTGCGGGCGCACGGGCACGTCGAACCAGGCGCCGTTGGCGAACCATTGCGTGTACAGCTCCGCTTCATAACCGCGGTAGCGGCCTTTCTTGTCGTTATAGGGCAGCGCCTCGCGCCGGAAACCGCCGATGTCCGCGCCGTAGTAATCGATACCCGAGAACGCCATGTGCAGCTGCGCATTGGCGTGGGTGGCGAGCGCGCGCAGGCTGGAGGGGATGTCGCCGGACCACATTGCCGCGCCGAAGCGCTGAGTGCCGGCGGCACCCGAGCGCGTGACGATGAACGGGCGCCGATTGCTGCGCCCTTCGAGATCGGGTTCGCCCTGATGGGCGACATAGCCGTCCCAGATGGATTTGTTCCACAACAGGTTGTAGAGATTGTGAATGTCGCTGTGCTCGTTCTTGCGGCCCGAGGCGGTGATTTCGACGCCGTCGTAACAGGCTTCGCGGCGAAAGGACTCGGGTTCGCCCAGATCGGTCCAGTGCGCGACGACGCCTTTGCGCACCAGGTTGGGAAAGCGCCGGTGGTCGTGGATCCAGGCGCCGGCGGCGGGATCGGACCAGTCGATCATGCGCCCTGCACCCCAAAAGCCTTGCACGTCGGACACGGGAGTGCTCTGCCGATCCGACGCGCATACGCCACCGGTGCGCGCGTATGCGGTCAGCTGCGGCGGCATCTGCGAAAACGTCTCGGTGCTGTCGGCGAGATAGGATTCTTCGATGACGGTCAGACCGATGTTCTCCCTCGCATATCGCGCGATATGCCCGCCTGGATCAGGAAAGAAATACGGGTTGCCGTCGTCGGGGTCTTCGTCCCAATCGAGCCGCCCCATGCGACTGCGGGCCGGATCGTTGAGCTTGACGCCGCCGAACCAGTTCAGATCGAGCACGAAGCCGTCCACCGGGAATCCCTCGCTGCGCAGGCCGTCCTTGAGGGCATCGATCTGATCCCAGTTGTCGTATCCGAACTCCGAAACCCACAGCCCGAACGCCTTGCGCGGCGGCACCGGCGGCCGGCCGGTGAGCTCGAGGTAATCGGCGCGCAGGTCCGGCAGGTCGGGGCCGGCCATGAAGTAGTACCGCACCTGATCGCCGAACATGCGGACCTGCCACCAGAACGCGTTGAAGTCCCATTTCTGTTTGTAGACGTTGTCCAGGAACAGGGCATAGTTCAGGTTGGCCTTGCCCAGCGCGTACATCACCGGGATCTGCACGTTGCCCACCGCGCCGCCCTCGAACCCCGCAAAGCCGTTGCCCAGGTCGCCTTGGCCTTCGCGCACCCCCAGGCTGGTCCAGTCGCCGTCGGCCGAGCCCGGGACGGTGAACTGCTGACCCAGGCCGTACACATGGCTGGTCGAGGCGGGATCGACGTTGATGCCCTTGAAGGGCTGAGCGAGATCCGCCGGACAGACGGTGGTGAGATACGCATCGCCTCGCGCCTTGTCCTCGAAGCGCACGCACAGATTGTCGGCATCGATCTTGAGGCGGATCTGCGCGGTCTCCAGCGTATCGCCGAGGTCGGAGAAGGCGGACGGACCGCCGTAGTCGGTCTTGAGGACCATGGGCGAGGTGTACAGGCGCTCACCGCTTGCTGGTCCTTCGCCGACAGCGGACAGCTCGACGTGGACGAGGTCGTCGTCCAGTAGCTCAACGATCAGATAAGCCGTAGGGGCAGTGAACTTCTTGCGCTGGACATCCGCGAAGGCCGCCTGGGCAACGGTCAGCGACAGAACCAAGGCGAGGGTCAGCGAGCGCCGCATGGTCGCCTCCGTGTATGTGAGCCTCGGTTCGCTGTGGGGGGTGCGACTCGGTTGCCAGTGTACGCCGTCTGCACCCGACATCAATACCACAGCGCTCCGCGCTGGCCATCGTCGCGGCGATGCTTCGGCCGGCGCTTCTCACGCCGGCCTCCACCAAGCCTCCCTCGCTCCGGTACCGCTCAGTGCCGGCGCTCAGAAGGAGCGGGGCAGCCCCAGGATGTGCTCCGCCACGTAGGACAGGATCAGGTTCGTCGAGATCGGCGCCACCTGGTAGAGCCGCGTTTCGCGAAACTTGCGCTCGACGTCGTACTCGGCAGCAAAGCCGAACCCGCCATGGAACTGGAGGCAGGCATTCGCGGCCTCCCAGGATGCCTTGGCGGCGAGGTATTTGGCCATGTTCGCCTCTGCGCCGCAGGGGAGATGACGGTCGAACAGTTCGCACGCCTTCCAGCGCATCAGGTTGGCGGCTTCGACTTCGATGTAGGCTTCCGCGATCGGAAACTGCACGCCCTGGTTCTGCCCGATCGGACGGCCGAAGACGTTGCGATCCTTCGCGTACCTGGTGACCCGGTCCACGAACCAATAGCCGTCGCCGATGCACTCTGCGGCGATCAGCGTGCGCTCGGCGTTCAAGCCGTCCAGGATGTACTTGAAGCCTTTGCCTTCCTCACCGATCAGATTCTCCGCCGGGATTTCGAGATTGTCGAAGAACAGCTCGTTGGTCTCGTGGTTGACCATGTTGGCGATCGGACGCACGGTGAGGCCGTTGCCCACGGCCTCGCGCAGGTCGACGATGAAGATCGACATGCCTTCCGACTTCCTAGTCACCTCCGCGAGCGGCGTCGTGCGGGCCAACAGGATCATCAGATCCGAGTGCTGTACCCGCGAGATCCAGACCTTCTGTCCATTGATGACGTAGCGATCGCCTTTCTTCACCGCCATCGTCTTGATACGCGTGGTGTCGGTGCCCGTGGTCGGCTCCGTCACGCCCATCGACTGCAAGCGCAGCTCCCCGCTGGCGATCTTGGGTAGGTAGTGTCGCTTCTGCGCCTCCGACCCGTGCCGCAGCAGCGTCCCCATGTTGTACATCTGCCCGTGGCAGGCGCCGGAGTTGCCGCCCGAGCGGTTGATCTCCTCCATGATCACCGAGGCCTCGGTGAGGCCGAGCCCCGATCCGCCGTACTCCTGCGGGATCATCGCAGCCAGCCAGCCGGCCTTGGTCAGCGCATCGACGAGGGCTTCGGGATAGCCGCGCGCCTCGTCGATCTTGCGGTGATACTCGTCCGGGAACTGCGCGCACAGCGCCCGCACGCCATCGCGAATGTCCTTAAATCTGTCCGCGGTCGAGTGATCCATGCATTTCTCCGATTCGGTCGCAGGCCCGCACGTTCTTTACGCCGGCCGGCGACCCGTGCCCGGCTGCCTTCTCGGCCGGCGGCACCGCGTCCTCCAGATCGACGATGACGGCATCCGCGCCAGCCGCGCAGGCCTTGTCGAAGCGGTCGGGCCCGTTGCCCGGCACGTAAAGATAGGAGCGTGCGACCGCCCGGCTCATATCAGGCCCCCCGCTCATATAACACCCTGGCTGCGCAGCCTGGCGATAGCGGCCTGGTCGTAGCCGAGTTCGCCGAGGATGGCTCCGGTATGCTGGCCGATGGAGGGAATGGGGTCCATGCGCGGGTCGAAGCTTTCGGGCACGCCCGGCGGCAGCAACGCCTTGATCCTCCCGACCGGCGTGTCGACTTCCACCCAACGGTTGCGCGCGCGCAGCTGCGCGTGATCCCAGACTTCGTGCATATCGTTCATCCGGGCGTTGCCGATCTGGGCGGCGTCGAGACGCTCGACGATTTGCTCCGCGGTGAACGCCGATAGCGCCTCGACGATGATCGCATAGAGCTCTTTGCGGGCCGTCGAGCGGCGCGGCCCGGAGGAGAAGCGCGGATCGGCCTTGAGCTCGGGGCGTTCCAGCACCTTGTCGCAGAACACAGCCCACTCGCGCTCGTTCTGCAGCCCGAGCATCACCACCTTGCCGTCACCGGCGGGAAAGGGGCCGTACGGGTAGATGGTCGCGTGCGACGCACCGGCCCGTACAGGCGGCTCGGCTCCATCGTAGGTGTAATACAGCGGGAAGCTCATCCACTCGACCATGCTCTCCAGCATGGAGACGTCGATGCGGCAACCCGTGCCGGTGCGGCCGCGTTGGATCAGGGCGGCAAGGATGTTCGTGAAGGCGTACATGCCGGAAGCGATGTCCACGATGGAGCAACCGGCCTTGGAGGGCGTCTCCGGCGTGCCGGTCACCGAGAGCAAACCCGACTCGCTCTGGATCAGCAGGTCGTAGGCCTTCTTGTCCCGGTATGGCCCGTCCGCGCCGTAGCCCGAGATATCGCACACGATCAGGCGCGGATAGGTATCCTTCAACGCTTCATAGGAGAACCCCATGCGTGCCGCCGCGCCCGGGGCCAGGTTCTGCAGCAGCACGTCCGCCTTCTCCAGCAGCTTGTGGACGATCCTGCGCGCCTCCTCCTGCTTGAGATCCAGGGTTAGGCTTTCCTTGGAGCGGTTGGTCCACACAAAGTGGGACGACATGCCATGCACACGGTCGTCGTAGGCGCGGGCCGGATCGCCCACCTCGGGACGCTCGATCTTGATGATCCGCGCGCCGAGGTCGGCGAGCTGGCGGGTGCAAAACGGTCCGGCGATCACATGTTCGAGCGCGACGACGGTGATGCCTTCGAGCGGACGCATGGTTGCTTCTCTTCGATTCGAATCCGGATGTGAGGTGAGGGCGGGTGACTCAGCCAAAAGGACGGGGCGCTCGTGCCGTAGTACCACTCAGAGCCTGCAACAAAATCGAGCTTCTGCAGTAGTGAAGGGCTCCCTCTCCCTTGATGGGAGAGGCAACAGACAAAAAGCTCCCTCTTCCGCGAGGGGAGGGGGGATCCTAGCGCTGCGCGCCCTGATTCTTTCACAGCCTCTCAGTGGAGGAGAGGACCTCCCCAGACCAGTATCATGCGCAATCCGACCCCATCCGGCCAGTCGAAAATCGGCAACGCACCCCTCGCAAATGGCGAAGGCCAGGCAGGCCCGTGCCGGCATCCAGGCGGGTTCACACAGGGCGCAGCACCCGACGCCAACCTGCTACCATCGGGGCGCAGCAGTTCGTTGAACCGCGCCCTCCCAACTTGCGCCCGGGCGACCATCATCAGAGGTGTGTGCATGACCCAGCACGACAGCAGGCAGTCCGACGACGCGGTGGAGGCCGCCGCACGATGGCTGGCGGATTTCGAAGCTGCCCTGCAGCGGCGCGATCCGGCGGCGGCGGCCGCGCTGTTCCTCCCCGGCGGCCATTGGCGCGACATCATCGCTTTTACCTGGCACATAGCGACGGTCAGCAGCGTCGACCGGATTCGCGGGGCGTTGACGGACACGCTGGCCAGAACTCAGCCGAAACGCTTTCGCGTCGACCCTGAGCGCACGCCGCCACGCTGGGTCAGCCGGGCGGGCACCGATTGCATCGAGGCGCTCTTCGCTTTCGAAACCGCAGTCGGCCGCGGCAGTGGCGTGCTGCGGCTGGTCCCGGACCCGCGTGCGCCGGGCGGGCTGTGCGCGTGGACGCTCTCCACCTCCCTCGAGGAGTTGGCGGGCTACGAGGAGCGCATCGGCGATCGCCGCCCCACCGGTCCGTCGGACTACCGCGACTTCGGCGCTGAGAACTGGCTGGATAGGCGGCGCAAAGCCGTGGCGTATGCGGACCGCGACCCCGCCGTGCTCATCGTCGGCGGCGGCCAGGCCGGCCTCGCACTGGCGGCGCGTCTGACGCAGCTCGAGGTCGACACGCTCGTCGTGGACCGTCACGCGCGCATCGGCGACAACTGGCGCAACCGCTATCACTCGCTCACGCTGCATAACGAAGTCTTCGTGAATCATTTGCCGTACATGCCGTTTCCGGCGAGCTGGCCGGTGTACATCGCCAAGGACAAGCTCGCCAACTGGCTCGAAGGCTACGTCGAGGCGATGGAACTGAACTGCTGGACGGGTACGGAGCTCCTCAGCGGTGCCTACGACGACAACGCGGGGTGCTGGACTGTGAAGCTGCGGCGCTCGGACGGCACGCAGCGCGTCATGCGCCCCCGCCACCTGGTGCTTGCGGTGGGTGCGAGCCCGATCCCGCATGTGCCGCCGCTTCCCGGCCTGGATTCGTTCGCGGGGACCGTCATGCACTCGGAGGGCTATGTCAGCGGCGCCGCGTGGCGTGGCCGCAAGGCCCTGGTGCTGGGGACCGGCACCAGCGGGCACGACGTGGCGCAGGACCTGCAATCGTGCGGCGCGCACGTCACGTTGATCCAGCGCAGCCCGACGTACGTCGTGAGCCTCAAGCAGGCGCAGAAGGTCTACTCGATCTACACCGACGGCACGCCGTTCGAGGATTGCGACCTGCTGGCCACCTCCATGCCGTTCCCCGTGCTGCTGCGCTCGTATCAGCTCTCTACGGCGGACATGCGGCGCCACGACGAGAAGCTGCTGCAAGGGCTGGAGGCCGCGGGCTTCAAGCTCGATTTCCAGGAGAACGACGCCGGCTTCCAGCTCCGGTACCACGAGCGCGGCGGCGGTTATTACTTTAACGTCGGCTGCTCCGATCTGATCATACGGGGCGAGGTAGGCCTTATCCAGTTCAGCGACATGGAGCGCTTCGTGCCCGAAGGCGCACGCCTGCGTGACGGCACCACGGTGCCGGCGGAACTGTTGGTGCTGGCCACCGGGTACAAGAGCCAGCAGGAAGTCGCACGCCGGCTGCTCGGGGACGAGGTCGCGGGCCGCATCGGCCAGGTCTGGGGCTTCGATGCCGGCGGTGAGCTACGCAACATGTGGAAGCGCACGGCGCAGAAGGGCCTCTGGTTCACGGCCGGCAGTCTCGCGCTGTGCCGGATTTTCTCGAAGTACCTGGCCCTGCAGATCAAAGCCTGCGAGGTGGGGCTCATGCCAGTGGAGCTCCCCGAGCGGTATGCAGCGAAGAAAGACGTTTCTCGCGTGGCAAGCGCGGCCTGAGGCAAGCCGGCCGGCTTCCTACAAAGCCAGGTAACGGCTCTTCACCGCCTCGTCGTGGCGCAGCGCCTCGATTGTGTCGTGATACACGATCTGGCCCTTGTCGATCACCGTCGCGTGGCTGGCAATGCCCAGGCAAAAGTGCATGTTCTGCTCCGCGAGCAGCACCGTGACCCCCATGTCCCGCAGCTTGCGCAGCAGCTCGCCAATGCGCTCGACGATGACCGGAGCCAGGCCTTCACTGGGTTCGTCGAGCAGCAGCACCATCGGGTTGCCCATCAGCGTGCGTGCGATGGTCAGCATCTGCTGCTCGCCGCCCGAGAGGTTGCCGCCCATGCGGTTCTTCAACGGCGCTAGCAGCGGAAACATCTCGTACACGCGCGCCGGGTTCCAGTAGTCCTGGCCGTCCGGACCCTTCTTGGCGGCGATGAGCAGATTGTCCTCGACCGTGTGCTCGGGAAAAACCTGCCGGTCCTCCGGCACGAAGCCGACCCCTGCGCGCGCGACGACATGGGGCTTCACGCCGTGCAGCGGCTTTCCGCGTACCCGAACGATGCCGCGAACCGGGGGCGCGATGCCCGCGATCGCCTTGAGCGTGGTGGACTTGCCGGCACCGTTGCGCCCCAGCAGGGCCAGGGTCTGACCTTCGGCCACAGTGAGGCTCACGCCGAACAGGATCTGGCTCGTGCCGTAGAAGACGTCGATGCCCTCGGCCGCGACCAGCTCTCGACCGCTCATTCCGGCTGCGCCTCGAAATGGGCGCCCAGGTAGGCCTCGATGACCTTCGGATGCCGGCGCACCTCGTCCGGCGTGCCTTCGGCGAGTACCGTGCCGTAGCTCAGCACGCGCACGGTCTGGGCATAGCGGAAGACGATGTCCATATCGTGCTCGATGAAGATCAGCGTCATACCCTTGCGCTCCCACAGCTCGTGCACGGTCGCGATCATCTGCCAGCGCTCCTCCGGTCCCATGCCCGCAGTCGGCTCGTCGAGGAGCAGCACGCGCGGCTCGAGCGCGAGCGCCAACGCGATGTCGAGCAGCTTCTGGTCGCCGTGCGAGAGATTGCCCGACCGCGTGCGCGCCCGCGCAGACAGCTTGACCAGCTCCATCACCTCGTCGGCCCGCGATTGCGCCTCCCTCAGCGGAAAGCGCCGCCCGAGCCTGGCATGCCAGTGCCGATGCGCGTGCACCGCGCCGAGGATCGCCTCGCGCACCGTCAGCGTCGGAAAGATGCTCGCGATCTGGAACGCGCGTCCCATGCCTCTGCGCACGATCTCCGGCGCGGGCAGTCCCCCGATGTCCTCGCCCTCGAGCAGGACCCTGCCGCTGTCGGGCCGGAACGCGCCGGTGATGAGGTTGAAGAACGTCGTCTTTCCGGCGCCGTTGGGGCCGATGATGGCGGTGAGCGACCCAGCCTCGAAGCTCAGGCTCACCCCGTTCATCGCGCTCACGCCACCGAACGACTTGCGCAGTTCCTCGACCCGCAGCACGTCAATCCCTTCCGGCCACGGTCGCCGCGCGCGGCTCGCTCTGCGCAGCCGAGGCTCGCCGCGCCCAAAGGTCCAGCGCGGACCCGAGCAGGCCTTTGCGCAGGCCGAGCGCGAAGAACAGGATGACGATGCCCAGCACCAGACCGAAGTACTCGGTGAACCGCGTCACCGTATCGCTCAGCAGCAGCAGGACCACCGCACCGACCAGGGGCCCGAGGAACACGCTCATCCCGCCCAGCAGGATCATGAACACGGCTTCGCCCGAGATCGTCCAGTAGGCGAAGTCCGGGTAGGCGCTCGAGACGAACAGGCTCATGAGCGTGCCGCCCACTCCCCCGAAGATGCCGGCGACCACGAACGCCAGCAGCCGGATGCGCCATACCTGGATGCCGAGGAAGCCGGTGCGCTGCGCGTTGTCGCGGATCATGCGCAAGGTATAGCCGAACGGCGACTGCACGAAGTGATACATCAGATACAACGACAGCACCAGCACCACGCAGCAGAACAGGTAGAGATGATGCGGGTCGTCCAGACGGATGCCCAGGAACGGCGGGCGCGGGACGCCACCTGTCAACCCCTGATCGCCCCCGGTCAGCGAGGTCCAGGCGATGATGAGGCTGTGCAGCAGCATCTGGAAGGCGAGCGTCAGGAACGAGAAGTAAATCTCCCGCAGGCGGATGCAGATCGCGCCGATGACCGTGGCCACGGCGCCGTTGATCAGAACCGTCAGCGCGAACGCCGTCGGAATCGATACCCCGGCCTTCTGCATTAGCAGCGCGAAGCTGTAGGCTCCCAGTCCGTAGAACAGGCCGTGACCGAACGACACCATGCCGCCGTAGCCCACCAGAAGGTTGAGCGACGTGGCGAAGACCGCAAAGGCGGACAGGCGGATGACGAAGTCCGAGAAGGCCTTCCCGGGGAACACCAGCGGCAGCGCAGCCAGCACGAGCAGCGCGCCGGCGGCGATGAGCGCGTCCCGTCGGATCGACGATCGTCCCATCGCTCAGCGTTCCTTGCCGAACAGGCCGCTCGGCTTGACGATCAGGATGAGGGTCATGAACAGGAACATCAGCCCCTCGGTGAACAGCGGAAAGCCGATCGTTCCGAAGCTGCGCACCAGGCCGATCAGCAGCGCCCCGACCAGCGCGCCGGGCACCGAGCCCATCCCACCGACCACGGTCACGATGAACGATTCGATCAGGATCGAGAACCCCATGCCGGCGACCAGCGAGCGCACCGGCACCGCGAGCGCGCCCGCGAGGCCGGCGAGCATGCCGCCGAGCGCGAACACGCCGCCGAACACCAGCGCCGTGTTGATTCCCAGGGCGGAGGTCATCGTGGGGTTGATCGCGGCGGCACGGACGATCTTGCCGATTCGCGTCCGGGCGATCAGATACCCGAGAGCGGCGGCTACCAGCAGGGTGACGACGATCAGGAACAGATAGAACACTGGCAGCACGCCGCCGGCGAGCACGAACGGTGGCCGCTGGAAGGTGGGGGGCATGCCCATCGCCAGGAACTCCGCGCCCCAGATGATCTTTACCGCGTCGTCGAGGATGAGGATGAAGCCGTAGCAGACCAGCAGCTGCAGCAGCACGTCGGACCCATACACCCGGCTCATGAACAAGCGCTCGAACACGAGCGCGAACAGACCGACTCCGAGCGTCGCGCCCACCACGGCGAGCGCGTAGTTGCCGGACAGGTTGTAGACGGTATAGGCGAAATAGGCGCCCAGCATGTACAGGGAGCCGTGCATGAAGTTGATCACCTTCAGCGTGCCGAAGATCAGCGACAGCCCGGCCGCAACCAGGAACAGCAGCATGCCGCTGATGAGGCCACCCGTGGCCTGCGTGACGACGCACGAGGCAGACCCGAAGCACGATAGAAGCGCCTGAAAATCCAAGGAGACCCCTTGCAGCGGACGCAGTGGTAAGCGGCCGCCGCAGGTCCGGCGCCGCGCTATGGGCTAACTAGTGGGGCCGCTTACGCGTACCCCATCTTCTTCTTCCACTCTGCCTCGTGCTCGAGGATGGTCTTCCAGTCGCCGGGGGTCACGTTGGGGACGTACGGCTCCTTGGGGATGGTGGTGCCCCAGCCCAGCGCGTAACCGATGGTGGTCTGGTCCTCCGCCCGCATCGTGACGGTGCCGTCCGCTCCGAACGGCGACTTGATCTTCATTCCGCGCAACGCATCGGCCAGCTTGGCCGAGTCGGTCGAGTTGGTCTTCTGCATCGCCGCGAACAGGAAGCTCATCGCCAGCGCGTTCTCCCAGGACCAGTTGGTCGGATAGTCGCCGTGCTTAGCCTTGTAGGTGTCCGCCCAGGCGGCATTCTCGGCGCCGGTCGGGAAGGTCTTCAGGTAGCGCGTAGCTGAGTGGATCCCCGCGGGAAGGTTCTTCACCGCGGTGAGGGTGGTGTAGTCGGCCATGTTGATCGCGAACAGGTTGGTCTGCGTGAACAGACCGTAGATGCTGGCCTGGTCGACGAACGACACCAGGTCGCCGGCCCACAGGGCCGAGTAGAGGGCCTGGGGCTTGGTCTGCAGGATCTTGGTGATGTTCTCGGTGTAGTCGGCCTGGAACAGCTTGGGCCAGGCTTCGCCCACCACCTGGATCTCCGGGTGGAAGCGCTCGAGGTATTCGAGGAACAGCGACGTGTTGTCGCGCCCGTAGGCGTAGTCCGGCGAGCAGCTCATCCAGGTCTTCAGTCCCTTCGCCTTGGCGACGTTGCCGGCGTAGGCTGCGCTGACGATCGCATCGTGGATGCCCTGGCGCGCGGTGCGGAAGGCGGTGGGCACGCGGATCTTCGGATCCGCCGACAGCGACGAGGTCTCGGAGTTGGTGTGGATGCACAGGACCTTGAGCTCGCGGATGACTTCCTGGACTGCGAAGGCACCCGCAGAGGACTCTGCGCTCACGATGATCTCGCAGCCCTCGCTGTTGATGAGGTGGCGCGTGTTGTTCGCCGCCTCGTCGGGCTTGCCCTTCGAGTCGCGCGTGATGAGCTCGATCTTGCGGCCGCCCAACCCTCCGGCGGCGTTGAACTTCTCGATCTGCATCGCCAGCGCGTTGCGCGACGAGATCCCGAGTTGCGCGACGCGGCCGGACAGGATGGTGGGAACGCCGATCCTGATGGGCTTGTTCTGCGCGCGTGAGACGAAGGGGAAACCCAGTCCCGCGGCCGCGGTGAGCGCACCCGCGGCTTTGATGAATCGGCGGCGTTTCCCCAGCCCTGCGGCGTTGTCAGACATGATCTCCTCCATTGTTATCGTGTCAATCGTTGGCGCTGCGTGTCGGCACCCTCCGGTCGACACTGATCAGGCCAGCCTTTCCGCCGGGCCAAGGGCCGCAAAGTTCCGGGGGCCGCAGAGTCCAAGGGGGCGCAGCGTTCCAGGCAGCATAAACCAATTAGCTTGGGGAAATCCCGTCCCGGCGGGAATCCCAAATCCGTCAACGCAGGCTTCGCAGAAGGCGAAGACTCGCCGTCAGCTGTGCGGCGCTTCCGCCTGCCGCTTCAGATGGTCGACCAGCTTCCTGGCGATGGCCGGCAGCGCCTCATAGTCGCGAACACAGACGAACATGCGCCGTTTCGCCCAGGGGTCGCTCAGCCGGACCAATCGAAGCTGCATGGCGGAGACGAATGGCCGCGCGGCGCCCTCTGGCATGATCCCGATGCCAAACCCAGCCTCGATCATCTTGCACAAGGCGGCAAAGCTGTGGACCTGGATGCGCGCACGCAGCGGCTTGCGCGCGACTGCCGCCTGGTCGATCAGCAGGCGCGTAGTGGCGGTCGCGCTCTCCAGCGTCACGAAATCGCTGTCCAGCAACGCCGAGAACACGACGCTGCGGCTGCGCAGCGGGTGCTTCTTCGGCACCACCGCGACCAGCTTGTCGGCCTTGTAGTCGAGCCATTCCAGCCCATCCATCGGCGTGCCTTCCATGATCACCCCGATGTCCGTCGTGCCCTCACGCAACGCTTGCACGATCTCGCCGCTGAAGCGCTCTTCCATCGCGATGACCACCTCCGGCGCCAGGGTCGCGAAGCTCGCCAGATCCGCCGGGAGAACCTGGGAAATGGCGGACGCGCTCGCCTGGATGCGTACGTGCCCCTTGCGCCCGGACGAATATTCGGACAGCTCCGCTTTCAACTGATCGACCTGGCTCAGGATCTGCCGGGCGCGATGCAGCACGACCCGGCCGGCGGGGGTCAGCTCCGCGCCTCGGGCCGTGCGGTTCAGTAATTTCACTCCGTACTGGTGCTCGAGCAGGCTGATGCGACGGCTCGCAGCAGCCAGAGCGGTATGGCTGGCTTCTGCCGCCTTCGTGATGCTCCGCGTTTCTGCCACGCGGACGAACAGGGCCAGGGAGACCAGATCGGGCAGCATAGGCTCAGATCGCGGACGAGCAAATGGTCGACGCAGGCTGCGAGCGACACTGCCTCGTAGAGTCGAGACGTATCACGATCCTCTCCTCGGACATAAACCGTATCACGTCCCCATCGCTGGACGGAAGCCCTTCCCGCGGGCTAGCGGAAGCGAAACGCGACCGTCGGCGCGCGTCCCGCGATGATGTCCGCGATCGCCCGCCCCGAGCCCGCGCATAGCGTCCAGCCCAGCGTGCCGTGACCAGCGTTGATGAACAGGTTGGGGTAGCGTGTAGCTCCGATGACGGGAACGTTGCCGGGCGTCGCAGGCCGCAACCCGGCCCAGCGCTCCGCCCGGTCGAAATCCACCGCATCCGGGAACAGCACCTTGGCTCGCTCGATGAGGGCATTGCAGCGAACCGCGCTGATGCCGGTGTCGTAGCCGTTCAGCTCGGCGGTGCCGGCGACGCGCAGACGTTCGCCCAGCCTGGAGATGGCGAGCTTGTGCCCCTCGTCGGTCAGGCACACGCTGGGTGCGCGATCGGCTCGCACGACCGGGGCGGTGATGGAGTAGCCCTTGACGGGATAGATCGGCACCCGGATGCCCAGCGGTTCGAGCAGGAAGGGCGTCCAGGTGCCCAGGCACACGAGCACTGCGTCGGCGCGCAGCACGTCCGAGGCGCCGCCCTGCGGGCGCACTTGCACGCCCGTCACCTTGCCCTCGTGTCCCTCCAGGCGCTCGATCGCGACGCCATAAAGGAACTGCACGCCCCGCTGTGCGCAGATCTCCGCGAGATTGCGCGTGAAGAGGTGGGCATCTCCCGATTCGTCCGACGGCGCATAGGTTCCGCCGACTGGTGTGACCTTGCCGTGCCCGAGCGCTGGCTCGATCTCCAGGCACTGCCGCGCGCTCTTCACCTGCACGTCCAGCCCGCCCTGACGGATCAGCTCGGCGCGCCGCTTGGCGCCTTCGAACTCGTGCGGGTCGTAGTAGATCTGCAGGAGCCCGCGCTCGAGGTGGTCGTAGCGCACGCCGGTCTTCTCACGCAGCAGCTTGAGCTGCGCTCCGCTGTAGACCGCCAGACGCAGGATCTGCACGGTGTTGTCGCGGGTGCGGCCGGGCAGGCACTCGTACAGGAACTGCGCTGCCCACTTCCACTGTCGCAGGCTGGCCATCGGACGATACAGCAAGGGCGCCTGTTCATCGCCCAGCCACTTGAGGATCTTCGCCGGCGCTCCCGGGTTCGACCAAGGCTCGGCCTGGCTCACCGAAACCTGTCCGCCGTTGGCGAAGCTCGTCTCCAGCCCCGCGCCGGGCTGGCGATCGATGACCGTGACCTCGTGGCCGTCCTCGGCCAGATACCAGGCGCTGGTCACGCCGACCACGCCCGCACCCAGAACCATCACTTTCATGTTCACGCCTGCTGGCTGACAAACCCGCTAGCCTCGCATCATCCGGCTTCCGGCGCAACCGGTGCTGCACGCGACGGCTGCTCGATCGCGCAGCCGCCGGTTCCGGCCTTCGGGCACAATGGGTCGATGAAGCTTCGTTTGCTTGCTTCGATCTGGGGCTTCGCCGAGGCAACCCTGTTCTTCGTCGTGCCCGATGTGCTGCTTACCGCGATCGCAGTGCGCGACCTGCGCGCCGCGTTGGTGGCCTGCTTCCTCACGTTGCTGGGTGCGTTGGCCGGCGGCACGCTGATGTACCTCTGGGCAGCACGGGATCATGCTGCTGCGGCCGCCGTGGTGGAGAAAGTGCCGGCTATCAGCCGCGGTTCGATGGCCCGCGTGACGCAGCAGCTGCGTGAGCAAGGCGCTGCCGCCACAATCGTTGGTGCTTTCACCGGTGTGCCTTACAAGATCTACGCCGTGGAGGCGCACGCGGCGGGGATCACCCTGGAGGCCTTCGCCGCGCTCTCAGTACCGGCGCGGCTGGGCCGGTTCATGCTCGTCACGCTCCTCGCAGGGCTGACCTCGCGCCTGCTCGCGCCGAAGATGTCGCTGCGTTTGCGCTACCTTGCGCTCGCCTTGCTCTGGGTCGGCTTCTATGCAGCCTACTGGAGCAGCTTCCCCGGGTGAGGGGTCTCAGGTCAGGCGGAACTCCAGCACGCCCAGCGGCTCCACCGCACAGCGCAGGTTGTCGCCAGATTTGAGCCAGGTGCGCTTGCCTTCAGGCATGCCGGCAATCACGCCCTCTGGCGTACCCGTGAAGATGATGTCACCGGGCATCAGCGTCATGTGCTGTGAGATGTAGCTCACGATCTGCGCGCAGCTGAAGACCATGTCCGCGGTGTTCGACGCCTGCCGCCGCTGCCCGTTGACCTCGCACCATAGGTCGAGCTTCTGCGGGTCGGGCACCAGCCCGGCACCCACGATCCAGGGACCGAGCGGCGCGAAGCCGTCGCAGCTTTTCCCGAGCATGAACTGCGAGGTCTTGCGCTGCAGGTCGCGGGCGGAGAAGTCGTTGCCGGTGGCATAGCCGAACACGTGCCCGAGTGCGTCCGCCTCGCTCACCTCGTGCGCCTTCTTACCCATGACGACGACCAGCTCCACCTCGTAGTCGAACTGGTTCGCGACCTTGGCCGGCAGCGCGAGCTTGCCGCGGTGGCCCATCAGCGTGTTGTTGTATTTGTTGAACAGCATCGGCGTAGCGGGTACCTGTGCACCGGTCTCGGCCGCGTGCTTGCGGTAGTTCAGTCCGACGCAGATGATCTTCTCCGGGTGCATGACCGGCGGCCCGAACTCGACCTGGTCCTCGGGGAAGAAATGGCGGCGCGCCCATTGCGCGCCGCGCGCCTTCAGCACGACGGTGCTCACGAGCTGCCCGCCGCCTTCGCGCAGCATCTCGTCCAGCGAGTGGGGCACGTCGTAATTGAGCGTTTCCGCTGCACCGTGCACGTCCAGCACACCGAGATCGGTCTTGACCGCGAGAGCCAGATTGCCGCCACGTCTGATATGACCCACCATCAACCGAGACGGCAGGTCCGCATCTTCCGTGCGCGGCTTGTCCTTCTCGTGCGCGGCGCGCGCTGCCCCGGTCGATGTCACCGACACCGTCGCCGCGGCGGCGGTCGCGCCGATGTCCTGCAGAAACTTCCTGCGGCTCTCCCGCATGGTTACTCCCTTTTCCAAGTAACAATCCCCCCTCACTCCCGCCCTCTCCCGCGAGGGAAGAGGGGGTTTCTTGCCGACCACCTGCCGGCGCGCCGGCTCAGTTGCTCTGTCGCAAACCCCACGTGGGTCCGCCCGCCGTATGGGCTACTGGCAAACCATCCGCTTCACCGGCAGCCCGCCGCCCGGGTAGGTGGTGGTCCGGTCGAACACCACGTCGCAGCGGCCCGTGCCGGGTGGCAGCGCGGTGTTGATCTGGGCCGTGGTTCGCTCGTAGCTGCACAGCAGATAGTGGCTGCGCGGGCTGTCGCGCAGGAGCCAGGACAGGATCAGCTCCTTCCCGGTCTGGCGGCGACGGTCGTACTTGAGGCTGACGCGGTTGGACGGCGGCCCGTCGAACAGGGTGACGCCCGACAAGCGCGGTGGCGTATCGCTGTAGCTTACCGACCAGCCCGAGGGCACCTCTGCGCGCTGCTGCACGCTGAGCTGGTCCGGGCAACTGACCTCTGCACGGGCGCTCGCCAGCGCTCCGGCCAGCAGCAAAGGCGCGGCGAGGCAGCGCCACGGACCGGGCCCCGCGAGGACCTTCAGGCAGCGACTCAAGGACAAGGCGGCAGGACCGTTAATATCTCGTGGCATGGTTGTTGCGAAAACCATGTCTGAAGACCGGGCAGGCGACCGGAAGCACCGCACCACTCCTTGGTTCATGCCCGGCAGCCCGACTCGGGCTGTCCAAACTCCGCGCGCAGGACGAATGTGCGCTTCTCGTTCAGATTATACGTCCGCGCGGGCCCTGACCCGAACGCGAGTCTGCTGGGATGAACCTGAATCGTCAACGTGCCCGGTCGCGGGCGCACCTCGTGGCCCTGGTTCTGCTGCTCGCGTGCACAGCAGGGGCGGGGGCGCTCAGGGGCGAAATCCCGACGCCTGCCGGCCTCGAGGGCTCGGAAGCTCCGATGCTGTGCGCGGGGCTTGCCGCGCTGGGCCTGGGCCGGCGCAGCCGCCGGCCGCGCAACGGTGCACGCCCGGGGCGCGCCGAGCGCCGCTTCCGCGCCTTGGTCGATCTGTCACCCGACGCCATCCTGATGCACTCGGGCGGAAAGCTCGTCTATGCCAACCGTGCCGCTATGGAGCTGTTGCGTGCCGATCGCGCCGAGCGGATTGTCGGCCTCGCGCCGGCCGAGCTGGTAGCACCCGACTGCCGCGAGCTGGCGCAGGCACGCTTGCAGCGCCTGCTCCGCGGCAAGAGCGTCCCGCCCACCGAGATGCGCTGGCTGCGCTTCGACGGCACCGCCGTCGAGCTCGAAGTCAGCGCCTCCCTCCTGGTCGCCGAAGGAAGCATCTCGATCCAGGTGTTCGTGCGCGATATCACCGAGCGCAAGCAGGCGCAGCGCCACATCCTTCGGCTGACGGACTTGTATTCGGCGCTCAGCCGGACCAGTCAAGCTGTGGCACGGCTGCGCGACCGCGACGCGCTGTTTGCCGAGGTCTGCAGCATCGCCGCGGAGCTCGGGCACCTCTCTGCTACCTGGATCGGCCTGATCGACGCTGGTGGCGAACATCTGGTGCCGGCAGCCTCCAGCGGGGCAGGCGCGCAGTACGCGCGCAGCATCGAGGTGCCGCTGGACCCGCAGCGGCCCGCCGGCAACGGCCCGATCGCGGTGGCGCTCCGGGAGGACCGCATCTACGTGTGCAACGACCTGGACGCCGATCCGCGGACGATGCCCTGGCGCAGTGTGGCGCAGGGGTTCGGCTTTCGCTCGGTGGCCGTGTTCCCGCTGCGGCAGAGCGGCAGGCCGGTCGGCGCCATCATGCACTACGCCAACGAGACCGGCTTCTTCGACGGCCAGCTCACCGAGCTGCTCAGCCGGATGGCGAGCGAGATCTCGGTCGCGCTGGAGCGCTTCGCTTCCGAGGCCGCGCTGCGGGACAAGCAGCGCCAGATGGAAATTCTGCTGAGCAACCTTCCCGGCATGGTGTACCGCTGCCGTGACGATGCAGACTGGACGCTGGAGTTCGTCAGCGAGGGTTGCCTGGAGCTCACGGGATACCGCCCGGAGGAGCTGATGCTCTCGCGTACCGTCACCTTCGAGGGCATCACCCATGCTGAGGACAGGGCACGTGTGCGCGACGAGATCCACCGCGCCCTGCGCACGGGCGGCCGCTTCGCGCTGGAGTACCGCATCCGCACACGCGACGGCCGCGAGAAGTGGGTCCAGGAGAAGGGGCTGGGGACGTATTCGCCCGACGGCGAGCTTCTCGGCCTGGAGGGATTCGTCTCCGACATCACCGAGATCAAGACGTATCGCGAGCGGCTGGAGCACCAGGCCACTCACGACACCTTGACCGGGCTGGCCAACCGGCACCTGCTCAACGAGCGCGTGCTGCAGGCGATGGCACACGTCAAGCGTCAGGGCGGCGTGCTGGCGGTTGTGTTCCTGGATCTGGACCAGTTCAAGTTCGTCAACGACACGCTCGGCCACACCGCGGGCGATGCTCTGCTCAAGCAAGCCGCCGAGCGGCTGCGCGGGTGCGTGCGCGAAGGGGACACGGTAGCGCGGCTGGGTGGCGACGAGTTCGTGCTGCTGCTGGCCGAGCAACCAGACGCGCAGGCGGTGAGCCATGCAGTGGAGCGGGTTCTCAGCATCATGGCGCAGCCCTACCCGGTGCTCGGCAAGGAGTTTGCCACGACCTGCAGCATCGGCGTGAGCCTGTTCCCGCAAGATGGCGACGATGTCGAGACCATGCTCAAGCATGCCGACGCTGCCATGTACCGGGCCAAGGCCATGGGCCGCAACGGCTTCCATTTCTTCACTGCGGAGATCAACGCCGCTCTGAGCGAGCGGCTCTCGCTCGAGCGCGACCTGCGCCGGGCCATCCAGGCCAACGAGTTCCAGCTCCACTACCAGCCCAAGGTCGCACTGCGCAGCGGCATGTTGATCGGCGCCGAAGCCCTGGTGCGTTGGGCGCACCCGGAGCAGGGCATGCTCTCGCCGGTGCGCTTCATCCCGCTTGCCGAGGAAACCGGACTCATCCTGCCGCTGGGCGAGTGGATCCTGCGCCAGGCATGCGTGCAGGCGCGCGCCTGGCTCGACGCCGGCCTCGAGCTCAAGCTGATCTCGGTGAACATCTCGGCGCGCCAGTTCCACCAGCACGATCTGGTGCAGCGCATAGCCGACATCATGAGCGCCACCGGCCTGCCGCCGGCATGCCTGGAGCTGGAGCTCACCGAGAGCATGATGATGGCGGACGCGGAAGAGGACGTCTCACGGCTCAACGCACTCAAGGCGCTGGGTGTGCAGCTCTCGGTCGACGACTTCGGCACAGGATACTCCAGCCTGAGCTATCTCAAGCGCTTCCCGGTCGATCGCCTCAAGATCGACAAGTCCTTCGTGCGCGACATCGTGACCGACCCGGGCGACGCCGCAATTGCGCAGGCGGTGATCCGGCTGGGCCAGATCCTAGGCCTGGTGGTGACGGCCGAAGGGGTGGAAACCGACGAGCAGCTCGAGTTCCTGCGCCGTCACGGCTGCGACGAGGCGCAGGGCTACTACTTCAGTCCGCCGTTGCCGCCGGACGCGTTCGTGGAGCTGTGGCGGCGCGGGCTGCTCGCGCTCAAGGGGTGGGCCGCGCCGGTGGAGTTCCCGGCGGTGGTCTGAGGCCACCGGCGATTGTAGGACGTGGGACGTATGAGGTAGCGAAAAGCGCAGTACGCCGCTTTTCCTCTAGGTCCTACGTCCAGCCAGGTCTTTATCGCCGTCGCACGCGAAAGCAGCTCCCGCCACATGACTTTGGGGTCCATGTTCAGGACGGTGTCGCTATCGGCAGGCAGGACATACCAGCCGCCGCGTGCGATCTCGCCTTCGAGCTGCACGGGCGCCCAGCCGGCGTAACCGAGGAAGTATCGCTGCACGCCGTCCTGCGGCGAGTCGAGCAAGCTGTCCAGCACCTCGCCGTTGTTGCTCAGGAAGAGGTCGTCGAAGACGGGGAATACGCCTTCCGCAGAAGCGCTGCCGCGGAACAGGAACATCAGCCCGGTGGTTCGCACCGGCCCGCCGAAATACAGCGCCTCACTGCGTTCCCGCAGCCGCGGCTGGTCCGGAAACACCTCCTTGAGGGTGAGCGGAGTCGGGCGGTTCAGGATCACCCCCAACGGCCCACCGCCGATGGGAAACAGCACCAGTACCACGGTCTGCGCGAAATTGGGGTCGAGGAGGTCGGGCGTGGCCACGAGCAGTACCGGTTCACGCTCGACTTGCTGCGCCCAGCCCAGGCTCTGCCACAGAACAGGCAGGAGCACAGCCAGCGAGAGCAGGACACGGCGCACGAGGACCTCGCGTGATGTCGACCCCAAGACTATACCCCGGGCATGGCGCGGACTCTACACCCAGCGCGGAGACGCAGAAGACGCGGAGAAAACCTCCAGGAGTGCGACGTCGCTGAGCCGGATCCTCGAGGGCGATCTCAGTCCGTCGCGCACCCGGTCAGCAAAGCTCACTGCTCCGCGTGACCCTGGAATCCCTCTCGCCCTCGTTTTCCTCTGCGTTCTCTGCGTCTGTGTGTTGGGGCTAGGGGGTAGCAGCGCTAGCGCAACCTGATCTTCCGCCAGGCACCCGACTGCCACCGCAGCCACATCACCGCGCCGAGCGCGGCTGTGTAGAACAGAAGCGCGCTCCACCCGCCTACGGTGCCCAGGCCGAACTGCGGCAGGAAGTGCACCCAGCCTTGTCCCGGCGCGAAGCTCAGCATGTGGGTAAGCGGGACGAAGCCGAGCCACGACACCAGCACGACGAGCAGCGTGGGCACGCGCACGTCGCCGGCGCCGCGCAGGGCGAACCCGGCGCTGAGGTTGACGCCGTCGAAGACCTGATACGCCGCGCCGATCCACAGCAGCATCGCCGCGGTCCCCACCACGGCGCCGGCGTTGGGGTCGGTGGGCGTGACGAAAAGCGGCAGCAGCCACGGGCCGGCGAGTGCCAGCACCAGGCTCACCAGTCCCATGTAGGCGACGTTGAGCTTGATCGCTGAGTTGCCCATCTTATGCGCCCAGTCGCGATCGCCGGCGCCGATGGACTGTCCCACCAGCGTGGTCCCGGCTATGGCGATGCCCACCGCCGGCATGTAGGCGAGCGAGGTCATCATCATCACGATCTGCGTCGCCGCACCTGCGACCGTGCCGAGCCCCGCCTGCATCAGCTGGAACAGCGCGAGCCCCAGAAGATCGGCTGCCGGCAGCAGTCCCATGGGCACGCCCAGCGTGAGCGCTCTGACCATCGCCCTGCGGCGCGGGTGCCAGCAATGCTGCGACCGATACTCCCCACGCACCGAGCGGCTCAGGAACACCGCCAGTCCGAGGGCGAATCCGATCGCCTGGGCCGCGGTGGTGGCCCAGGCCACGCCTGCTATGCCCAGGCCCAGCTCGAAGATGAAGATCTGGTTGAGCACCGCGTTGGCGACCGCGACGCAGATCATCATGACCAGCGTCACGCTGGTGCGTCCGATGCCGTTGAAGAAGCTCGATACGGTCCACAGTGCCACACCGGCTACCGCCCCGCCCATGCGCGGGCCCCAGAACTCCATCGCGAGCGTGTGCACCTGCGGCGCCAGCCCGAACGGTGCGAGCATCGGGCCGCCTGCCAGCGCCACAGCGATGAACAGCGGCGCCATGAGAGCCACCACCCACAGGCCGCTCCAGGTGATGCGCGCGGCGGATTCCCGTTCGCCCGCACCGTACGCCTGCGCCACCAGCGTCTGCACCGCCATGGCCACGCCGCCGAAGATCAGCACGAAGACGATGACGAACCAGTACACCGCCCCCACCCCCGCGGTCGCGTGAGTGGAAATGCGGCCGAGAAACCAGGTGTCGGTGAGGTTGAGGATCGCTTGCAGGCTGCTGTTCAGGAACAACGGTGCGGCCAGAGCGACCATGGCCCGGTAGTCCACGCGGCGGCGTCCGTCCGCGTCATGGCGCAGCGCCGGCAACGGGCGAGGCAAGGGCTGTGCGGCTGCGGCGGCTTGGTCCATGCGAGGCTGCCGGCGCGTGGCCGGCGGAGGGGCGGGCGACTATAGCAGAACGGCACAGACGTGTCGTTCGCGCGCACAGCCGCGAACCTGGGTCGAGCACGCGCTTGCTATTATCCCGGGATGGAAGCTCACGAGCACGTCCCTTATCTGCGCGAGATCGTGGTGTTCCTGATCGCCGCCGGCGTGATCGTGCCGCTGTTCCACCGCCTGCGTGTCAGTCCGGTGCTCGGTTTTCTGGGCGCGGGGGCGATGCTGGGTCCGTACGGCCTGGGGCTGTTCGCACAGGACATCGGTCTTCTGCGCTACGCCGTCATCGACGACATCGACGGCGTCAGGGGCCTGGCGTCTCTCGGGGTGATCTTTCTGCTGTTCATGATCGGGCTGGAGCTTTCCGTGGAGCGGTTGTGGGCGCTACGGCGGCTGGTGTTCGGCCTGGGGACGTTGCAGGTCGTGATCACTGCGGCCGTGATCGGGGCAATTGCCTGGGGATTCGGCAATAGCCCACAGGCCTCGATCATCTTCGGCTCGTGCCTGGCGCTGTCCTCGACTGCCATCGTCATGCAGCTCCTGACCGAGCGGCGCCAGGTCGCAACGACACTGGGCCGCACGAGCTTCGCCGTACTGCTTCTGCAGGATCTGGCCGTGGTGCCGATCCTGTTCCTGCTCGGCATGCTGGGCGCCCGCCTTGACGGCGACGTCGGCGTCGCGCTGCTGGTCTCCGTCGGCAAGGCGCTGGGCGCGATCGTGCTGATCCTGATGATCGGACGGTTGGTGCTGCGGCCGCTGTTCCGGCTGGTGACCGCCGCGCGCAGCCCGGAGCTGTTCGTCGCTGCGACGCTGCTCACTATCATCGGGACTGCTGCAGTGACGGGGGCCGTGGGCCTTTCCATGGCGCTGGGCGCGTTCCTCGCTGGGTTGCTGTTGGCCGAAACGGAGTTCCGTCACGAGATCGAAGTCGATATCGAGCCGTTCAAGGGTCTCCTGCTCGGCCTGTTCTTCATGTCGGTGGGGATGGCGATCGACTTCCGGGCGGTGGCACAGGAGCCGCTCTGGCTGGCGGCTTCGGTGATCGGTCTGTTCCTGACCAAGTCAGTTATCACCACCGGCCTGTGTCTCGCGTTCGGGGTTCCCCGGCATACCGCCGCAGAGGCCGGTCTGCTCCTCGGCCAGGCCGGCGAGTTCGCGTTCGTGGTGGTGGGGATCGCCACGATGCGCGGGCTGGTGGCCGAGGATGCCGCGCAGTTCATGCTCATTGTCGCCGGCCTGACGATGGCGATCACGCCCGGGGTGGCGCATCTGGCACGTCGACTCGCCGGCTTCATCGAGCAGCGCACGCACGTCGGCGGAGCCGGCGGGAGCCCAGAGATCGAAGGCCTCGAGGGGCACGTGATCATCGCCGGGTTCGGACGTGTGGGGCAGATGCTCGGGCGCATCTTCGACGCTCAGAACCTGCCCTACGTTGCGCTGGATCTCGACGGTCCGGCGGTCGGTGCACAGCGTGCCGCGGGGCTGCCGGTGTTCTACGGCGACGCCAGCCGTGCCGACATCCTGCGCCGCGCTCACGTCGAGTCTGCACAGGCCCTGGTCATCACCATGGACAGCCCGCTGGCTGCCTCGCACACGGTGGAGGCAGTGCGCAGGCAATGGCCCTGGCTGCCGGTCTTCGCGCGGGCGCGGGATGCAGTCCACGCGAAAACGTTGCTGCAGGCCGGCGCTACCGGTGTTGTGCCGGAGACCGTCGAGTCCAGCCTCCAGCTTGCAGCGCGTGTGCTGGAAGGCGTGGGTACGCCAGCGGAGGCGGTGAATGCTGTGGTCAGCCAGCAGCGCGAACTGGAGCTCGGCGAGTTGGAGACCAGGCGCAGCGCTTCGTCACCGGGATGACGCAGCCACCCTGGCAGCACGCCCCATCGAGGTCGGCGACGAGAATCGCTTCTTGGCGCTACCTCGGTTGCGCAGCCCCTGCCACCATCTTCAACAGGTCGTCGGCCTGCCGATTATGTACCGACTGCGTGAGCAGAATGTCGGGTGGGAGCACCGGCTTGCCGTAGTAGCCCCGGTTCCAGTCATCCGCCGTCTTCACCACACTACCCTCGAAATTGAGACCGCCGTAGAGGCCTTTCGAGCGGCTGAAGGAAATGAAGTCCTCCTCGACGCTCGCCTTGGTTCCCGCCCCGACGGGGCCGGCGGCAACGCTCGCGTCCCCGCCCATCTTGAAACTGGTTGCGAGCAGGGAGTTGGCTCCCTTCTCGGACATCACCATGACCACCACCTCGGCCACTTCCACCCCGATCTGGAAGCCCACGCTCGCGGTCGATACATTGTAGAAGGCAGGTCCGACCCATTTGCCCGCCTTGGCGTCGCGCGCGACGTAGACGGCACGCCCGCCCGAACCGCCGAAGATGAACCCTGCCTTCACGACTTTGGGCACGATGATGAGGCCATGCACACGGTGGAGGTTCTCCTGAAGCCAGGACATGTTCGGGTCGCGCAGGAAATTGGCCAGCGTCGCCTCAGCCATGATGACGTGCTCTTCCTGCGCGCTTGCTGCATTTGCGGGCGATACGGCAAGGGGCAGATGAGTAAGGGCGAGGGCCAGCGCGGATGCCCGCGTACACGTCAGAGTGATGTTCACTGTCAGTCTCCTCATTTTGTGATGTGGGATATCCATGGGTCTGGGGCTGCAATCTCCCGCCGTGCACAATACTACTGCGGCTATCCCGCCATGTGGAGCCGGCTCGCGCCAACGTCTGAAAGTGCTCCGAGCGGTGGTGTTCACACGAGTTGGTGCGAAGCTGATGCCGCTTTCTCGCGAAACCCGATGGACCACGATGACTGAAAGCCGCGCTCGCTGGCAGGCGCTCAAGCTTGTTTCCGGCGGACAGACCGGTGTGGACCGCTGCGCCCTGGACTGGGCGCTCGATCACGGCCTCCGCTGCGGCGGTTGGTGCCCGCGCGGTCGGCGGGCCGAGCACGGTCCGCTGGATCCGCGCTATCCGCTCACCGAAACACCGTCGGCCGAGTACCGTCAGCGGACAGACTGGAACGTGCGCGACAGCGACGCCACTGTGATCTTTTCGCTCTCCAAGCGCCTGTCCGGGGGGTCGCGTGAGACGCGTGAGTGCGCCAGGCGCCGGCGCAAGCCTTGCCTGCACTTGCATCCCCACGTGGATGCGCCCAGCCTGCTGCGCGCATTCCTGGACGCGCACCGCCCGCATGTGCTCAACGTTGCGGGGCCGCGCGCGTCCAAGGAGCCGCGAGTCGGTGCGTTCGTGCGCGAGGTTCTCGACGAAGTGCTGGCGCCACCACCCAAGGCGCGCCTGTGAGATGTCCCCCAGCTCATGCAGTCGGGTGTCCGGCACATCGGCTCACCCGCATCGTCGCTTGCCTTGCGGCTGCGGTGTCGATGTCGCTGCCAGAGCTTGGGCCGAGCTTCGGGCGCAGCGCGCGGCGTCGGTTGACTGTAGGAGTAAACTTGGCCGCGAGCGTCAACGAAGAGAGGACTCCATGTACCGCAGCGCGGTTGCGTTTCTATTGCTGACGTGCCTCGCGGCCAGCGTCCATGCCGCCTGCCCGGACGATATCCAGGTCGCCGCCTTTGTGTCCGACTACCGCGACCTGCAGGTAAGCCGGGGCTTCGGTCCCGACCTGACCATGCAGGATGCCCTGTGCGCACAGTCGAAGGTCGTGCGACGACTGAGTGAATCGCTCGGGCCCGTCGCAGGGTACAAAGCGGGGCTGACCAATCCCGCCGTGCAGGTGCGCTTCGGCGTGGATCACCCGGTGCGCGGCTTCCTGCTGCGCGACATGCTGGTGAGAAGCGGGGCACAGCTGCCGGCGAAGTTCGGCGCCCGCCCGCTATGGGAGGCCGACCTCATCGTGGAGGTGGAGGATCCTGCGGGGCTGCTGCGCGCGCGCACGGCCCGCGAGGCGGCGGAGAGCGTGTCCTTCGTCGTGCCGTTCATGGAGCTGCCGGATCTGCTGCTCGACTCGAAGGAGACGCTCAACGGCCCTGCGCTGGTGGCGATCAATGTGGGTGCGCGCATGGGCGCACTCGGCGCTCCCATCCCGATGCAGACCAGTGACGAGTTCATCGACGCGCTGGCGAACATGACGGTCGTGCTGATCGAGGACGGGCGCGAGCTCGCCCGCGGTCCCGGCTCGGCGATCATGGGTCACCCGCTCAGCTCCGCCATGTGGCTCGCGCACGACCTCGAGCGCTCCGGTGTGGGCCTGAAGGCAGGGGACCTGCTCAGCCTTGGCGCCTTCCTGCCGTTCCAGCCCACCAAGCCGGGCACGACCGTTACCGTGCAGTACCTTGGGCTGCCCGGCGACCCGAGTGTAACGGTCAGCTTCAAATAGGGGGAAACTAAGCATGCGTTGGGAATCCGGCAGAAGGAGCGGGAACGTCGAGGACCGCCGCGGCATGCGTGTATGGCCGGGCTTGGCCGGGGGCGGCCTCGGCGCAATCGTGATCATCGTCCTGGCGCTGGTCTTCGGCGTCGATCCCAGGCTGCTGATTCAGGGCATGGGTACGCAAAGCAACACCCAGACGCCTGCGCCGCAGTCCGACCAGACCGGTCCCGACCCCATGAAGGAGTTCATCTCCGTGGTGCTGGCGGACACGGAGGACACCTGGGGCGCGTTGTTCCAGCAGGTCGGCGCGCAATATCAGGAGCCGACACTGGTGCTGTTTTCCGGCGCGGTGCAGTCGGCCTGCGGGTTCGCCCAGGCTGCGGTCGGCCCGTTCTATTGCCCGACGGATCGCAAGCTGTACATCGACCTGGACTTCTACGGCGACCTGCGCGAGCGCTTCGGGGCCCCAGGCGACTTTGCGCAGGCTTATGTCATCGCCCACGAGATCGGGCACCACGTGCAGAACCTGCTCGGCATCGCAGACAAGGTGCGCGGCGCCCAACAGCGCGTCTCACAGCCAGAGGGCAACGAGCTCTCGGTGCGGATGGAACTGCAGGCAGACTGCCTGGCGGGGATCTGGGCGCACCACGCAGACCGCTCGCGCCAGATCCTGGAGGAAGGCGACGTGGAGGAGGCGCTGAATGCAGCGAGCCAGATCGGCGACGACCGCATGCAGATGCGCGCCCAGGGCTACGTTTCTCCCGATTCCTTCACTCACGGCAGCGCGGAGCAGCGTGCACGCTGGTTTCGGCACGGGCTGGAGACCGGGGATCTGGAGGGCTGCAATACGTTCCAGGCGGCGCGGCTCTGAGCGGACGCCGTCCGGTGGCTTCGTGATCGGTCAGATCGGCTAAGCTTGGCCGCATGCGAACCCAGAAAGCTCCGACCGCACCAACGGTCACCCCACTGGACCGCCGGTTCCTGATTGCCTGGCAGGGACGCACGATCGGCGAGCACCAGGTCGCCTTCCGCGAGCGCGAGGACGAACTCGAGGCTCTGACCCGGGTGGCTCTGACGGTCAAGCTCGGGTTCATCACGCTATACGATCTGGATCACGAGAGCGAGGAGCGCTGGTGCCGCGGCAAGTTGACGCGGCTATCGGCGACCACGCGGGAGAACGGGGGCGCGCCGCTTCGACTGCGGGGCGCAGCCGGTGACTCCGGCTTCCGGTTGGAGGCGCCCGGCGAAGCCCTGCTGCCGGACGAGATATTCACTAGCGACAGCCTGTGGAACCGGGCCATCCTCACCCAGCGCAGGATCCTCGACGCGCACAGCGGCAGTCTGCTGGACCTGACCACCGAACCCCGGTCGGCCGGGCAGATGACGCTCGCCGGCGCTGCCGTGCCCGTGCGGGAGCATGCCTTCGCAACGCCTCGCCTGCGCGGCAGTCTGTGGTACGACGGTGACGGTCACTGGGTGGCTGGCCACTTCGACCTGCGCGGCGAGATGATCGAATACCGCCTGGCGGAATGACCGGCCAAGTCTGCTGACAGGATGCTGTCAGCAGTCCCTGCCTATGCTGTGTCTCGTGCGATCCCGCACGATATCCAGTGAAAGGAGTGGCAAAGATGGCCGGATCCGAGATGTCCAAGCAGAACATGGCGGTGTGGTTCGAGCTTCCCGTCCGCGACTTCGCACGCGCGAAGCGCTTCTATGAGACCGTGTTCTCGGTGCAGCTCACCGACGAGCGCATGGGCGACTACGTCATGGCGCTGTTCCCCCACGCCGGACAGGCGGTTTCAGGGTGCGTCATCAGCGGCCCCGGCTATGCTCCCGCAGCCGATGGCGCCGTCGTCTATCTCAACGCCGGACAGGACCTGGCGGTCCCCCTGGCGCGCGTCGAGGCGGCAGGCGGCAAGGTCGCATTGCCAAAGACTTTTCTGAGCGAGGAGGTGGGCTACTACGCGCACTTCATCGACAGCGAAGGCAACCGCGTGGGCATGCATTCGCTGCACTGAGCCTTCCGACCCCATGCGCCGTGCCGACCGACTGTTCCAGATCATCGAACTGCTGCGCGGCCGGCGCCTCACCACCGCGCGCCACCTGGCGCAACGGCTGGAGGTTTCCGAGCGCACGATCTACCGCGACGTGCGCGACCTCGTGCTGTCCGGCGTTCCTATCGAGGGCGAAGCCGGCGTGGGTTATGCGCTGCGCAAGGGCTTCGACCTGCCGCCCCTGATGTTCGACCGTGCGGAGCTGGAAGCCCTGGTGCTCGGCGCGCGCTTCGTGCAAGCCTGGGGCGGCACTGCGCTGTCGGAGGCGGCCCGCCGCTCCCTGGTGAAGATCGAGGCAGTGCTGCCGGCGGATCGGAGAAAGGAGATCCGCCGGTCGCGCCTGTTCGCGCTCGACTTCAACGTGCCGGCCCAGGTGACCAGCACCATGGACTGCGTGCGCGATGCGATCAATTAGCGGCGGGTCCTGCGCTTCGACTACAGACGCCAGGATGGCGAGACCTCGACCCGGGAAGTGCGGCCGCTCGCGCTGTACTTCTGGGGTGCGGTGTGGACGCTGGCGGCGTGGTGCGAGCTGCGGCGGGACTTTCGCAACTTCCGCGTCGATCGCATCTCGAAGGCCCTGGCTTCGGACAGAGGGTTTGCCGATGAGCCGGGCAAGACGCTGGACGACTTCCTGCGCGGGATCAACCAGGAATAGCCGGCACCCTCCGCAACGCTCAGGCGAGCGTATCGAGCAGGCCGCCCAACCGCGGTTCCTGATCGGGCTCGGCACCGAGCAGCTGGATGATGCTGAACAGGGATGCGAGGCTGGCCGACAGGACCGCGCGTTCGGCGGGCGAGGCGCCGGCGAGCAGGGGCAGCAGCGCGTCCGGTGGCAGCGGCGAGGTCAAGCTGAGCTCGGCCGCGAACAGAGGCTGGAGCCCCGATGTCAGCGTCGAGAGATCGACGCGGTCGACGGTATTCACCAGGTTTCGGAACAGCGCCTGCTCCAGCGCGGAAGCGAATTCCCCGGGCCGTGCCGCGCCGGCCAGTGCAACGGGCGAGGTCGGCGGACCGCTGAGCGAAGTCTCCAGCACCGCGGTGAAGGCCTGGGCTGGCGTGAGCAGGCGCGGCGACAGCGCGACCTGGATGAAGTTGGTCGCGTTGGAGACCGGTCCGATCGGAGAGACGGCCATACGCGCTCAGGCCAGCAGCAGCCCGACACCCTTTCTCGCCGGCAGCAGGACCAGTCGCTGCAGCCCCGCGGGCAGGTCGAGTGGCTTGAGCAGCATCTTCAAGCTCATGTCGATCGGGAAGTGGCGGCGCAGGATGCGCTTCAGGTCGGCCTGGAACGCATCGTAGTGGTGGCGCTCGAAGCTGCGGTCCGGATACCGCGCGGCGAAGGCGTGGCGGTAGGCGATCAGCCCGTCGTCGTTCGCCACCTCCAGCACCCGCCGCATGATCGCCCGCAGGATCCTGATGCGTCCGACCTGCTCGCGTGCGCGGTACTCTTCGAAAAACCGCCAGAAGTGGCTGTAGTGCCGCACTTCGTCGCTCTTGATGTGCCCGGTTATCGTCTTGAGCACAGGCTCGTCGGTATACTCGTGGACCGTCCGGTAGAACGTGGCCGTGGCCATCTCGACCACGCAGCGGGCCGCCAGCTCGAGCGCCTGCGTCGGCTCGAACTCGTCCAGTGTGCAGCGCGCCCCATAGTCGGCATAGAACGCGGTGTTGGCGCCTTCCCAGTCGAACTCCGGCCACACCGCCTGCACGTAGGCACGCAGCGCCCGGCCGTGCTGGACCTCTTCCTGCTCCCAGTGACCGTTGAGCCATTCGAGCACCGCGTTGTCGGCGGTGTAGTAGGCCGACAGGTTGCGCGTGTACAGCGCCGACGCGATCTCGACGAAAGACGAGGTTGCAAGCAGAAAGAACAGGGTCTCGTCACCGCGGACCCGTTCCCGGTCGATGGCGCTCAGATCGATGTCGTCGAGCCGCCAGGGCAGAGGCGGCGCGGGAGCGCGGGGCGGGGCGTATGACTCGGGCATCCGGCGACAGCGATTTTCGTTTCGGTCCGGCCAGGCTGAAGAGAAGTGACAGCCTGATTCTAGAGCAAAGCGTGCCGGTCGAGCTCCGCACGCAGGCCGGCCGGGCTTTCGAAGTGGTGTGTACGGAATCCGAGCGCCTTGGCGGCCTCGACGTTGCCGGCGGAGTCGTCGATGTAGAGCGTGCGTTTCGGCTCGAGACCGGCGCGACGGATGGCGAGCTCGAAGATGCGCCGGTCGGGCTTGGCGAGCTTGACCTCGCCGGAGACCACGATATCTTCGAACCAGCCCAGGAACGCGAAGCGCTGGCGTGCGATCGGAAAGGTTTCGGCGGACCAGTTCGTGAGCGCCAGCAAGCGGTGACCGCGCTCGCGCAGCGCGGCCAGCACCTCGACCGTCTCGGGGATCTGGTCGCGCAGCATCTGCGGCCAGCCGGTATGCCACAGGGCGATGCGCTCGGCGTGCTCGGGGAACAGGCGCTGGCGTTCGGCCACCGCCTCGGCAAACGGCCGGCCGGCGTCCATCTCGAGGTTCCATTCGGGCGGGCAAACACGCGCCAGGAAGTCCTCCATGGCTGCGTCGTCTCCGCCGAACAACGGCCGATACAGGTAGCGCGGGTTCCAGTCGATGAGAACACCGCCCAGGTCGAATAGAATCGTGTCGAACACAATCGGGCTCACGGGTTCGGACGCATGCGCGTCGGCGGTGGGATTGTACGGCTTCCCGGGGCATTGAAGATCGAAGCGACCGAATCACTGGGCGAGCCGCACGGACCGCCCCGCCAGGTTCTGCACGTGGACATGGACGCCTTCTTCGCGGCGGTGGAGCTGCTGCGCCGTCCGGAGCTGAAGGGCCGGCCGCTGGTGATCGGTGCAACAGGAGACCCGACCCGCCGCGGGGTGGTCTCTACCGCCTCATACGAGGCGCGGAAGTTCGGCGTGCATTCGGCCATGCCGCTGCGCACCGCACATAAGCTGTGCCCCGATTGCATTTTTCTGCCGGTGGACTATGCCGAGTACAGCCGCATGTCGCGCATTGTCAAGGACATTCTGCGTCGCTTCTCGCCGCTGACGCAGGATGTTGGCATCGACGAGGCGTATCTCGAGGTTACCGGCAGCGACCGGCCGGCAGACGCGATCGCGCGCGACATCAAGCGCTGCGTACGGGAGGAAACGGGGCTCAGCTGCTCGATCGGCGTGGCACCCAACAAGAGGCTGGCGAAGATCGCGTCCGACATGAACAAGCCCGACGGGCTCACGGTGATTGGCGCGGGCGACCTCGAAGCGAAGATCTGGCCGCTGGGCGTGCGCAAAGTGCCGGGCATCGGTCCCAAGACGGAGGAGCGGCTCGCAGGTATGGGCATCCACACCATCGGCGAGCTGGCAGCCCTGCCGCTGGACGAGCTGATGGCGCGGTTCGGGCAGTCCTATGGTCTATTTCTGTACCAGGCCTCGCACGGCATCGACGACCGGCCGTTGGTGACCCACTGGGAGCCCAAGCAGCGCAGCCGCGAGCGCACCTTTCAACAGGACACGGCCGACTGGCAGACGATCGCGCGGCGCCTGGCCGAGCTGTCGCGCGGCGTGGCGGAGGATCTCAAGGACGACGGCTACCTCGCCCGCACCGTCGGCATCAAAATCCGCTTCGCGGACTTCGAGACGCACACGCGCGACAAGACGCTGCCGGCACCGACTCGCGACCCTCTGCTGATCCGCAAGGCCGTCTTCGAATGCCTCGGCCGCGTCAAGCTGGACCGGCGCGTTCGGCTCCTGGGCGTGCGCGTGGGCGAACTGGAGCGCAGCTAACGCGCCGAAAGGCGACCGCAGGGCGTCGAGGTGTGGCGGTCAGACATCCGGGCGCTTCCGCAGCCCTGTGTTCGACCGCCTGTTAGGACGCGGCGCGCCGGAGTGGCGCAGTAGGGTAAAACCGGGGACGGCGCCTGCGGGATGCGGCGCCAAGAGGGGGCGTTGGATCAGGAGGCGTTGTTCCCGACGCGGATGCGACGCGGCTGGCTGCTGCCCTTGATTTCGTCCACCAGCTTGTTCACGACCTGCTCGATGTCGGGAAGCTCCCGCAGCTCCAGCACCCGCTCCAGAAAACCAAGCTCGTGGGTAAGGCCGGCACGAGTGATCATGAACTCGTGTATGTCTTGGGTGCAGCAGTAGTCTACGGTCGCGTCCGCCAGCTGCTCGCTCAGGCGCTCCAGGATCGTGCAGGCTTTCAGGTCGATGTCTGCGCTCATTGTCTGCCTCGCTTCACAAACCCTTTACATATGGCGCACTTGCGCCATCCTTGCCCCGTTGGTCAGCAGGTTTCGTTCCAGTGACAGAGGCGGGCCGTGTGGCCGAGGTGTTTGCAAACTGGGGCTGGGCGCGCTCACCGGGCATCCGCGCCCAGCCCCTGCTGCGGCGGGGCGGCGGGTCCGCTGCGCGGCACGACGCACCCGCGCAGCATTGCGCGACTCGCCTGCAGGCCGGGGACGGGCGGAGTTCACAATAGGCCAAGTATGCGTGGCGTCCACTGGCGCCCAGGGGCAGCGTGCGACCACATGGTAGACGCGGTGCGAGCGCGTGATCGGCGCGCGGGCTAGTGCTGCGACACACTAATTACCACGAAGGCACGAAGAAAACCGGAGCCAGGGGCTATGAGGGCTTCCGGCGCTCGCCAGCTCTAACATACGATGTTCCGCTACTGATGTGTCTCGGTACTAGAGCGCGCCGAACGCCTTGCCGGTGTCTGTGAGCCGATCGCCCGCCATCGCATACCCAGCCTGGCGCTCAGCCAGCTCCATCAGCAGCAGCGGTGTGGCGCGGAACGTGGTCGGGTCGAAGAAGTCCAGGTAGGCGAACAGGTAGCGAGGCTGTGAAGCCACCACTGCCTCGATGTTCCCGGTATGGGCGGCATGGACGAGCACGCGCAAGAAGTCGATGTCGAGCGGCGCCCAGAAGCTGTAAACGTCTCGCGCCGTGATCCCCGGCTGCGGCAGTGCGCCGGCAGCCTCCTCCGCGCCAGCCTTGTAGAGCCAGGCGTCGCCGATCAGGAGGCGCTTGCCGGGATCGATCGCGCGGATCCGCTCCGGCCAGCTCAGCAAACGCGGCAGAAGCTTCTCCTTCGGTGTGGCCAGCCGATCCACGCGCAGGTCGATGTAGTCCAGCCCGGGGACGGCGGCGAAAGCATCGACCAGCTCGGCGCTGGCCGACAGTGCCAGGCCGCCGCCCAGCGCGGGCGCGAAGTCTCCCAGATCCGCTTTCATATCCGCATTCGCTTTGCGCAGGAAGGTGCGCCAATCGCGCGCGGTGAGCTTGAGCCCCGCCGTGTCGCGGAGCGGGTCCGCCACCAGGGTGAGGTAGTCGGGTTGCAGCGCCAGCGCGATGCTCTTTGCCTCTTCGTAACGCTCGAGGAAGAAGCGCTGCTTGCCCATGCGCACGTAGTAGCGGCGTGCGACGATGCTGCCATCGGTCGGCGCCAGTGCGCGGCTGCGCACCAGCAGCTTCAGTCCGCGCAACCGCACCGCGTTGGCGAGATTGGCGTAGCGCTCGAGGACCGGGCGCGAATCCTGGAACTGCGGGGAGATCAGTGGATAGCACACCTCCAGCGTCACGAGTTGTGCGCCGGCCCGCGCTAGGGCGTCCAGCTCTCGCAGTGCACGCTCCCGCCGCGTCTCGTCGAGGAGTGTGGGCACGGGCTCGCAGCCGGCAGCTGTCCACGCGGCGCCGCGCAGGACAGGCCGGTCGCTGCCCGTTCCCGGGACTGTGGCTGCGAACTGGGCGAGCTGTCCACCGAGCTGGCGATAAAGCGCCTGATGCTTCTTCGGGATGACCGCGCTCTGTGCGCCGGCCAGACCCGTGCTCAGCGGCAACGCCAGGGCCGCCAGGACGATCAAGGCAGAGCAGTTCACCGCGGGGGACGCAGAGGACGCGGAGGCGCGACAACGGGCTTCTGCATCGGATCGGGCTCACCCCGATGAAGAGCGGATCGGTCTAGGCAATACATCAATTCACCCCGCGTCCTCTGCGTCCTCCGCGGTTCATCTTCGGCTTCCAGGATGTGAATCTACGCTGCATGCCGGTCTCAGAACGTCTCGGTCCAGGGGCGGACCTCGGCTTCCCAGGTCCACGCGCTGCGATGCTGCCGATGCAGGTGGAGGAAGGTCTGCGCAATGGCGTCGGGCGCGAGATAGCGGTCGCTGGCGCGCTCCTCGTCGGTCTTGGCGTAGCTCGACGCAATGCCCCCGTCGATGACCGCGTGCGCGACATGGATTCCCTTGGGGGCGAGCTCCCTGGCCATGGATTGCGCCAGGCCCCGCAACGCGAACTTGCCCATGGCGAAGGAGGCCGATTGCGGGAAGCCTTTCACGCTCGCTGTGGCGCCAGTAAACAGGATGGTGCCCGAGCCCCGCGGCAGCATGCGCCGGGCGGCCTGCTGACCGACCAGGAACCCACCGAAGGCGCTGACCGCGAGCGCGTCCATCACACGTGCCGGGTCCAACGACTCGATCGGCCCGCGCACACGCGCACTGGCGTTATACACCACTACCGTGGGCTCGCCCGGGTCGCGCGAGACGGCATCGAACAGCGATTCGACCTGCGCCGGGTCGGCAGCGTCACAGGGATAGGCCCGGGCCCCGGTCTGCCCGCACAACTCGGCGAGCTTGTCGACCCGGCGCGCGGCCAGTGCCACCTGCATCCCCTCTCGCGCGAACAGCCGCGCCAGTGACCCCGACAGGCCGCTGCCAGCGCCCACAATCAGTGCGATTTCTACTGCCATATGCTTCCGAGCCCTCCTGCGAGACCGCTATTGAACCACGGAGACACGGTGGACACGGAGGACTTCGAAGAGAACGGACCAATGGTGCCACGGGAAGCTGGGACGGCACGCTTCGGTTCTTGCGCGGTAGCGTACCTGCGCACTTGCTGTTGGGCCCGTTAGGCCAACGGTGCGTGGGATGCGCCGACCTATCTCGATCCTAGCGCTTATCGCTTTTCCTCCGTGTCCACCGCGTCCTCCGTGGTTCATGCCTTGGAAGTACACTACAGCCGCGGCGTGCCGCCGTGCGCGTAGCCCTTCTCGCGCTGGCTCTGGCACTGGATGCAGCGCTTGGCGGTGGGATAGGCCATCAGCCGCTCGAAGCCGATGTCCGTTCCGCAATCGATGCATCGCCCGTAGGTGCCGGCCTCCATCCGTTGGCGGCTGGCTTCGATGTCCCGGATCTCGTGGACCTGGCGGTCGATGATGGCCGCGTTCAGGTCCGCGAGGACATCCGCCACCGCCTCGTCCGCCGAGTCTGTTACACGCCCCGCGAGGTCGATGTAGTGCTGTTCGCCCGAGCGCTCGAGCTCGGTGCGCACCTCCTCGATCAGCAGCGCATAGCGCTCGTCGAGCGCCTTCCGCAGGCGCCGGGTCTGTTCCTGGGTCAGTGCCGCCATGTGATCTCCTTGTTGTTGATCTCGAACGATTACAAGAACAACTTAGTCTACCGCTACGCTCGCGGCATGATCTCGATCAAGCCCGCGCCACCCGGCGACGCCGCCGGACGACAGCCCGGCGCCGGCCACCCGGCACGTCTTTCGCTATTCGCGATTCGCGAATAGACTGTACTCCCCGGCCGGCCTGAACGGGAGGGATCGCGGAGGCCCTCCCTCCTCATCCGGTCTGGCGAGGGTGCAGCCCCACGCCAAGGAGCCGATACGTCAGCCGTGAGCCTCAAGCCCCAGGACGTCTTCGTCCTGCTCAAGATCGTTGCGCTGGAGCGTGCGCCTTGGTCCTACAGCCAGCTCGCCTACGAGCTGGGAATGTCGGCCTCGGAGGTGCATGCCGCCGTCAAGCGTGCCCTGGAGGCGTCGCTAATGAAGCTCGACGACGGTTGGGGCTACGCGGACGCCGATGCCCTGGGGGAGTTTCTGGTGCACGGGCTGAAATATGTGTTCACGCCGGCGCGCGGCGGGATGACGCTGGGGATGCCCACCGCCGAGGCCGCGCCGCCGCTGAGCGGGATACTGCCACAATCGGAAGAGCCCCCCCCGGTGTGGCCTGATCCGGATGGGGAGGTGCGCGGCACCGAGTTCTCGCCGCTCTACAAGTCGGTGCCGCAAGCGGCACGGCGCGACCCGAAGCTTTACGAGCTGCTCGCGCTGGTAGATGCCATTCGAGCCGGGGGCGGCAACGTGCAGGACCTCGCGGTGCGCGAGCTGCAGGCCAGGCTCGGACGCGAGGGCGGACAGGTTCAGAAACGGCGGGCCGCAGCGGCGGCAGTCAAACGCAGTCAATGAGGTAAACCATGGCACGCAAGGCAGCCGAGTATACGGCGGAAGATATCGAGATCCTGGAGGATCTCTCGCCCATCCTGCACCGCCCGGGGATGTACACCGATCCGGTCAACCCCAACCACGCCCTGGTCGAGATCATCGATAACGCCGCCGACGAAGGCCTGGCGGGCTTCGCCGGTAACGTCGCGGTGACACTGTTCGAGGACGGCTCGGCCGAGGTCGTCGACGACGGCCGCGGCATCCCGGTCGACATCCACCCGAAGAAGAAGGTCCCGGCGGTGCAAGTCATCTTCACGACCTTGCACTCCGGAGGAAAGTTCCGCAAGACCGACAAGGATGCGGCCTACCGGATCGCCGGCGGCCTGCACGGTGTGGGTATCTGCGTCAGCAATGCGCTGTCGAAGCGGCTAGAGGTCGAAGTCAAGCGCGATGGTGCCCAGTACCGCATCGTGTTCGCCGACAACGGCAAGGTCAAGGAGCCGCTCAAGAAGACCGGCAGCGCCGGGCCGAAGGACACCGGCACCCGCGTGCGCTTCTGGCCGGATCCGAAATACTTCGATTCGCCCCAGATCGTCGCTGCCGACATTGCGGCGCTGCTGCGGGCCAAGGCCATGCTCCTGCCCGGCGTGAAGTTCACCCTCGGCGTGGAGAAGAAGGGCAAGATCGAGCGGCAGACCTGGCACTTCCCCGAGGGCATCCAGGGCTACTTCCGCACCGCCATCGCCGGCCAGGAGCCGGTGGCCACACACTTCCACGGCGAGCGCTACATCACCGCGCAGTCCGAAGGCGACAGCTTCGCCGAAGGCGAGGGCGCCATGTGGGCGGTGGCCTGGACTCCGGACGGTGAGCTGGTCACCGAGAGCTACGTCAACATGATTCCCACCCGGCACGGCGGCACGCACGTGGCCGGGCTGCGCGAGGCTGTGTACAACGCCATCAAGAACTTCATCGACCTCCACGCCATGGGCCAGCGCGGCTTGAAGGTGGTTCCCGAGGACGTGTGGTCGCGCGCCAACTTCGTGCTGGCGGTGAAGATGCTCGATCCCCAGTTCAAGGGGCAGGTGAAGAACGAGCTGATCTCGCGCGATGCGGTCAAGCTGGTGGCGCAGATGGTGCGCGACCCCTTCGAGCTGTGGCTCAACCAGCACGTGGACGAGGGCAAGCGCATCGCGGAGCTCGTCATCAGCCAGGCAGCCGCGCGCACCCGCGCAGCGCAGAAAGTGGAGCGGCGCAAAACCTCCGGCGTGGCGGTGCTGCCGGGCAAGCTGACCGATTGTGCATCGGACGACCCGGACCGCAACGAGCTGTTCATCGTCGAGGGCGACTCCGCCGGAGGGTCGGCGAAGCAGGCACGGGACAAGGAGTTCCAGGCCGTGCTGCCGCTGAAGGGCAAGCCCAAGAACACCTGGCAGGACAGCCCCGAGACCCTGTACGCCAACAAGGAGATCGAGGCCATCGCGCTCGCCATCGGCGTCGATCACCACAAGCTGGGCGACAGCGTGGACCTGTCGGGCCTGCGCTACAAGAAGATCATCATTCTGGCGGATGCTGACGTGGACGGCGCTCACATCCAGGTGCTGCTCCTGACGCTGTTCTTCCGCCACTTTCCGAAGCTGATCGAGCACGGCTATGTGTTCGTCGCACAGCCGCCGCTGTTCCGCATCGACGTGCCCGCGCACGGCAAGAACAAGCCGGCGCGCAAGCTCTACGCCTTGGACGAGCAGGAGCTCGCCATCCTGCAGGAGAAACTGGTCGATGAGGGTGTGCGAGAGGGCAGCTGGACGGTGAGCCGCTTCAAGGGCCTGGGCGAGATGAACGCCGAGCAGCTCTGGGAGACCACCCTCAACCCCGATACGCGCCGCGTGCTGCCGGTCTCGCTGGAGGACGGTGTGGACATCTCGCGCGACATCTTCAACATGATGATGGCGCGCGAGAACGCCTCCCAGCGGCGCGAGTGGATGGAGACGTTCGGGAATCTGGTGGAGGCGGACATTACCTGACGGCGTGAGGAGTGAGGAGTCAGGAGTGAGGGGCGAGGCACGAAGGCGCCTTAGGCCCCCTCTCCCTTGACGGGAGAGGGCAGGGGTGAAGGTGACGGCAGATGGGCAGGCGCGCGAGGCGCGTTTTGCGGCCCTCTCCCTTGACGGGAGAGGGCCGAGGTGAGGTGACAGCATATGGACAGCAAAAAACGCTCAGACCATACCACCGGTGATCTGTTCGGCACCGGCGAGGACACGGCAGTAGCCGAGAAGGATCGCCCGGCGGCGAATCGCGGTGAGCCGCGCAAGCCGGAGAAGCAGGCCACGCAGCCGGTGGCAGGTGGCGCCGGCGGGGGCAACCTACCGCCGCACTTCGCGCCGATGCAGGGCGAGTTCGGCGATGCGCTGCCGCTGGGACGGTATGCGTCGTTGCAGTATCTGCAGTACGCCATCGCCACGGTGAAGGACCGCGCGCTGCCGCGCGTGGGCGACGGCCAGAAGCCGGTGCAGGGCCGCATCCTCTACACCATGTGGGACAACGGCACGCGCGCGGGCACCAAGCGCACGAAGTCGGCAGCTGTGGTGGGTGACGTGCTCGGGAAGTACCATCCGCACGGCGACGCTTCCGTGTACGACGCGTTGGTGCGCCTGGCGCAGGACTTCACGCTGCGCTATCCGTTGGTGGACGGCGAGGGCAACTTCGGCTCGCGCGACGGAGACGAAGCGGCGGCGTACCGATACACCGAAGCGCGTCTGACCAAGTTCGCCGAGGTGCTGCTGTCCGAGCTGGATCAGGGCACGGTGGACTTCGTACCGAACTACGACGGTACGCGCGAGGAGCCGGTCGTGCTGCCTGCGCGCCTGCCAGTAGTGCTGCTGAACGGCGCTTCGGGCATCGCGGTGGGGATGGCCACCGAGATCCCCAGCCACAACCTGAACGAGGTTGCGCAGGCCGCCATCGCCATGGTGCGCGATCCCGAGCTCTCCATCGCCGGGATCATGAAGCACGTCAAAGGCCCCGACTTCCCGGGCGGCGCACAGATCATCACGCCGCGCGCGGAGCTGAAGGAGGCCTACACCAGCGGGCGCGGCTCGGTGCGGGTGCGGGCACGCTGGAGCATCGAGCGGCTGGCGCGCGGTCAGTGGCAGCTGGTGGTGTACGAGCTGCCCCCGGGCGTTTCGACGAAGAAGGTCCTGGAGGAGGTCGACGCCAGCACCAACCCTCAGCCCAAGGCCGGGAAGAAGTCGCTCACGCCAGAGCAGACGCGCGAGAAGCAGCTGGTGTTGTCGATGCTGGACAAGGCGCGCGACGAGAGCGACCGGCAGCATCCGGTGCGGCTGGTGTTCGAGCCCAAGACCTCGCGGATCGACGAGACCGAGTTCGTGAATCTATTGCTCGCCAAGACCAGTCTGGAGACCAATGTCCCGATCAACCTGGTCATGGTCGGGCTGGACGGGCGTCCCACCGGCAAGAACCTGCGCGAGATCCTATCGGAGTGGCTGCAGTTCCGCTTCACCACGGTTACCCGCCGCACTCAGTATCGCCTGAGCCAGGTGCTGGACCGCATCCACGTTCTCGAGGGGCGCATGATCGTGCTCCTCAACGTGGACAAGGTGATCGAGATCATCCGCAATGCCGAGGATCCCAAAGCCGATCTGATCAAGGCCTTCAGGCTGAGCGAGCGCCAGGCCGAGGACATCCTGGAGATGCGCCTGCGCATGCTCGCCAAGCTCGAGCACATCAAGATCGAGCAGGAGCTGGCCGAGAAGCGCAAGGAGCAGAAGCAGCTCGAGAAGATCCTGGGCAGCCGCAAGGTGCTGGAGGATCTGGTGGTCAGCGAGATCGAGGACGACGTCAAGACCTTCGGCGACAAGCGCCGCACCAAGATCGAGGAAGCCGAGAAGGCCGAGCTCGAGACGCCGGTGATCGACGAGCCGGTCACGGTGATCTTCTCCCGCAAGGGCTGGGTGCGCGCCCGCCAGGGCTGGGGCGTGGATCCGACCACGCTGTCATTCAAAGAGGGCGACGGTCTGCTCGCGCTGATCCAGGTGCGGACTGTCGACCCGGTGGTGTTCCTGGATTCCAAGGGCCGCGCCTACACGGTGGAGGCCTCGCAGCTTCCGCCCAGCCGCGGCGACGGCGCGCCGGCGTCCTCCCTGGTCGAGGTGCAGGAGGGCGCGCACATCATGTACGTGGTGGCCGGCAAGGCGGAGACCAGCGTTCTGGTGGCATCCTCCGGCGGCTATGGGTTCCTCACCAAGATCGCGGACATGATGTCCAATCGCAAGGCGGGCCGCGAGTTCATGAGCGTAGAGGAGGGCGAAACGCCCATCCCGCCGTTCATGTACGAGGATGTGCCGGGCAACTACGTCGCGGCAGTGTCGGAGCAGGGGCGCATGCTGCTGTTCCAGGTCGCCGAGATGAAGCAGATGTCCAAGGGGCGCGGCGTGATCATCATGGGCCTCGAGAAAGGCGAAAAGCTCGTCGCGGTTGTCGTGTCCGACCAGCCCAGCCTGATGCTTGTCGGGATCTCTCGCGGGCGCGAGAAGGAGATCACCATCCGTGGCAAGGACATGGGCCACTACGCCGGACACCGTGCCCGGATGGGGCGCGTGCTGCCGGACAAGCTCAAGCCGCACACGCTGAAGGCGCCGCCGAAGCCGGCTACAGCCGAGGACTAGTGGTGAGACACACTAGTTCGACCGCTCACCACGAAGACACGAAGAAAACCGGAACGATCAAGGGCACGACGGCTTTCCGAGCAGCCCGTCTGGGCGTGACGGTGTAATCGACGTGTCACCTTGTGCGGTGAACTTCGGCGGTGCGGCGCGCTCACACAACCGTACCTGCCCATCCGGAGACCACCCGTGAACCTGCTGACCGATGACGAGCGGGCGGGGCTCGCCCCCGCCGAGCTGGCCGCCGCCGACACCCCCATCCCTACGCAGATCGTCTCCAGCGACGAATATCTGCCCGTCCCGCAGACGGCGAAGCAGCGCGAGGTCGAGGCGCGGCTCGAACTGCTGGCCGACGAGCTGGCGCGCAGGCAAGGCATCACCCGCCGGCAGTTTCTCCGTACCGCGGCCGGCATGGCCGCCGCCTATCTCACCATGAACGAAGTGTACGGTCCGCTGTTCCAGGTGAGCCGGGCCGAGGCCGCCACACAGGAGCTGGCCGACGAGCGTGCGAACCAGCTCGGCGGCCAGTTCATCTTCGATGGGCATACGCACTTCCTGCGCGACGACACCCGGCTGGAGGGCTTCGTGCGCATGCGCGAGGCGGTGGGCAAGGCCGGCTGGAACCCCGCACTGGTGGACAAGCCCCAGAGCCTCGAGGACCTCAAGTTCGAGAACTACTTCAAGGAGGTGTTCCTCGACAGCGACACCAAGATCGCGATCATCAGCAGCGCCCCCTCGGAACGCCCCGAGGACTGGTTCCTGACCAACCAGATGACCGCGCAAGCCCGGGCGCGTGTCAACGAGATGACCGGATCGCGCCGGATGTTGAGCCACGCCATCTTCACACCCGGGCAGCTCGGCTGGGTCGAGGAAGTGGATCGGGCCATCGAGGAGGACAAGCCGGACTCCTTCAAGGGCTACACCATCGGTGACAACACGCACAAGGATCTGAGCCGCCATCCCTGGCGGATGGACGACGAGCGGCGTCTGTATCCCTTCTATGAGCGGCTGTGGAAAGTCGGCATCCGCAACGTCTGCGTGCACAAGGGCCTGTTCCCGCCTTCGGTGGAGAAGCAGTATCCGCATCTGCGCGAATACTGCGACGTGCGCGATGTGGGCCGGGCGGCGAAAGACTGGCCCATGCTCAACTTCATCATCTATCACTCGGCTTATCGCTTCCCGGGCGGCGGCACGCCCGAGGAGGCGCTCGCGCAGTTCGAGCAGACCGGGCGCATCGACTGGGTGAGCGATCTTGCCGAGATCCCGGAGAAGTTCGGCGTGCGCAACGTGTACGGCGATCTCGGTCAGGTGTTCGCCATGACCACGGTGGCTCAGCCGCGCCTGTGTGCGGCGATCATGGGCATCCTCGTCAAGGGGCTGGGTGCCGATCACATCGTCTGGGGGACGGACGCCGTGTGGACCGGGGCGCCGCAGTGGCAGATCGAAGGGCTGCGCCGGCTGGAGATCCCTGAGGACATGCAGCAGAAGTTCGGGTTTGCCCCGCTCGGCACCGCGACCGGGCGCGTGAAGAGCGCGATCTTCGGGGAGACTTCCGCGCGGCTCTACGGCATCGAGCCGGTCACCTACGCCGGTCTGGCCGACCGGCTCGCGATGACGAAGGCGGAGTACCAGCGCAACGGCGCTTCGCCCAGCAATCTGCGCTACGGGTATATCGCGCGAAGCTGACCAGCCTCCGCCGGCGGCGCTTCGCCGCGCAGCCGGTCTGGGACTTTGGTCACCGACGGCCCGACCGATGCCCGCTAAGCTCGCGTGCCATGCTGCCCGACGTACCGGGCGCCTGTGACCACGAGAGGAAACCAGCATGTACAGCATCACGCCCGCCCAGCTCTGGGAGAAGCGGCAATCCGCACCCCTCAACCTGATCGACGTGCGCGGGCCCGCCGAGTACGCCACCATCCACGCGGAGGGCGCCGAGAACATTCCGCTCGACCGGATGGATCCCGCGGCGGTCGCGCATCTGGACGCGCACAAACCCGTCTATCTGATCTGCAAGTCGGGCGCTCGCTCGCAGATGGCCATTCACCGCCTGCACCAGCTCGGGTTCCGTCAGCTCTACAACGTCGTCGGTGGCACCGAAGCGTGGGCCGCCGCCGGGCTGCCGGTCGCGCGTCCTCACGCGGTAGTCCGCTGAGAGCAGGTCTGTCATAACGGGCGCCGGAGGTGACTCCGGCGCCCGATTCTGTTGTGTGGCCGCGGGTGCCGATACAATGCACGTCGCAGACTCGACGGCAACAACCACAATAAACCCGACAGCGACGACCAGAACGAGCATGGCGCAACGGCGGCACGGGCGGCTCGAGCGATTGCTGCCGATCCTCGGCTGGGGCAGGGCCTACACGCGTGAGGACCTGAGCGGCGACCTGCTGGCCGGGATCGTCACCGCCATCCTGCTGGTCCCGCAGGGGATGGCCTTCGGCCTGCTCGCCGGTCTGCCGCCGCAGGCCGGCCTGTACGCGGCAATCCTGCCGCCGTTGGTCTACGCATTCCTGGGCACCAGCCGGACACTCGCTGTCGGGCCGGTGTCGGTGGCGGCGATCATGGTGGCGCAGGCGCTCGCCGGTCTTTCACCCGGAGCCGACTATGTTTCCAGTGCGCTGTTGCTGGCGTTTCTCGCCGGCATTGTGCTGCTGGTGCTCGGCGCGCTGCGGCTCGGCGTGCTGGCAAATTTCCTCAGTCATCCGGTGCTGTCCGGGTTCACCTCGGCGGCGGCGATCATCATCATCCTGGCCCAGCTCCCTCATCTGCTGGGCCTCACGATGCCGAAGCACCTGCCGCTCGCGGACGCTCCGAGGCTGGCGCTCGAGGCGCTGCGCAACCTGAATCTGCCGACCCTCGGGCTCGGGGCCCTCAGTGTCATGCTGCTTCTGCTTTCCGGCCGACCGCTGGAGCGCGCGCTGGTGCGGGCGGGCATGACCGCGGCGCATGCAGGGGTCATCGGCAAGACGGCGCCGCTGGCGGTGGTGCTGGTGACGACCTTTCTGGTTGCAGGCTTCAGGCTCGACGCCGGTCATGGTGTCGCAGTTGTCGGCACCCTCCCCACAGGACTGCCCGATTTCGGCTTCGCCGTGCCGGGGTTGGAGACGCTTGCCGAGCTGTTCCCGTCCGCGCTCCTGATCGCGCTGGTGGGCTACGTGGAGAGCGTGTCCATCGCCAAGACACTGGCGAACCGGCATCGCCAGACCATCGATCCCAACCAGGAGCTGATCGCTCTGGGGGGGGCAAACCTGGCCGCGGCTGTGTCTGGTGGCATGCCGGTGGCGGGTGGGTTCAGCCGCACCATGGTGAACTACAGCGCCGGCGCGCGCACTCAGGCCGCCACCATCCTGACGGCTTTGCTGGTCGGAACGGTCGCACTGTTCTTCACGCCCGCGCTGGCGCAGGTGCCGAAGGCGGCGCTGGCGGCCATCATCATCGTAGCGGTGTCGAGGCTCATCGATTTCCACGGGGCAGTCGAGGCGTGGCGCTACGACCGCCACGACGGACTCGTGCTGCTGGGCACTTTCCTGGGTGTGCTGCTGGTCGGTATCGAGGCGGGCCTGACACTCGGTGTGGTGTTGTCGCTCCTGTTGTATGTGTGGCGGGCGTCCCGGCCGCACGTGGCGGAACTGGGCCGGCTGCCTGGCAGCGAGCACTTCCGCAACGTCAAACGCTACGATCACCTGGAGACCTGGCCGGAGATCCTGTTGTTGCGGGTCGACGAGCACCTCAACTTCGCCAACAGCGCCTACCTGGAAGAGACGATCATGGAGCGGGTGGCAGGCAGACCTCGCCTCAAGCATCTGGTCGTGGTGGCGAGCAGCATCAACGGTGTGGACTTGAGCGCGCTGGAGATGCTGGGCAAGCTCGCGCATTCCCTGCGCCTGGCCGACGTCACGCTGCATTTGGCCGAAGTCAAAGGGCCGGTAATGGACCACCTGAAGCATACCGCACTGATCCAGAACCTCGCGCCAGGGCGGGTGTTCCTCAGCGCCCACGAGGCGGTCGAAACCCTGGCGCGGCATGGCCCGAAGCCGGGGTGAGCGGCAAGCCCGCCGGCCGCCTCACGGCTGGACGGACGAACACAACATGGGGCTCGCTCCGGGGCGCGGCCGTGGGCGAGCGGCGGGTTCCGGGCTAAAGTCGGCTGCCCGGCATGCCGCTATTGCATGCAGGAGGCATTAACCCATGAAATCGCGTAAGGCAACGCAGAGCACGCGGCGCACGGCGCAGGGCGCCGGCCGGCGGGCGTCTGCGCGTGCGCAGGCCAAATCCGAGCCGCAGGTGAGCGGACTGGCGCGTGACGGCGAGATCCGTCTCACCCAGCTCCTGCGGGCGCTCACCGGCGAAGCGCCGGTCAGCATCAAACCGGCACACTGAGTTCGCTCTCGACTGACGGGCGCTGGCATCGCCGCTGCCCGCGGCGATCTTTCGCATCCTGATCTGCATCCGCTCGTGCATCCGCCGAGCGCCGTCTTCCCGTACGAACGCCAGTCCCAATCGCGCAGCCGACTCCCGGCGTGCACCGCCTCGCTGCTGCCGATGAAGCGCTGAGGTTGCACGCGATCGTCCGCCTTCGCCGCGGCATTTCTCGCGTCATACCAAGGACATATTCCTTCCGGCACCTTGCGCGGACGGGCGAAGGCGCTATACAGTAGACGTGCCTCCACGTTGCACAGGCGGCAGATCGACAAACGCAGCGCAGCAAGTCGAGTTCTCGCGCGACCCGCGTTCACCAGACCGGTGCAGGCGGTGCCCGCGAGAACCGGATTCAATCCGGGGGGACCATGAAGCGAGGCGTGTTTGTGAGCTTGGGGCTGGTGCTGGTTTCGGCCCTGTCGGTTGCGCTGTCGTCAGACCGCGACAGCGCCAACGAATCGGCGCCGGCGCGCGATGCACCGGTGGCAACCAGCGCGGCCCAGACATCGGGCTTCTATCTAGGCGAAAGCGGCCTGACGCCTTCACAGCGTGCCGGGCGCGAGATCTGGTACAAGGCCACCGCAGGCAACGCGCGGTTCCACACCTACGTGTTCCAGCAGCGCCTCGGCGTGTGGATCGACTGGTACAGGGTCCTGCGCGCGGATGAGCGTGCTCAGCGCTTCAAGACCTGGGGCCTGATCAACGATCCGGACTGCTGCACGCCAGGCTCGCCCGGATGCCCGGCGCGGAGCATGGAGGAAACCTACGGCTTCGACTACTGCGCCGGCGACGAGGCGCTGCTGCCACACGTAGGCAAGGAGGGATATCGCGATCCGGCCTGCGACTTCCAGGACGCGCCCATCGCGCAGAACGATGTGCATGGACCCGGCGATCAGCGCCAGTCCTCCTGCGATCTCGCGTTCGGAACGTCGACCGGAGCGCTCGGCTATCGCAAGTTTCCCAACCCCCGCTTCGATGCCCAGAAGTGGCGGGCGTTGAACGACGGCAAGGTGGGCACGTGGGCCGGCTACGGACGCCGGCTGTCCGATGATGCCACCACCGACGGCCGCACCAGCCGGATCGGCGACGGCTCAATCGAGCCGCCGTTCCTGATCGGCGTGTCGTGTGGCTCCTGCCATATTGCCTTCGACCCGCTCAACCCGCCGAAGGACCCCGCCCGGCCCGAATGGAGCAACATCAAGGGCGGGATCGGCAACCAGTACCTGCGCATTTCCGAGATCATGGTGTCGGGCATGCCGGTCGACAGCCCGGAGTGGCAGATATTCGCGCATGCGCGCCCCGGCACCTCCGACACCTCGGCAGTGCCGACCGACCAGGTCAACAATCCGGGCACCATCAACGCTCTGATCGACATCAGCCAGCGGCCTGTATTCGAAGGCGAGGAGGTCACCGCCTGGCGCAAGGTCGCTTCGTGCGATGCCAGCAGTGTCGAGGGCGAGACGTGCTGGTGCGAGCCCGGCCGCAGCACCAAGTGCTGGCGCAAGAGCAAGCAGACCGAGACCGTGCATCACATCCTCAAAGGAGGTGAAGACAGCATCGGTGCGCTCGGCGCAATCCAACGCGTGTACTTCAACATCGGCTCCTGCGCCGAGGCGTGCTGGGTGAATCACCTGACCGATCTGCGGCAGGTCGATCCCAATCAGCGCAACTTTGGCCAGACGCCGTTCGGTATCGGGCAGTGCCGGCGCGATTGCCCCAACTTCCGTGCGATCGAGGATCGTCTGCCCGACATCCTGGCGTTCTTCCTGTCCAAGGAGAACGACGCAACCGATCTGCACGTCGCGCGCGCGAATGCGCTGAAGGCCAGGAAACCCGCGGCCAGCTACGAGTACGACGATCTCGTGGAAGATCTGGAGCGCGAGTTCGGTGCGGGTGCGGTCGCACGCGGGAGGGAAGTGTTCGCCGAGACATGCGCCCGCTGCCATTCCAGCGTTCCGGAGGAAAAGGCCGGGCCGTTCCGCAATCGGGACTTCCGTGCGGTGTCCACGACGACCGGTTTGCGTGAGGACTGGATGGGCAACGATCAGTCCACGCCGGCGGCCGAGGTCGACACTTTCCGCTGCCGTTCGCTGCATTCCAACCACATGAGCGGCCACGTCTGGGAAGAGTTCGGCTCGCAGACCCTGCGGGCCCGCGCACAGGTTCCCGGGATCCGGGAACCCTCGGACGGTGGTCGCGGCTACTATCGCAACATCTCGCTGCTCAGCGTGTGGGCGCATGCACCGTTCATGCACAACAATGCGCTGGGTCCGGAGATCTGCGGCTGGGGCGGCAAGGGGCCTTACGAGTTCTATCGTCCCGTGTACGTCGACGGCGAGAACCGCCTGCTGCCCGACAACCAGCAGCCGGCCTGCTGGGCATATGACCCGACTGTGGAGGGGCGTTTCAAGCTGTACAAGGAGTCGATGCGGATGCTGCTGAATCCGCAGGAGCGCATCCCCAAGATCACCAAGCTCGATCGCGACATCGTGCTCGATCTCGGACCGAAGGTGATGGACGGAGAGGACGAGCGCAAGCTCTTCGGCTTCACAGTGACGGTGCCGGCAGGGGCCAGTGCGGGTGCGCTGGGCAACTTCCAGCACAAGCAGTTCGCCGTCGACCTCGTGCTGGCGAAGCTCGACCGCAAGCAACTCGAGAAGAAGCGCGGGCCGGAGCTGGCCGGGGAGATCGCGCAGGTCGCCGAAGAAGTCCTCGCCAACCCGGCTGCATTGATCGATACGCTGCGCAAACGGCCGAAGCTGGTCGAGGCCTACAGCTCCTGTACAGACCTGATCGAGAACAAAGGTCATCGCTTCGGCGAGAACCTGTCGGTACAGGACAAGAACGCTCTCACGGCGTTCCTTGCCACCCTTTGATCGGCTAGAGGCGGAGGGACGACAGATGCTGATGCGCAGATTGTTCATCCATGCCGCAGTGGCGGCGACGCTGGCGATCACCGGCTGCGGCCCGAAAGGGCCGGACATTCCGTTCATGGAGTACGGGGCGGATTACGCCAGCAAGCCCGACTTCGCGCGCCTGGAGCATAAGCATCCGCTGACCCCGGCACAGCGCGCTCTGATCACGCCGGAGAATCTCGCTGTCCTCGATCAGGAGCAAATCGACCAGATTTATGCGCGCCTCACGGCCGGACCGATCCCGGACGGCGCGTTCGATGGCGGCCTGTTCTTCCCGAAAGGGGAGAGCGGCGATCGGCGCCTCGCCGAGATCGTCGGCGGGCTCAAGGGCTTCGTGGTCAACCTCAAAGGCCGCAAGCTCGAGATCGTCGGGAAGACCCTATGGAAAGGTAAGGTCTTCTATCGCGACGAACGCGTCCTGCGCAACCGGATCGAGGACCTGGCGCTCCTCGGCCCGCTGATCGACGGCCCGCCCAGCTCGCTGCCGAAGACCACGGTGAACGGGCGCGACGCCTGGCTGCTGTTCCCCGCCAAGCTCTACTGCGGACAGAGCCTGCTCGATGGCCGGCGCGAGTCGATCGTCATCGACTATGCGTTCAGCGACGAGGTCGAGGGATACCGCGAGAACCCGGACTTCCTCGCGGGCCGCCGCGGGCTGCGCATCCGCGACGAGATCCGGATGGTGCGGCCGGGGCTGTATCTCGGCCGTGCATATGCGGATCGAGTGTTCCTCTTGAACTTCGTGCTCTACAACGAGGAGATCGCGAAGCGCGACGGCGAGGCGTTCCAGAGCACCGGTGCCGTAGCGGAGGACTGCTGGCCCGGAACGCAGCGTGTTCAGATGGTGGCCGGCTGAGGTCCGGTCTACCCGCGGAGCCGTGCGTGGCTACCCAAACCGAGCACCGCCCCGGGATGGGACATTGGCAGCGCTGGCGCTGTGTGTGTTTGCAGTGACCCTGGCGGAGGGCTTTGCTGCGGCTCACGCTGCGCAGTTCCCCGACGATCGGACGGAAGGGGTATGGGCAGTCGACCCGAGCGCACCCGGAACCGATCTGCCTCCCGTCGGGCGCTCGCTGTTCGACTACTTGTTCTCGCGTGGTGGCGACTATCGCGTCCCGTTCCCGTTCTCCGCCGTGATTGACGCGGTGGCGGCGCATGCAGGGCGGGACGCGCTAGGCAAACCTGGAGTCAAGCACGTGCTCATACCTCTGGGGCGTTCCTTGCAGCGCACGGCCGCAGGAACAGCCTTCTTCGAGTTCCCGCGCGGTGTGATCGCCGTGGACGGCGAGGTCCCGGCGCGTGGACGGGGCGCGGGCATGCTGCTGAAGGACCGGCTCTACATCGGCTACCAGGAGAGCGCCGGCGTGCTCGAGGTGATCAGCTACAACGAAGCAGCCGCCCGCTTCGAGTTCCAGCTCGTGAAGGACTATCGCCCGGGGGCGCGTCCTCGGGTGCTCTATGCGAACCGCACCGTGTGCATCGCCTGCCATCAGAACCACGCGCCGATTTTCTCGCGCCAACAATGGGACGAGACCAACGCGAACCCGCGCGTGCAGGAACGCCTGGCGGCGCATGGGAGCAAGCTCTACGGCGTGCCGGTCCAGCGCGGGGTCGACGAGCCCTACGCGGTGGACAACGCGACCGACCGGGCGAATCGGCTCGCCGCCTATCAACTGTTGTGGCAGCGCGGCTGCGGACCCGACGATAGTGCCGGAGCCGAATGTCGCGCCGCTGCCTTCATGCTCGCTCTGCAGTATCGCCTGACCGATTCGGCGCAGTTCGATCGCGCGAGCGAGGCCTACCGGCTGGCCTATCTTACGCGCCTGACACAGAGTTGGAAGGTGCTCTGGCCCGCGGGACTGCTCATCCCAGATCCCGACATCCCGAACCGCAATCCGCTTGCGGGCGAGGAGACGGGAGTCGCGCGCGTCGCAGGTTCGGCGGTCGACGTGGCAGCGCCCTTCGATCCCCTGGTCCCGCGTGCGCCGCTGGAGACCTGGCGGCATTCGAACCCGGCCGACCTCGACCGGCTGGTGCGCGGCTTGTCCGAGTTCTTCAGCGAGCGCGACGTGCGCGAGATCGACCGGCATCTCAGCACACACGCTCGCAGAGCACCGGTACGCCAGGTGCGTGCGCGCTGCGACTTTGCACGCAAGGCGGTCGAAGCAGGCCGGATCAGGCTCACCGTCCGTTGCGGGCAGGACCAGCCCTTGAGCCTGCACGGCCGGCTCTATGCGCATGCCGGCGGCGTGGAGCGTGGCTCGATCGAAGGTATGACCCTGTCCGGCGCAGGACCACTTGCCGCGCTGCAGATCCTGGACGGGACCGTCGCGGCAGGATCCTCCGGCGGCAGGGCCGATCTCCGGCTCGGCCGGCGCGGGCTGAGTGCGCGTACCCACCGTGGCGAAGCGATCACCCGGCTGAGCATGTCCTGGTCCGGGGAGCGCGGAGAGGTGCGCGCCAACCTGCGAGACGAGTTCGGGCCTGTGGCCGCTGCGGTCGCGGACCTCCATCGCAGCACTGTGGCCGGTCGCAGCGACGTGTTCTCCGCGAAGCCGTTCCGGCGCGCGCCCAGCCTGGCTGCTCTGTTCGAAGCGTTGGGGTTCGCGGCGCGAGACTGGTGCTGTACGCAGGCTGGGAACCTTCCGCCCGCCGAAACCGAGGCGGTGCGCGCGACGGCCGAGTCGCACAGCGCACCGGTCGCGCGCCTGGACCGCTTCTACGCGTACTGTGCGTCGTGCCACCGCACGCGGGAACTCACTCCGCCGAACTTCCTCGACGGCAGCACGCTCGAGGAGGTCGAAGCAAAGATCGCGCACTGCGCGCCCCGGATCTATGCGCGTCTCAGCATGTGGCGCGTGCCCGCGGCGCAGCGCGCGAAAACGCCGATGCCCCCGGTGCTGGCTCTGCGTCCACACGGGCTCGGCAGCGACGACTGGCAACGCAGCAGCGACCTCACCGCACTGGTGCAGCAGGTGGAAGCGCTGCTGGAAGCGGAATCCGGGCAGCCTCCCGAACTGGGGAAGCACCTGGCCGGCGGCTACGAGAGCCTGCGACCCTGCCTGGCGCAGTCGACCGCGGCAGCGGTCGACTGACCTCGGCCGCACCGCGCAGAGCGCATGACATCGGGTCAGCGCACAACCAATGGAGACCGACGTGGAACCGAGGCAGTCGCATCCTGGACGACGGTTGGTGAGATGGGTCGCGCGCATTCTGGTGGTGCTGGCGCTGATCAGCGTGGCCGCGGTCGTGTATCTGGCGAACCGCTTCGGCACCGACCGGCCGGTGACGTACGCCGACATCGCGGAGCATTTCAAGTATGGGTCGCTCGGCGGCGAGCGCGAATCCGGATTTCCCTACTGGATCTGGCAGGCGCTCCCCGGCCTGTGCGCAGACAAGCTGCCGGGGGAGGGGTACCGGTCGCTGGGGCTGCTGTACGAGGCGGACAAGGACCTGCCTGTAGGTGTATCGAAACGGCGTGTGCTCGGCCTGGATCGCGTGTTCCTGAACTGCTCGGTATGTCACACGAGCACCGTGCGGGAGACGCCGGAGAGCGAGCCCCGGTTGTTGCTGGGGATGCCGGCAAACCTGTTCGACGTGATGAGCTTCCAGAACTTCTTCTTCGCCTGCGCGCAGGACAGCAAGTTCACGCCCAAGCGGGTGATCGCCGAGGTCGAGCGCGCGGGCGGCGAGCTCGACCTGATCGACCGCTACATCGTCTACCCGCTCGCGGTGTTTCTGATGCAGGACCGCATCCGCATGCTGGACGCGCGGTTCTCTTTCGCCGGGCGGGAAGCGCCCTGGGGACCGGGCCGGGTGGATACCTTCAACTTCGCCAAGGCCATCTTCAACTTCCCGATGGATCAGATCCCGGAGCACGAGCTCAAGGGCCCGAGCGATTTCCCGTCGATCTGGCTGCAGCGGCCGCGCAAGGACGCGCATATGCAGCTGCACTGGGACGGCAACAACGTCAAGGTCGAGGAGCGCAACCTGAGCGCTGCCTTCGGCGCGGGTACCACACCACCGACGATCGATCACGCCGCGCTGGATCGCATCGAGGACTGGCTGCTCGACCTGGCGCCGCCCGCTTATCCTTTCCCGGTGGACGAAGCAAAGGCGCGGCGGGGCGCGCAGATCTATGCCGAGTATTGCAGCGGCTGTCATGGCGCCACGGGCCGGGACTTCGGCGGCGATCGGGTTGGGAAGGTCACGGCGATCGAGCAGATCGGCACCGACCGGGGCCGTCTCGATTCGTACACCTATGAGCTTGCAGCCAACCAGGCGCAGCTCTACACCGGGTACGAGGAGCACCGGTTCAAGCACTTCCGCAAGACCTTCGGCTACGCCAACATGCCACTGGATGGCGTCTGGCTGCGCGCGCCTTACCTGCACAACGGATCCGTGCCCACTCTGCGCGATCTGCTCGAACCGGCCAGTCAACGGCCGAAAGCGTTCTACCGGGGCTACGACGTGTACGACCAGAAGCGCGTGGGCTTCGTGTCGGATGTCCCCTCGGAAGGCCGGCGCATGCATTTCCTGTTCGACACTGCGGTGCCCGGCAACTCGAACCGCGGGCACGAGGGCCGCCCTTACGGGACGGCGCTACCGGCGGCGGACAAGGACGCGCTGGTGGAGCATATGAAGACCTTCTGATCCGCGGCAACACCTGAGGAGACGGTATGGCAGCGATTACCGCAAAGCGTAGTTGGAAGCGCAAGCTGATCGGCGCGATCGTGCTGCTCGCCGTGCTCGCCGCAGCGGGCGCCATCTTCACCTGGTACAAGTTCTTCCGCGAGGAGCCGCAACCGGACTGGATCACGAGCGACCCGGAGATGCGCTTCAGGTACGGCTCGATCGGCGCCGAGCGCGATGCCGGCATTCCGTACTGGATCTTCGTCGTGCTGCCGCGCCTGTTCCCGGAGAAGCTGCCTGGGCCGGGCGGCTACGCTTCCCTGGGCGCACCCTGGGAGCAGGGGCAGGAGTTGCCGGTAGGGTTCAGCAAGAAGGTCGTCGGCTTCGCCCGTGTCGCAAATAACTGCGCAGCCTGCCACACTGCGACGTACCGCAAGTCTCTCAATGAGAACCCGACTTTCGTCAACGCCGGCAACGGCCACACGCTGAACCTGGTGGCGTTCTTCCGCTTCCTGGTGGACTGCGCCAAGGATCCGCGCTTCGACGCCGACAACATCATGCGCGAGATCTCCCTGGTCTACGATCTGGGGTTCGTCGACAGCATGATCTATCGCTTCGTCCTGATTCCGATCACGAAAAAGCGCCTGCTCGAGCGCGAGCAGCAGTTCGCCTGGATCTACCGGGAGGACTTCCCCGACTGGGGTCGCGGCCGCGACGACGCGATGAACCTGACCAAGTACTTCATGATCGAGCTGCCGATGGACGACAGCTTCGGTCCCACCGACATCCCCGCGATCTGGAATCTCAAGAAGTACGATGGCGAGGGCACGACGATGAACTGGGCCGGCGACAGCCACGATTCCTATTCGGTCATCATCGACTCGGCCCTCGGGCTGCTCGGTGCGCCGCCCAAGCGTAACAGCGAGTTCCTGGAGGAAGTCAAGTGGCTGCAGGACTACCTGCGCGCCAAGGAGCCCCCGCCGTATCCGTTCCCGATCGATCAGGCCCTCGCGGCGGCCGGCAAGCCGGTGTTCGAGGCCAATTGTGCAAGCTGTCATGCGAGCGAACGGACCGGCAAGCGCATGCCGCTGGCGGCGGTCAAGACCGACGCCGAGCGCATCGGCACGTGGAACGCGGACAACGCCATCGCCGCCAACAAAGTGGTGAGCAGCTTCGGTATCGAGCGCAAGGGTCTGGTGGAGGCGCCGCTCGACGGTTACAACCCGCCGTTCTTGGACGGGATCTGGCTGCGGGCGCCCTACCTGCACAACGGGTCGGTGCCCACGCTGCGCGATCTGCTGCAGCCACCCGAGCAGCGGCCCAAGGTGTTCTGGCGCGGCTACGATCTGCACGACCCGGCGAACGTGGGCTTCGTAGTTCAGGGACCCGAGGCACAGCGCATCGGCACCCGGCACGATACGCGCGACCGGGCTGGCAGCAGTGAGGGCCACGCATTCGGCACTGCGCTAAGCGCAGGACAGAAAAATGCGCTGATCGAGTATCTGAAGACGTTGTGATCGTGCGCCTGGGCCGGGACGCCCCGGCCCGGTTGGGTCTGCCCGGTCACCTTGGTGCGCTCGCACTGCCGGTGCTCGAGGCAGCACAGGACCTCGCCGGTGCCGTCGATGTACCAGTACTCGCCGGGGATGACCGCGTCGGGCTGATCTGACACCTGGAGCCCCGCGCGTGGGGTCAGTGCAGATGCTTCCGGCCCTTGGGCACGGTGATCGGCTCGGTGGACAGCTCGATCTCGCCGCTCGCGCCACGCTGACTCCAGTTGCGCGCGAACAGCTCGTTGATGTGATTCACGACCTCCGACACTTCCTGCTGCCCGAAGTGACGCGACAACAGGTTGGACATGTCCTCTACCATGCGCCGCCGCTGCGCCTCGTGGATAGACTCGGAGCTCGGGCCGACGAATACGATGCTGATCTCGTCCCGGCCGTCCTCGTGGTAGTAGCTCAGCTGTACTTCCGCAGCCTGATCGGTATACCGGCACAGGGCCTGCAGGGCGTCCTCGATGACTTTGCGGAAGTTGCGCCCCACATCGCCGGTCCAGCAGATCTCCAGCAGGCGCCGGCGTGGGTCGAACACCATGCCCGGCTCGTCCCGGTGCACGCTCTTCAGCTCGTCGATGCCCTCGACGTCCAGATAGTCCAGCCAGGGCTGCATCGCCGCCTCGAGCTGCGACAGGGTGACACCCGAGCGCAGCGGGACGGTGCCGTGTACGTGTACCTCGGTGCGCATGCAATCGGTCCTTGGTTGGTCGGGGTGGTGTGCGGAGCGAAGAGTATACCTTCTCCGCGCGGGCATGGCCGGGCAGCAGGGTCCAGCCACGCGGGGTGCGCCTGCTGTTGCCGGTCGGCGTCGCTGCGTCTGGGCTGGGTGAAGACAGGAGGAGGATGCACGGGCGAGCCAGTGGACTCTAGCAGCCGATTCAGTAGTACCCCACTCCAACCCTCTCCCGCAAGGGAGAGAGGGCGTGTGCTCCGCATTGCGTTGTTACAGTCGACTAGTCCTCGACGGGCTTGACGTCGAGGGTGAGCCTGACCGGCAAGGTCCGGCTCGCGGTGCAGCGCAGTTCGACGCACGCCTGGTAGCGCAGCTCACCTTGCAGGGTCAATTCTCCGGGTGGCGTCTGCTTCGAGACGGTGACCGGCACAGCGATCCGCAGGGTGCCTGCATAGGTTGGGACCCTGCGCCGATCGGCATCGACCCTCGCATCCTGCGCCGCCGGGTAGCGTGGGGCGCCCACGGCCACCCCGCGCGTCGCCGGAAAGCGCAATGTCAGTGGCGCCAGCTGCGCGTCTGCCGCCTGGTGAGCGACTACCACGTAGCCGGGCCGGATGTCGGCGATGACCATGATCTGCACACTCGCGCCCGGGCGCACTGCGACGTACGCGGGGTCCCAAAGTGCCACGATGGACTGGGCGCGGGCCGGCGTGCAGACCACTGCGGCGAGAAAAACCAGGAGCAGTCGAGTCATGCTCGCAATCATCGCACGCCGGGAAAAGAAAAAGGGCGCAGTCTCCTGCGCCCCCGAGTCGGCCGGCTGCGTACGCTACTGCACCTGGAAAGTGATCTCCTTGAGCACCTGTCCATCGCTGCCGGTGACCGTCACCTTCCAGTCGCCCGCCTGCCACAGCGTCTTGTTGGACCAGGTCCGCCACGAGCTCCCGCCGATGTTCAGCGGAACAGTATCGGTATGGTCACCGATGCTCCAGTTCACGTTGATGTCGCCCGGGCCGCCGGTCACGCGCATCCACAGATAGGCTTTCTCGTTGACCGCGAAAGTGGCGGTCTCGTCGACGATCTCACGGTCCTGTACGCCCTTGCCGAGCTTCGCATCGGCCACCTCCAGACTCTGCGCCGACGCGGCGACGGACACGAACATCAACAGCGCTGCACCGATCAGCCCCATCAACCCCTTCATGGCGTTTCCTCCTGTCACAGTGGTACGGTCCACGAATGCCCTGTCGGGCGCTCAAACGGTGGACCAGGGAAGCAAGATTTATGCAAAACGGATACAGATCGGGCGCGAGGCTCGAGGCTAGCTCTACAAGCTCTCACCGCCAAGGACGCAAAGGTCGCTAAGGACTGCAAGAGGCCCAGTCGCAACGGCCCAAGTTGGTGAGCAGGGACCCCTCGCGCCTCACGCCCGGGTCATCTTATGTCGCTTGGCGAGAACACCGTGTGCCGCGCGCCGTCGGCCTGCGCGTCCTCCCGGTCGCCGCGCAGCAGCGCGTCCAGCTCCTGCATGGCCTCGCGGGAGGTCTGCCGAAGCTGCGTCTCATCGTGATAGACGGCGTGCTGCACCTGCAGGATGCGCTCGTCATGCAGCCGGAAGCGCTCCGCGATCTCCCTGGCCTGCCACGCCGGCGTGCCCAGTGCCTGCAGCACCTCCTCGGCCATCTGCAGCGAGGACAGCAGCGTCTCGCGCATAATGTACTCTACGCCGATATCCATTAACCGGTAGGCATGGAAACGATTGCGGGCGCGGGCGAACACCTTCACATGCGGAAAGTGCTTCTTCAGCGTCTCGGCGATCAGCAGCGACTTCTCCACGTTGTCCACCGCCAGCACGAAGAGCTTCGCTTTCTCCGTGCCCGCGGCCTGCAGGAGATCCAGGCGGGACGCGTCGCCGTAGTACACCTTGCGGCCGAACTGCCGCACGGTCTCGACCTGCGCTGGGTCGATGTCCAATGCCGTGATGGGGATGCCCCGCGCCAGCAGGATGCGGCTGACGATCTGCCCGACGCGCCCGAATCCGGCGATGATGACCGGCGGTTGCTCCCCGGCATCGATGGTGTCGAACGGCTTCGCCGGCTCGCGGGCGCGCAGCCTGCGCCCGATGATGTCGGTTGCAAGCAGAGCCAGCGGTGTCGCAGCCATGGACAAGGTCACGACCACCACCAGCAGATCCACCAGGCCACGGTCCATCACCTGGCTGCCCTCGGCGAGGGCAAACAGTACGAAGGCGAACTCGCCGCCCTGGCAGAGCGAAGCGGCCAGGGCGCGCGAGGAGTCGGCCGAATGCCTGCTCAGGCGCCCGAGGACGTAGAGCACCGCGGCCTTGACGCCCATCAGGCCGATCACGCCGGCGAGCACCAGAAGCGGCCGGTCGAGCACCTGGCCGACATCTGCCGCCATCCCCACCGAGATGAAGAACAGCCCCAGCAGCAAGCCTTTGAAGGGCTCGATGTTGGCTTCCAGCTCGTGGCGGTACTCCGAGTCCGCCAGCAGCACGCCGGCGAGGAACGCGCCCAGGGACATGGACAGTCCGACGCCGACCATCAGCAGCGACACTCCGATGACCACGAGCAGCGCCGCCGCGGTGAGGATCTCCTGGATGCGCGACTCCGCAATCACGCGCAGAACGGGGCGCAGCAGCAACCGCCCGCCCAGGATCACTGCCGCGATCACTGCCACCGCCTGCCCGGCAGCAAGCCAGGGATTGCCGGACTGCTGCACTGCCGGCGCACTCGACAGCAGCGGGATGAGCGCCAGCAGTGGAATCACCGACAGGTCCTGGAACAACAGTATCGCGAAGGCGGAGCGGCCATGTCGCGCGGTCAGCTGCCTGCGTTCGGCCAGCACCTGGAGCACGAAGGCGGTGGAGGACATGGCCAGCCCCAACCCCATCACCAGCGCGCTCTGCCAGCTCTGCCCGAGCGCTAGCCCGATCGCAGCCAGTATTGCCCCGGTGAGCGCGACCTGCGCGCCGCCCAACCCGAACACGGCCTTGCGCAGCACCCACAGGCGCGAGGGCTGCAGTTCCAGCCCGATCACGAACAGCAGCAGCACCACGCCCAGCTCGGCGAAGTGCAGGATGCTCTCGACATCGGTGACCAGCCGCAGCGCCCAGGGACCGATGATCACGCCGGCCGCCAGATAGCCGAGCACGGCGCCCAGCTTAAGCCTGCGGAAGACGGGGACGGCCAGTACGGCGGCGGCGAGGAAGATTGCGGCTTGAGCTAGCAGGGACATTGTGAGCGGGCGGAGTGGTGGGCGCGATCATTCTAGCCGCCCTACGCAGGCCGCCAGGCCCGGTGGAACGGTCAGGGGCGCGAGCAGAGCATGGCGTTGAGCTGCCTCTCCACCTTGGGCCAGGGCAGCCCTGGACCTGCTCCCACCGCCCCGGCGCTACGCGCCACGGGCAGGCTCCCACCACCCCGCCCACTGCGTGGCCACCCGTCCTCGGGCAGGAGCGGAGGGAACTGCTGGCTAGCGCGCGGCCACGACGCGAATCTCAATGAGGTACTTGGGCTGCGCGAGCTTTGCCTCGACGCAGGCGCGCGCAGGAGTGTTGCCGGCTGCCACCCACTTGTCCCACACCGAGTTCATCTCGTCGTAGTAGCGCACATCGGACAGCCAGATGGTGGCCATGAGAATCTTGCTCTTGTCCGTGCCGCACTCGGCGAGCAGCTTGTCGATCTGATCCAGAATCTGGCCGGTCTGCGCGGCGGCATCGGGAATGGGATGGTCGGCCACGATACCGGCCAGATACACGGTGTCGCCGTGAATCACGGCCTGGGACAGCCGCGGCCCGATGTGCTTGCGTTCGATGCTCATTGCGTGTCGCTCCGCTGAATGCGCCCTTGAGGCGCGATACCAAAAAAACATGCCCGGCCTGTGACGAGGCGGGGACGCCAACCCTCACGCTACGCCCTCCCGCAAGCGGGAACGAGACCTATCTGTCGATCCGCGAGGGCAGTGTGTGAGCTGGGTGCTGTGGCCCCTAGACCCGAAACCCCAGTCTGTCAGCCGAACAGTCCCCAGCGGCGCGCTTCGCTGATCAGCACGAATCCGGTGATGACGATCGCACCGATCCAGAGCAACGCAGTGCCGATCGGGGTCGCGCTCATCTCCTTGGGCAGATAGCGGCGGATCAGGTACACGGTGCCGAGGGAGAGGATGGGCAGGGTCCATGCCTGGGCCAGCCCGCCCCATTTGACCATCGCGACCGGTTTCTCGCCGAAGGCGAAGAACATCCCGACCGGGATCACGGTCAGCACGACGATGAAGATGTCTCGCCAGCGGTTGCGCGCCTTCATGTCGTCGTGCTCGAAGGCGCCCTGCAGCCGCATGAAGTCGGCGAACATGCGCGAGTGTCCGGCAGTGGCCGCGAAGATGGTGCCGTACAGTACGATGATCGCGCCGACGTAGAACAGCCACTTCGCCCAGCCGCCCAGCGTCTCGGTGTAGATGTTGGACAGTATCGGGATCATGTCGCTGGTGGCCGGCACCAGCCCCATGCCGTGCAGGATCCCCGCGCCCAGCAGGTAGAAGGCGATGGTCGCCACGGTGTAGATGACCATCGAGAAGATGACATCCACGTTCATGACCCGTATCCAGCCGCGCGCGCGCCGCCGCCAGGCCTCGCTGTCCTCGTGCGGGCCGGTGTAGCGGGCATAGCCCTTCTCCACGCACCAGTAGGTGTACATGTACAGCTCGGTCGCCCCGACGCCGGTGATCCCGAACACGGCCAGCGCAGTGGCGAGCCCCTTCTCGGGGAGTCTGAAGGTCATCCCCTGCGCCACATCGCTCCAGGAGAAGTATTGCGGCATGCGCGTGAGCACGACCGCCGAGAGCAGGGTGATGAGGGTGAACACGCCGACCTTGATCATGGCCAGGCGCTCGATGCGGTGGTAGGCGCCGCCGAGCAGCAGCACCAGGGTCAGCACGAAGAACGCGAGCACCCACCAGACCACCTCGATGCCGGTGACCAGCTTCATGGCCTGCGACACACCGATGAACATGGCGCAGATCTGGAACAGCGTGACCAGCACCATCGCCGCCCACGCCCACACCACCCAGTTCACCTTGCCGATCCTGCCCGGGATGCGGTTGAACGCCTCCAGCCCGGTCTCGCCCTTGGCGATGGTGTAGCGGCCCAGGAACGACTGCACGAGCGCCTTGATCAGGCAGGAGAAGATGATGAGCCACATCACCGTGTAGCCCACCTCGGCGCCCAGCGTAGTGGTGGCGATCAGCTCGCCGGAGCCTACGATCGAAGCGGACAGGATGATGCCCGGGCCGATCTTCTTGAGGATCTCGCGCATCCTGGTCGGCGGTTCGAGGATGTGCGAGGGGTCGAGCTGGTACGGATCGAAGTGCCCCTTCTGGACTTCCACCGCTTCGTTGACGGTCGCGTTGCTCATGACTCCCCCGGGCGTGATGGTTGTTCTATTTGCCTGACGCTATCCGCCCGGACGCCCCGCACGGCGCTCCGGGCTAGCCGTGCGGCGCGGCTGCACTTCCGGCAGCTGGCAAAGGTATCACCAAAGGTGGGGGCGGGCTAGACGGCTTACCCCCGCGTATGCACCACGGGTAAACTTCCGCGCTTGCTTGCACGATCATGACCGACCTCGCCGGCAGAGCGGCCAGCGCGCCGCGCCTTCCCCTTCCGCTCCTTGCCCTTCCCCGGGCAGCGCGCCGGCGCACGCCTCGAGCCTCAGCCGCGACGCGGGCGCGCTGAGATGGCCTGGTTGCGCATCTGCAACGAGGAGGAGCTGCCCCATGGCCGGGCGCGAACGCTGGACACTGCCGCAGGCCGCATCGCAGTGTTCCGTGCCGAGAATGGAGTGCTTTACGCCATAGAGGACCGCTGCCCGCACCGGGGCGCCGCGCTGTCGCAGGGTGTGCTCTACGATCTGTGCAAGGTCGCGTGCCCCGACCACGGCTGGACCATCGATCTGCGCAGCGGCGAGGTCGAGCCGCCCGAGCGCGGCGAGGTCCGGACCTTCCCGGTGCGGACGGTGGACGGGGAGGTGTTCGTGTCGGTCCCTCCACCCTCTGCGCGTGCCTGACAACCAACCGCAGCCACCACGAAGGACACCAAGGAACAAGGAACGTCGCGTTCTACCGAACGGCCGGGGATGACAAGGAAGCCGCAACCAGCATCGACTGCCACGTTATGTGGCCGAAGGTACCAGACGATTTCCTTCGTGTTCCTTCGTGTCCTTCGTGGTAAATGAGTTTGTCGGCTCGCCGGGGCGTCCTGAACGAGTTTCGCCGGGGGAATCGTTACACCGCCGCCGGCCGAGCGGTGCGCATGGTGACCAGTTCCTCGGCGACCGTCGGATGGATCGCCACCGTATCGTCGAAGTCGCGCTTGGTCGCTCTCATCTTTACCGCGACTGCGAAACCCTGGAGCATCTCGTCCGCGCCCGGGCCGATAATGTGGCAGCCGATCACCCTTTCTTCGGGGCCTGCAACCACGAGCTTGATGGCCGTCGCCACCTTGCGCGTAGTGAAGGCGTGGTACATGGGCGTGAACCGGGCCTGGTAGACCTTCAGCGAATCCGCGCCGAAGCGCTCGGCGGCCTCAGGCTCGGTAAGCCCTACCGTGCCGATCGGAGGGTGGCTGAAGATCACCGTCGGGATGTCGTCGTAGGACAGCCTGCAGTCCGGCATGCCGCCGAAGAGGCGGTCCGCCAGTCGCCGTCCCGCGGCGATTGCTACGGGCGTTAGCGCCACCCGTCCGGTTACGTCGCCGATTGCATAAATACCCGGCACGGCAGTCTGCTGGTATTCGTCGGTGCTCACGAAGCCCAGTTCGTCCGGTGCCAGTCCGGTGGCGGGCAGATCGAGGTCGCGAGTGGACGGCGCACGGCCGATTGCCCAAATGACGGTGTCGAATCCGCCCAGGCGCGTACCGCTGCCGCACAACAGCGTCAGATGGCCGTGATGGTCCTTCTCCAGGCCGATGATCGGCGTGCTGGTGACGAGCTCGATGCCGTCGCCGCGCATCTGCTCCATGAGCGTCTCGCGCAGCAGGGGGTCGAAGGTGCCGAGCAAGCGTTCCCGGCGCAGGACGATTGTCACCTCGCTGCCCAACGCGTGCAGCACGCCCGCCAGCTCCGCGGCGATGTATCCGGCGCCCACGATGGCCACCTTGCGCGGCGAGCGTTCCAGCTCGAAGAAGCCGTCCGAAGTGATGCCGTAGCGCGCGCCGGGGACGTCCGGGACGATTGGGTGCCCGCCGGTGGCGACGACCACGTGGTTGGCACTATAGCGCTCGCCGCCGACCTCGACAGTTTTCGGGCCGACGAAGCGGGCAGCGCCGGCGACGACCTCGACCTTGTTGCTCGCCAGGTAGCGTGCGTAGTGCTTGTTGAGGTCGCGCACATGCTCGTCACGGTTGCGCTTCAGCGTCGCCCAGTCGAACTCGTGCGCCCCGACGCGAAAGCCGTAGTCGGCCGCATCCTCGAGTGCACCCGCGATCTGGGCCCCGTTCCACATCACCTTCTTGGGTACGCAACCGACGTTCACACAGGTGCCGCCGAGGCGCCCCCTCTCGATCAACAGGCACCTAGCGCCGTACGAGCCGGCTCGGTTGGAGACGGCCACGCCGCCGCTGCCGCCGCCGATGGTGAGTAGGTCGAGGTGTTTGGTCATCGCGAAGCTGGTGAAGGGTGAAGGCGTGAAGGGTGAAGGCGTGAAGGGTGAAGGCGTGAAGGGTGAAGGCGTGAAGGGTAACTAAGGAAGGCCGACGAGGGAAGGGGGGTGAAGGCCTGAAGGGGTAACGCGTGGGAGCAAAGGGTAGTGCCCAGCGTGCGACTGGAGACCAGGACCTGGTTCTATCGCGGGTAGCGCTGCACCCCAGTCCCCGCCAGGCTGGCGCAATCAGCGTCGCTGGATTACCCTTCCCCCTTCCCCCTTCGCCCTTCACGCCCTCACCCTTCACCGCTTTACATCGCCGAATGCGAGCACTCGTCACTGGCGCCACTGGGATAGTGGGCCGCTATCTCCTCATGCATCTGCTCGAGCGGGGTGACTGGGATGTCGTCGCCGTGTCGCGGCGCAAGCCCGACGTGCCGGGCGACTATCTTCACGTTGCGGCCGACCTGACCGATCCGTCCGACTGCAGGAACAAGCTGGGCGCGCTCCGGGACATCACTCACGCGTTCTACGCCGCCTACCTGGAGCGACCGGACCAGCAGGAACTGGTGGCGGTGAATACCGGGATGCTGGTGAACCTGCTGGATGCCCTGGAGGCCGCGTCGCCAGACCTGCAGCACGTTCATCTGGTCGAGGGCACCAAGTGGTACGGAAGCCATCTGGGGCCGTTCAAGACGCCGGCCAAAGAGACCGACCCGCGGCACATGCCGCCCAACATGTACTACTCGCAGCAGGATTTCCTGGAGGCGCGCCATAAGGGCAAGCGCTGGACGTGGTCCGCCTCGCGACCGCACGCGATCTGCGGCTTCGCGGTGGGCAACCCGATGAACCTGTCGACTGTGATCGCCGTCTACGCTGCGATCTCGAAGGAACTGGGGCTGCCGCTGAGCTTTCCGGGCAAGCCCGGCGCTTACCGTTCGCTGTATCAGTGCACCGACTCGGCGCTGCTGGCGAAGGCTCTGGTCTGGATGGCCACCGTGCCGAACTGTGCAAACCAGGCCTTCAACATTACCAACGGCGACCTGATCCGCTGGGAAAACCTGTGGCCCCGCTTCGCGCGCTTCTTCGACATGGAGCTGGCGCCGCCGCGCCAGATCAGCCTTACCCGCTTCATGGCGGACAAGGGTCCGGTGTGGGACCGGATCGTGGCGAGGCACGGCCTCGCGCCCTATGCCTACGAGCAGATCGCCGCCTGGGGCTTCGGCGATTTCGTGTTCGGCTCCGACTATGACATTGTCTCCGACATGGGCAAGGCGCGCCGGGCGGGCTTCTGCGAATCCGTCGATACCGAGGAAATGTTTCTGCGCCTGCTGGCCGGGTTCCGTGCCGAGCGGATCATTCCCTGACTCAACCTCATCGGAGCCTGCCCTGGACCCCGATCCAGGGGACAGGAAAGGAGGCCGGATGCGCAAGCGAGTGATCGTGTTCGACGTCAACGAAACCCTGCTCGACCTGCGGGCATTGCAGCCGCAGTTCGAGCGGGTGTTTGGCGACGGCGAGGTGCTGTACCCGTGGTTCGGGCAGGTGCTGCAGAGCGCGCTGCTCACCGTGGTGACCGGACCCTATTCCGACTTCGGCAAAGTGGGCCGTGCGGCGCTGGAGATGGTGGCGGCCCGGCGCGGCGTGGTCTTGTCCGACGCCGATGCGCGGGCGATACTGGGCGGCATGCGCACGCTCCCGCCTCACCCCGATGTGCTGCCGGCGATCCAGCGGCTGAAGGCGGCGGAATTCCGTCTCGCTGCCCTGACGAACTCGCCACCGGCAGTCGCGGAGGCCCAGCTGACCAACTCCGGCATCGCCCCTCACCTGGACAAGATGCTGTCCGTGGACGCCGTGCACCGCCTCAAGCCGGCGGCCGAGGTCTACCGGCACGCCGCCGACAGCTTCGGCGTAGCGCCCGCAGACGTGCGCCTCGTCGCAGCACACTCCTGGGACGTGGCGGGCGCGATGCGGGCGGGATGCAGAGCGGCGTTCATCGCCCGTCCCGGCATGGTCCTCGACCCGCTCTTCGACCCGCCCGACATCGTCGGGCCCGACCTGGGCGTCGTCGCGCAGCGCATCATTGCCGTCGACGACGCGTAGGTACGCATTGGGCCGCGGAGCAAGCCTCGTCGACCGCATCCCCTTGCTCCTGACCCCTCACCCCTCACGCCTTACGACCTATGATCGACCTCTACTACTGGCCAACACCCAACGGGCACAAGATCACCATCTTCCTCGAGGAGACCGGGCTGCCCTACACCATCAAGCCGGTGAACATCGGGCGCGGCGAGCAGTTCCAACCGGACTTCCTGACGATCTCCCCCAACAACCGCATGCCGGCAATTGTCGATCATGCTCCCGCCGACGGCGGGCCGCCCCTGTCCGTGTTCGAGTCAGGCGCGATCCTGGTCTATCTGGGTGAGAAGACCGGGCGGTTTCTCCCTGCGCAGCTGCGCCAGCGCGTCGATGTGATGCAGTGGCTGTTCTGGCAGATGGGCGGGCTCGGGCCGATGGCCGGACAGACGCACCACTTCCTGCACTACGCACCCGAGAAGATCCAGTACGCGATCGACCGCTACGTGAAGGAGACATCGCGCTTGTATGCGGTGCTGGACAAGCGGCTCGCAGACCGCGCGTTCGTCGCCGGAGACTACTCCATAGCCGACATGGCCTGCTATCCCTGGACCGTGTCGCACAAGCGGCAGAACCAGGACCTGGACGACTTCCCCAACCTCAAACGGTGGTTCGAGGCGATCCGAGCACGCCCTGCGGTTGAGCGCGCCTACGAGAAGGGCAAAGCGATCAGCAGCCAGCCGGTGGTCGACGACGAGGCGAGGAAGTTCCTGTTCGGGCAGAGTGCAGCGACCGTGCGGCGATAATTTCCAACAGAGAAAGCCTCTCAACGCGAAGGACGCCAAGGACGCCACGGGAAAGCGCAAAACGGGGAACGAGGGCCTCGTAGTGGAGCGCGATAACGGTTCGGCTGGAGCTGAAGCGGCCGGCCGATTCCCGCTGTGAACGACGCACGCTCCGTTGCCTCTCGATACAGCCTTCCGGCTTTCCTTGGCGTCCTTTGCGTCCTTGGCGTTCAGCTTGTGCCCTAGGGGGAATCCAGATGCAGATGTATGACCTCGCCGGAGCGGACGACAACCACCGCTTCAGCCCTTATTGCTGGCGCACCCGCATGGCCTGTGCGCACAAGGGATTGCCGCTGGCTACGATCCCTTGGCGGTTCACGGACAGAGGCGCTCTTCCCCAGCCCAACAACGGGACCGTGCCAGTGGTGGTGGACGGCGCCACCGTCCTCGCCGACTCCTGGAAGATCGCCACTTATCTCGACGAGCACTATCCGGACAAGCCGCTGCTCGGCTGCGAAGCGGCGCGGGGTGCGGCGCTGCTGATCAAATACTGGACCGAGCGCAGTTTGCATCCGTTGGTCACGCGCATGGTTGTGCGCGACGTCTGGGCCGGACTGCACGAGAGCGACCAGCGATACTTCCGCGAGACGCGCGAGAAACGCCTTGGCAGGCCACTCGAGGAGGTCGTCGCGAATCGCGAGGACACGCGCGGCAGGTTCCGTGAGGCGCTCGAACCCCTGCGCGCTCTGTGACCGATCAACCCTTCGTTTGCGGCCGTTCGCCGGCCTATGCCGACTACATCGTCTTCGGCATGTTCCAGTGGGCGCGCTGCGTGTCCGGTTTCGAGTTGCTGGACCCGGCGGACCCGGTGCACCCCTGGCGCCAGCGCTTGCTGGACATGTACGACAGGCTGGCCGCACGGGCAGTGCGGTGCGTGACGTAATGCTGCTGATGGGTCGCCCCTGCCGGGAAGAGAGCTTCTTCGTTCTCACAGCGACCGCCGTGCCACGAACCGCCCCCCGCCCAGCTTGCCGTCCTGATACAACCCCACGAAGAACGAGTACATATCGTCCCAGCCCTGGAAGTGCTCGGCGCCGAACTTGCGGATCGTTTCGTCCTTCAATCCGCGGTACATGGCCAGGCGCTGCACCAGAATTCGCGCCCAATGCTCGCTCAGATCATCGCGTGAGCGCATCGCACAGCCGTGCTTCGCGAGCAGTGCGCTGTAGCCGTCCAGGGTTTCCAGGGTCGGGAAGGTCATCTCCCGGGTCAGCCGCGCCATCTCCGCAGCCGAGAGAGCGGGCCGGCGCAGGATGTCGGTGAAGGCGATCGTGCCGCCTGGCTTGACCACTCTTGCGCATTCGCCGATCAGCCGCGGCTTGTCCGGCACGTGACACCAGGCTTCCTGGCCGATCACCACGTCGAAGCTCGCGTCCTCGAACGGCATGTCGAGTGCGTTGCCGTAGCGGAAGCCGACCAGATGCTCGAGCCCGACCAGCCGGGTGAGGCGCTGGGCAGCGAGATGGCGGCTCTCGGTGAAGTCCAGACCCACCACCTGGCAGCCGATGCGGTCGGCCAGGTAGCGCGCCGGCCCGCCCATTCCGCTGCACACGTCCAGCACGCGCTGATCGCGCAGGATGCCGGCCTTGGCGATGAGCGTCTCATTGGCTTCGATGCCGCCGAAGTGATCCTGGTCGTGATCCTTCAGGACCTCTTCGGTCAGTCCGTCCAGCGCGATTCCGTTGGCGGCCAGCGCGTGCAGGATCTGCTGCTCGTTGATCGGGTGGGCGTCGTAATAGGCGACCACGCTGCTCGTGTCTGGGGCTGCGTCCGACATTCTCGCGGTGTCCGAATCTCGCAACGGGCGGGTGTTGCGCTCAGGCGTCATCGGCGCCGACGCCTACCTTTCCAAACCACTCCTCGATCGTGACCAACCCGCCTTCCTTCGCTGCGCGGCCCTGGTCCGCGGCGGGCAGGTCGTCCTGAATGATGTCGATGCGCTTCCAGCCGGCGAGCGGCGTTTCGCACTGGGTGCGGGGCACGTAGCGCGAGCGTAGCGACTTCTGGTAGCGGTGGACGTAGCGCGGGCAGTTCGGCCACACTTCGGTCACGGCCACCCGCACCACCAGCTGCGCTTCGAGGAACTGCGCCTTGACGAATCCGGGATCGCCGCCTTTGTAGGAAACGGTCGGCCGGCCTTGCTCGTCGATGGTGGACAGCCAGAACATGTCCCGGCTCTCGATGAAGGCCTTTTCCATGTCGCCGAGCTCAGGATGGATCGCCAACGCCTCGATCTTGTCGGCGATGCGGCGGGTGTCGAAACGGTCCTGCAGGGCGCGCTGCTGCGCACCATAGAGTCTGCTCACGGATGCCTCCCAATGTTGTAGGTTGTCGTGCCCGCGCGGACCGTGCCGGTCCACAGCCGGATCGGAGGTTAGCAGAAATACCCGCCTGCATTGCCGCAGCCAGCGGGGTTCGGTACGCTCTTCCACACGTATGGACCATCCCGACCCATCAGCGATCCGGCCGAGGCGGACCTTCCTGCGTCGGTCCTCGGTGTTGCTGCTGGCGGCAGCCGGGGGCATCACCACGCCGACGCTTGCCCAGCGACGGCTTGGCACGCACGTCTTCCATGACCCGGCCTGCCTGGTGCACGCCACGGGACCCGATCATCCGGAGACACCGGCCCGGTTCGAAGCCGTGATGACGGTCATGCGCGGCCTGGAGGCGCACGGGCGTGTGGCCCTCACGCAGTCGCTGCCTGCGCGAGAAGACGATGTCCTGCTCGTTCACACACGCGCCTATCTGGACACCGTGCGGCGCGAGATCGACGAGGGCCGAGCCGCGCTCAGCACCGGCGATACCGCGTTGTCGCCGGGGTCATGGGCGGGAGCGCTCGCTGCGGCCGGCACTGTCGTGTCGGCAGTGAACGCGGTCATGACTGGAGAAGCGGCAAACGCCTTCTGTGCAGTGCGCCCGCCCGGCCATCACGCATCGGCCGCACGCGGAATGGGGTTCTGCCTGTTCAACAACATCGCCATCGGCGCGCGCGTCGCGCAGACCCGGCACGGGGCGAAGCGCATCCTGATCGCCGATTGGGACGTGCACCACGGCAATGGCACGCAGGACGTGTTCTGGTCCGATGGCTCGGTGTTGTTCTTCGACACGCACCAGGATCCCTGGTACCCGGGCACCGGTCACGCCGGCGAGATCGGCGAAGGCAAGGGCCGCGGCCTGATCGTCAACCGTCCGTTCCCTGCGGGCGCCGGGCGGGCGGAGATCCTCGGTGCTTTCCGCGAAGTGCTGGTGCCCGCTGCCGACAAGTTCAAGCCCGAGTTGGTGATGATCTCCGCCGGCTTCGACTCGCGCATCGGCGATCCGCTGGGCAAGTTCACCCTGACCGATCGGGACTTCGCCGACTTGACCGACGTCATGCTGGCGATCGCCGCGAAGCACGCCGGCGGCCGCGTGGTGTCGGTGCTGGAGGGCGGCTATAACCTGGAGGGGCTGGCCAGCGCAGCGGCTGCGCACGCTCTGCGGCTGAGTGCGGCGTAGCCCTCCCCCGCCTCGCTTCATTCCTCGAGGCGCACCACTCCGTCGGCGAAGATCTTGCTCCAGTGCGCAGTCTCGGCGCGGATGTAGTGCCCGAACTCAGCCGGGGTAAGGCGGCCCGGCTCGCCGCCGATACCGCGGATTCTTCGGCGCGCCTCGCCGGCCTGCAGACCCTTCGACAAGGCATCGGACAGACGTGAAACGACCCACGGGGGTGTGTCCGCCGGCGCCAGCAGCCCGAACCAGGCCATCATGTCGAAGCCCGGAAACCCGCTCTCGGCCATGGTCGGCAGCATCGGTGCGTTCGGCCAGCGCTGCGGCGAGGTGACGGCCAGCGCTTTGACCTTGCCTGCCTTCGCATTGGCCAGGGCGCTCACCATGCTGTCGAACATGAACTGCAGCCGGCCGCTGAGCAGGTCGACCTGTGCAGCCGCGGTGCCCTTGTAGGGTATGTGCGCGACTTGCAGCTGCGCTGTCGCGGCGACGAACGCCCCGGCGAGATGGCTGAGCGTGCCTACACCAGCGGAGCCGTAGTTGAGCGCTCCCGGGTGCGCCCTGGCGTACGCGACCAACTCCTGCACCGAGCCAACCGGTAGGGAAGGATGCACTACCAGCACGTTGGGCGCGCTGGAGATGAGGGCGACAGGTGTGAAGTTCGCCTCGATGCTGTACCGCACTTCCTTCCGGGCAAGCGGGTTAATGACATCGGAGGTGGCGCCGACCAGCAGGGTGTAACCGTCGGGCGCGGCCCTCGCCACAGTGGTTGCGGCAATGGTGCCGCCGGCTCCGGGGCGATTCTCCACGATCACGGGCTGGCCCAGACTGTCGGAGAGGACCTGCCCCGTGATCCGTGCCAGCGCATCGGCCGGGCCGCCGGGCGCGAATCCCACCACCAGCCTCAGCGGCCGTTCGGGGAAGCGTTGCGCACGTGCGTTGCCGCTGGCGAGCGGCAAGACGATCGCGGCGAGGGCACACACGGCCAGAGGGATCATTCGCACGAGTCGGCCAGGCATTCGGTGAAACATGCACACTCTTTCGCGGCTCTCCTGCGCATTGACCGCTTCTGCGGTCACGCTGCAGGCAGTGGCCCGCTACTTCGGGTCACGCGTTCTTGGGCAGGTCGGGCACGGGTGTGCCGGCGTCTATGGCCTTGCACTTGGCTTCCTCCGCCGCTGCCTTCTTGCGCGCGCGATCGAGCACCTCAACGGCGCGTCCTCGAGGGATGAAGCACACGCCGGTGTCGTCGGCGAACACGATGTCCCCTGGGGCCACGCGCACGCCTCCCACTTCGATCTCGCCGTTGATCTCGACGGTCTCGATGCGCCACTTGCCGGTAACGGGCGTGACCTCGGTCGACCAGACCGGGTAGCCGACCGCACGGGAGTGGGCGATATCGCGAACACCGCCGAACACTATTGCGCCCGCCTCGCCCTGGCGCTTGCCGGTCTGCGCCGAGATGCCACCCATGTTCGAGATTCCCGGCACGCCCTCGATGACGACCACATCGCCCGACAGCGCCAGGTTGTGCGCCTCGAACTCGGCCATCTTGTTCACGTGCCTGCGCGCGGTCTCGTAGGCGTGCTCGCGCTGGATCATGTTGCGCACGGTGAGCGCGGGTCCAGCGATGCAGGTGCCTGGCATCGTCGGCCTGAGGACGGAGGCGGCGATCACGCCGGTGATGCCCAGCTCGTCCATGATGTCGGAGAGAATACCGCTCGCATGTCCCAGCGCCCGGTAGCCCTCGACGATGCCCGCCAGCGGACGCGGCACCTCCATCAGCCGGATCCGCTCGCGTGCGATTTTCCCGGTCAGTTTTCTCTCAGCCACAGCTCCTCCCAGAGCGGTTCAGGTCCTGGCCAGATTGCTGTCGCGTTCGCTCGTTGCCTGCGCCCTCAGGACAGCTCCCGGTACTCCACCGCCACGACATCGAGCACCTGATCTCCGCCCGGCGCCTTAAAGACGATCTGGTCGCCCTCGCGATGCTTGAGCAGCGCGCGGGCGAGCGGTGAGATCCAGCTCAAGCGCCCGCGGCTGGCATCGGCCTCGTCGATGCCGACGATGGAGTAGGTGGTCTCGTTCCCGTCCTGGTCCGCCACCGTCACGGTCGCACCGAAGAATACCTGATCGGTTTCCTCGCGTGCTGTCGGGTCGATCACCTCGGCCGCCTCCATGCGTTTGGTGAGAAAGCGGATGCGGCGGTCGATCTCGCGCAGGCGTCGCTTGCCGTAGATATAGTCGGCGTTCTCCGAGCGGTCGCCGTTCGAGGCGGCCCACGCCACGACCTTCACCAAGTCCGGCCGCTCCTTGTCGAGTAAGTGCAGCGCCTCGTCCTTCAGGCGCTGGAAGCCGGCCGGCGTGATGTAGTTCTTGCTGCCCACGGGGATCGGCGGCGCGCCGTCGTCTTCGTCGTCGTCGCCGGGAAGTGTGGCGGAAACAGCCTTACTCATTGTGCGGGAATGCTCTCTCGATGCGGAATTATACGAGCGTGCTCGCAGCCGTTGCCGGCCTGCTATAGTTAGCGGCTCGTTCACCGCCTTCAAGGAGACCGCCATGACCATCAAAGTCGGAGACAAGTTGCCTGCCGGCACGCTGTACGAGTTCATCGAAGACGAGACGCCGGGCTGCACCGTCGGCCCGAACGCGTTCGAGGTCGAGAAACTGGTCGCCGGCAAGAAGATCGCCATCTTCGGTCTGCCCGGTGCCTTCACGCCCACCTGCTCGGCCAAGCACGTGCCCGGTTACGTGCAGAACTTCGACAAGCTGAAAGCTGCCGGCATCGACGAGATCTGGTGCATCTCCGTCAACGACGCCTTCGTTATGGGCGCCTGGGGCCGCGACCAGAAGACCAAGGGCAAGGTGCGCATGATGGGCGACGGCAGCGGGCTCTACACCAAGGCCCTGGGCCTGGAGATGGACCTCGTTGCGCGCGGACTCGGCGTGCGGTCGCAGCGCTATTCGATGCTGGTGCACGACGGTGCGGTGAGGACTCTCAACATCGAGGAGCCGGGCAAGTTCGAGGTGAGCAGCGCGGAGAAGCTGCTCGAGCAGACGATGAAGACGATGAGCTTCATTCCGTGAGTGCGCCCGGCCTTCTTTCTCCTGCATAGCGAGGGAGGAAAGGGCAAGGGAGGCGTGCACGTAAGGTTTCCCCTCGCACGGTACTGCAGTGGAGCGCCTCTCCTTCGATTGGCAGCGGCGAGGCACTCCACGCCTACTTCACTGCGCGAGGTGGCTTGCGGGATCCACCCTTCTTGGTTTTTGCGCCGGGATTGGGTCGCCTCTTCGTTCCGCTGCGCCGCGCGGCGTCGATCGCCTTGCGTCCCCAGTCGAGCACCGCGTGGCGGTCGTCCATCACGTCGGCCGGCACTTCGTAGTAGGACATCACCATGTCCTTGTCCTCGAATGGCTTGAAGGCGCCGTAGCCGAGCGCTTCGAAGTCGGCTCGGTTGTCGTCGTCGACCTTGAAGTAGAGAGTGTCGTAAGCGACGATGGCGCAGAACACCCCGTCGACGTAGATCCCGTATCCGCCGAACATCGCGCGCGAGCGTACCTCACCGAGCGGTGCGAGCAGGTCGCAGACGTGGTCGACGAAGTCGTTGCGGCGGGTGGCTTTCATGCGGTGTGTACTCCTCCTCCTCCTCCTCCTCCTCGGGCAAGCTCCCACCACCCCGCCTGCTGTGCAGGCACCCCTCCTCGGGCAGGAGGAGAGTGTCTGTCCTCCCGCCTCTCACGAGGCGGGGTGGCGGCGCAGCCGCCGGGCATGGGGTTCATGGCGGCACCGGAGCTGCCGTAACCGCTCGCTACACGAACCCGACCAACGCATCCAGCACTTCGTCCGGCTTCTCGGCCATGAGCGCGTGGCCGGTGCCGGCGATTTCGACCACGCGCTTGTCCTTGAGGGCCGTGGTGAGCTCCTTCGCTGCGCGCGGCGGAGTCATGATGTCGCGCTTGCCGAGCACCAGCAGGGCAGGGCAGGCCACCTTCGCGGCTGCCTGCGCGCCGTTGGCGTAGCTGTTGCATGCGGCGAAGTCCACATGCATCACACCGGGTTTCTGCCGCTGCATCAGCCGCAGGTTCTCTCCCATCACCCAGAAGCCGGGGCCGGGATTGCTCGGATACTGGGCGTACGCAAAATGCGACCAGATGTTCACCATGTCCTGGGCCAGCGGCTCATTGTTCTTTGTGGCGTCGAGCAACTCGTCGGACACACGCATGGGGAAGGCGGTACCGATCAGGGCGATCCGGGAGATCCGCTCCGGATAGCGCGCCGCGCACTCGACGGCGATCAGCGATCCCATGCTGTGGCCGATCAGCGCTGCCTGCTTCACACCCGCCGCGTCCAGCAGCGCTGCGATCCAATCCGCCACCGCCTCGACGCTTTCCAACGGCGGACCCTCCGATCGGCCATGGCCGGGCAGATCGACCGCCAGCACACCGCGCCCGTGGTGCGCGAGATAGCGGCTCTGCAGCACCCATACACAGTGGTCGTGCTCGGCGCCGTGGATGAACACGACAGTCGGCAGCGCCGGATCGAAGGCCCGGCCGCCGGTGTAGGCGTA
>DAIQQA010000001.1:0-36310 GCA_036787045.1 Burkholderiales bacterium | reverse complement strand
TGAACACGACAGTCGGCAGCGCCGGATCGAAGGCCCGGCCGCCGGTGTAGGCGTACACGGTGCGATGGTCTACAGTTAGCTCCATGTCCTAGTACTCCAGAGAACAAGCTCTCAACCCCAAGGACGCCAAGGGCGCCAAGGAACCGGTCTACTCTCTTCACGCCGTCTCGCATGTGAGCCACGTTGAAGTTCAACAGCAGACCGAGCTTCCGTCCGGTCAGCTTCAAGTAGCTCAGCAGTTGGGCGGCGTGGACCGGCATAAGCCGCTCAACCGCCTTGATCTCGATGACTACTTTGTCATCCACCAGCAGGTCCAGCCTGAACCCCGCGTCGAGCTCGACGCCGTCGTAGGTAACGGCACACGGCACCTGCCGCGCAATGCTGAATCCCGCTTTCGCCAGTTCATGGGCGAGGCAGACTTCGTAAATGCTTCCCAGCATCCCGGGCCCGAGGGTCGAGTGGACCTTCATCGCGGCGTCCATGACCCCGCGCGCAACTCGATTCTCGACCGGTACCTCGGCCATTTATTCGTTTCCTTGGCGTCCTTTGCGTCCTTGGCGCTTAGCGCTTCAAGGCTTCTGCGAAGCACGTAACGCGCTGCCCAGATCGTCGATCAAGTCCTGCGAGTCTTCCAGGCCGACCGAAAGGCGGATCGTGCCCGGCCCGATGCCGGCGGCGGCAAGGGCAGCGTCGTCCATGCGGAAGTGCGTCGTCGTGGCAGGATGGATCACGAGCGACTTGGCGTCGCCGACATTGGCGAGATGCGAGAACACGCGCAACGACTCGATGAACCTGCGTCCTGCCGGACGTCCGCTCTTCACGCTGAAGGTGAACACGGCGCCCGCTCCGCGCGGGAGCAGCTTCTTCGCGAGCTCGTAGTCGGGGTGCGAGGGCAGCTCCGGGTAGCTGACCGACTCGACGGCGGGATGGGTGGCGAGGAACTCGACTACCTTGCGCGTGTTCTCGACGTGCCGCGCCATGCGCACGCCGAGCGTCTCGATGCCCTGCAGGATGTGGAAGGCAGTGGTCGGGGCCATGCAGGCGCCGAAGTCGCGCAGGCCTTCGCGGCGCGCACGCAGAAGGAAAGCGGCGATCGTGGACTCCTCCTGGAAGTCCATGCCGTGGAAGCCCTCATATGGCTCGGTCAGCTCAGGGAATTTGCCGGACGCTTCCCAGTCGAAAGTGCCGCCATCCACCAGCAATCCCCCGATGGCGATGCCGTGGCCGCCGAGGAACTTGGTGGCTGAGTGATAGAGCAGGTCCGCGCCCAGTCCGAAGGGACGCATCAGGTAGGGCGTAGTGAACGTCGAGTCCAGCAGCAGCGGCAGCCTCGCGTCGTGGGCGATCTGCGCCACCGCCGGCACGTCCAACACATCGAGACCGGGGTTGCCGAGTGTTTCGCTGAACAGCAAACGCGTGTTGGGGCGAATCGCGCTGCGCCAGGCTTCCAGGTTGCGCGGCTCGACAAAAGTGGTCTCGATGCCGAAGCGCTTGAGCGTGTACTGCAGCAGGTTATGCGAGCCGCCGTAGAGCGAGCGGCTGGAGACGATGTGACAGCCGGCGCCGGCGATGGTGGCTACCGCGAGGTGCAGCGCAGCCTGCCCGCTGGCGGTCGCGATCGCGCCGATGCCGCCCTCCAGCGCCGCGATGCGCTCCTCCAGGACTGCATTCGTCGGGTTCGAGATGCGCGAGTAGACATGCCCGGCGCGCTCCATGTTGAAGAGCGCAGCGGCGTGATCTGTGTCGCGGAACACGAACGACGTGGTCTGGTAGATCGGTGTCGCACGCGCACCCGTGGTCGGGTCCGGCTGCTGGCCGGCGTGCAGGCTGAGGGTGTCGAAGCTCAAGTAGCGGGGGGCGGCCATGGGCTGTCTCCGGTGCGTAAGTGACGGCTACGAATCTTGAACCACGGAGGACACAGAGGAAAAGCTGCACGAACGCAGCTCTCGACGAGCGGCGCCGTGATAACCGAAGCTGTGAGGCGGCGTGACAGCAATACGGCGGCCCAAAACAGGCGCGCACTTCGGTTGCTGGGACGAGTTGGTCGGCGGGCCTCGGCCCACAGCCCTGTCGCGACTCCGTTTGTCCCTCCTCCGTGTCCACCGTGGTTCAGAAGTGCCGTTTGAAGTGCGTGAGACGGCCACGGTCAGCCGACCAGCCGCTTCCAGCTCGTGGCCAGCACGAGCATGCCGATGGCCGCGATCCAGCTCCCGGCGACGCGCACGGCGATGCTCATCCAGCCCACTTTGCGGCGGAGGACATAGTCCGTGACGATCACGCCGTAGCCGGTGACGACAAGCCCCGCAAGGCCGACGCCCGGGATGAACAGATATGGCTTGATCAGCGACGTGATGGCGGTGCCGTTGGCGTAGCCGTGGCTGAGGCCGAACAGCAGGGCCAGCACGATGGAAACGGAGGCGGGCAGCGGAAACGCCGCAGCGATGAGCGCGCCGAGGATGAGTGCCGACAGGATGTTGACGAGGTCCACCGCCGGCACCGCGGGCAGCCACAACGCCGCTGTGGCGCCGAGCATCAGTGCGACCCAGAACACCGGCAGGCCGGCCTGTGAGCGCTGGCCTTGCTGCCCGGCGAGCACTCCGAGCGCCAGGAAGGGCAGCACATGTTCCAACGCAGTCAGCGGATGGAGGAACCCGGCATAGAAGTCGCCGACTCCTTTGGCGCTGGTATGTGCGTGGGCGCCGGTGGCACTTAGCGCCAGCGCGGCAAGTGCCTGCGCCGATCTCCGCAGCCAGCGGTTCGGCGAGCGGTCAGCCGGCAAAGTGACCGACCAGGAAGTACACCCCGCCCAGCGAAACGAGCGCACCGCCGGCCCGCAGCACGCGAGCACCCGCGGGCCAGCGGTTCATCACGCCGATGAGGATGCCCAGTGCGTGCAGCAGGCCCGTTGCCACGACGAAGCCCACCGAGTAGGCGATCGCATTGGCGGACTCCGGCAACTCCGCCCCGTGGGCGTGACCATGGAACACGGCGAAGATACCGACCAGCAAAGCCGCGATCCAAAGTGGCGGGCGGGCCGCGAAGGCAACCATCGCGCCGAGCGCGACGGCCGACAGCGCGATGCCGATCTCGATCCCCGGGATCGGAACCCCCATCGCGCCGAGCACCCCGCCGAAGGCCATCACCAGCGGGAACGTCACCGGCAGCACCCAGATCGCCGGGGCGCCGAGCTGCGCGCCCCACATGCCGACCGCAACCATCGCGATCACGTGGTCCAGCCCCATGACGGGGTGTGCGAGCCCCGACAGGAATCCGCCCTGCATATCTCCCTGGCCGACGTGGGCCAGTGCCACGGCAGGCGCAAGAAGGCAGCTCAGCCAGAGCGCCTTGATCAGTCGTGACGAATCGTATCCATGCATGTCGAGGTCTCCGTTCGCTTCGGCTTCTCGGCGATCGGAAGCCGTAGGACGGATTCTAGCAACCTCTTACCAATTTCGGGCAGGCCACCGACCCTTACTAGTAGAAGGCCCCGCGCGCAGCCACGGGCCAGATCGCGTCTACCCGATCGCCGCGGTAGCACACCAGCCAGTCGTACAGATTCACCGTCGGATCGCAGTGTCCGGGAATGAGCCGGATTTTCTGTCCCAGACTCACCCGGCCCGGGCCGCGCAGAGCGATCAGGCCGTGCTCGTCGGAGGCTCGCAGGTACTCCGCCCCCGGGACGCCCACCACGCCGGGCATCCCCGAATCTACGCTGTGTGCCTTCAGGCCGACGTCGACCACCGCGCGTTCGGGGAGGGCATGGCTCATGACGGTGGCGAGGATGAACAGGCTCTGCTCGAACTCGTGCACGGGCAACCCGTCCTCACCCAGGTTACGGCCATAGTCGGCATCCATGAAGACGTAGGAGCCGGGTTGAATCTCGTTGTAGATGCCGCTGCCTGCCTCGAGAAGATAGGTCCCAGTACCGGCGCCGGTCACGATCGGTACCTCGATACCGTTGGCCTTCAGCAGGTCGGCAGTCGCCTTGACTTGTTTCACCGCCTCGGCGATGGCGTTGCGCCGCTCCTGCGGCGTTCGCCGGTGCTGGGCCGCGCCCTGATAGGCATGCAGTCCGCCGAAACGCAGGCTGGCGGCGCGCATGATCGCCTGAGCGAGCGGCAGGACAGGCTTCCCGGGGGCCACGCCGCAGCGTCCGGCGCCCACGTCGACCTCGACGTATACGTCCAGCCGCGCGCCGGCGCGACTTGCTGCCTGGTGCAGGTCGTCGACGTTATTCAGATCGTCCACGCACACGCCCAACCGCGCATGGCGCGCGAGCTCGGCGAGGCGGGTGAGCTTGGGCGCACCGATGACCTCGTTGGCGATCAGCACGTCCTGCACCCCTGCGCGCACCAGCGCCTCGGCTTCGCTGACCTTCTGGCAGCACACGCCCACTGCGCCACGCGCGATCTGCGCCAGCGCGATCTGCGGGCACTTGTGGGACTTGGCGTGGGGCCGCACGCGCACGGACGTACCTTGCAGCGTGCGATTCAGGGTGTCGAGGTTGCGCTGGAAGGCGTCGAGGTCGAGCAGCAGGGCGGGTGTGTCGACTTCGGCCAAGGGCATGCCGGTCACAGCGGGCGGCGGAAGAGCGGAGGGCATCGAAGCAGGCATGGTTCGCGGTCTCAATGAAGTTCGGCCAAGGATGCGTCGGATCAGGCGGGCACGCCTGTGCCCATCACGACGAGGCCTGCGACGGCATACGCCAGCAGGCCCACCCCGATTATCAGGTAAATCACATTGTGGCGCGAAAGCGCTGCCGGCGAAACTGTCAACGGCCGGGGTAGAATCGCGAAATGCGATCTCGCAGTTCCCGGGCGCGCGCGCGGGGAATTGAAGCTTGCCGCCGGGCAGGAAACCCGCAACGGAGCAAAGTCTATGCATACGAGTGCGATGAGGATGGCAGCGATGTGCGCTGCCGCGTGTGCGCTGCTGGGGATACTGGTTGCGCAGCCGGCCGGAGCCGAGCTGGTCGGCCGCGAGCAGGCGCTGGCGGCACTCACCGGAGCAGACGTAGAGGCGCGACGCGCGGCCGCGCTCGAACTGGGTAAGGTAGGGACGATGGCCGATGCCGGGGCCCTGCTCGACGCGCTCTACGATGACGACGAGGTGGTGCGCAGCCTGGCCGAAACGGCGGTGTGGCAGGTCTGGATGCGCTCGGGCGACGCTCGCGCGGACGCGCTGCTCGCCAGCGGCATCCGCCGCATGGAGAACGGCCAGATGGGCGCGGCCGTGGACGACTTCACGCGTGCGATCGAGATCCAGCCGGAGTTCGCCGAGGGCTGGAACAAGCGCGCAACCGCCTACTATCTCATGGGAGACCTGGAGCAGTCCCTGCACGACTGCGACGAAGTCATCCGGCGCAACCCTAACCACTTCGGTGCACTGTCTGGCTACGGGCTGATTTATGTCCAGCGCGGCGAACTGGAGCGTGCGCTCGAGTACTTCGAGCGGGCACTCGCGATCAACCCCAACCTGGAAGGCGTGCAGCAGAGCATCGAGCTGATCGAGTACCGCCTCGGCAAGGAGGGCAAGCGCTCGATCTGAGCGCATTGCCCCGGCGGATTCGAGCGCGTTTTTTGCTCTATCCACGAGCCGCCGCGCCCGCCATGCGACTCCCATGATCGACTCCGATTCCAGCTCCGGCCTGGAGCAGACCTCCCCGCCACCTCTGCCCGAAGAAGTCCCCGGCGGGTTCTGGCCGGACCTGCGGTGCAACCTGGCGGCAGGGGTGCGGGCTGCCCTCTTCCGGCCCGTGCGCCTGGCGGACCTGCGCTCCACGCCAGGTCAGATCGTCGCGCTGGTGCTGATCGGCCTGGGGCTGCAGCTGCTGTTCGCGGTGCTGAGGGAAGGGACCCAGGGCGAGCTCAACTTCCCCGGGTTGCCGCGTGCGGTGGTGTATGTGCCGCTGCTGCTCCTGTGCGGCTCGGTGATCGCGTGGCGTGAACGGGTCCCGGCGCTGCTGACGGCCGTGCCGGTGCTCTTCTGCAGCGTTGGTCTGCCCTACGACGTCGCATTCGAGCTGCTCGATCTCGTGGTTGCGCGCGACTGGTTCGGCCTGGATGGCTATGAAGGTGTCGGCGGCTGGCTCTGGTACGCGCTCTACGCAGCGTGGCTCGCGGCGATGCTCGCCGGCATCCTGCGGCTGGCGCAGGCGCGACCGGTCCGCGCGATATTCCACGCCGCCGTCTTCGGTGCGGTGGTTGCGCTGCCGCTCTGGTACCTGCCGTCGGCGCCGCTGTGGGAAGCGCGCCCGGCCGACGAAGGTCGCGCTGCCGACTGGGACGCGCTCAGCCGCGAGGACACCTTCTATGCGCAACCTACGCTGCTGGCACATGCGCTCGAGGCGCTCGAGCCGGAGCGCGCCGGCGTCGAGGACCTGTACTTCGTGGGCGTGGCCGGTTACGCGGCCGAGGATGTGTTCATGAAGGAAATGGCCGTGGTACGGGACCTGTTTCGCGATCGCTTCGATGCTGCCGGCCGCATGGTCACGCTGGTGAACAATCCCAGGACTGTGCAGCAACTGCCGGTGGCCAGTGCTACAGCGCTCGCGCGCACCCTCGAGCACATCGGGGAGGTGATGGACCGGGACGAAGACGTGCTGTTCCTCTACCTCACTTCGCACGGCTCCGAGGAGCATCGGCTCGCGATGCAGTTCTGGCCGCTGCAGCTGGACGACATCGATCCCGTCATGCTGAAGAGCATGCTGGACGCCTCGGGGATCAAGTGGCGAGTGATTGTGATCTCCGCGTGCTACTCGGGAGGCTTCATCTACGCGCTGAAGGACGACCACACCATGATCGTGACGGCCGCAGATGCGTTCCACCAATCCTTCGGCTGCGGGTCTACCTCGGAGTTCACGTACTTCGCCAAGGCCTACTTCGACGAGGCGCTGCGCGGCACTTACTCGTTTCAGGCGGCCTTCGATCAGGCCCGGGTACGCATCGATGCACGCGAGAGCGCGGAAGGCCGCACGCCGTCCAACCCGCAGCTCTACCTTGGTCCCGCCATCGAAGACAAGCTGCAGCGCCTGAGCGAGCGGCTGCAGGCGCTCAGGCCGCTGCTGCAGGTGAAGGCTCCCGCCGCGCAGTCCACCCCGGCCAAGGAATGTCGGGAGTGCGAATAGCCGCACACCAGGGAAGGATGAACCTCATCGACCACGAAGGACACGAAGGGTCAGAAGTAAAGCTCGAAGCCGGTCCGAGCGGGGTCTGCGCGGGGCACGCGCAACACAGTCCACACGAGGGGCGGTTGTGAACTCCTTCGTGTTCCTTCGTGTCCTTCGTGGTCGATGCGTTTGTGGTTGGTGCGATCAGCAGCAGTGGCTCTCAGCTCAACCCCGCCGCTTGGCCGCCCTCTTGCGTGGCTTGCTAGCGGCAGCGGCACGCCTCGCCGGGCGCGCCTTCGCCGCGCGGCGTTTCTCGGGCAGCGGGATGCCGGACAGCGCCTGAAACACCTTCACCACCGCCGAGTCGTCCTCCATGCCGTGGCCATGCGCGCCGGCCATGATGAACAGCTGGTGGGCCGTCGACGTCAGCGGAACCGGGAAGGTGTTCTTACGCGCCGAGTCCACTACGATGCCCAGATCCTTGATGAAGATGTTCACCGCCGACAGCGGCGTGTAGTCGCCGGCGAGGATGTGCGGCACCCGGTTCTGGAACATCCAGGAGGAGCCGGCGCTGTTGCAGATCACCTCGTAGAGAACGTTGGGGTCCACGCCGGCGCGAATCCCCAGCGCCATCGCTTCGGCGGAGGCGGCTATGTGTACGCCGGCGAGCAGCTGGTTGATCATCTTGACCTTTGAGCCCATGCCCGGCGCATCGCCCAGGCGGTAGACCTTGGCGGCGATCGCGCCGAGCACTGCCTCGGCGCGCGTGAAGGCCTCGCGCGCGCCGGATGCCATGATGGAAAGCTGCCCGCCCGCGGCCCTGGCTGCACCCCCGCTCACTGGTGCGTCGATCATGTGAATGCCCAGGCCCTTGAGCCGCGCCCCCAGCTCTTCGGCGAAGGCAGGCGCGACCGTGGCGCTGGCGATCACTACCGTGCCGCGCGGCATGCGGGCCGCCGCGCCATTGCGCCCGAACAGCACCTCCGCGGTCTGGTCGGCGTTGACCACCAGCACGATCACCACCGGCGATTTGGCGCCGACCTCGGCCGGACTGGCGCAGGCCTTGCCGCCCTTGCGCGCAAAATCCCGCAGGACCTGCAGTCGCACATCGTAGGCGTAGACCGTGAAGCCTTTTCCGAGGAGGGTGTGCGCGACACCCTGGCCCATCGAACCGAGCCCGATGACGCCTACGGCGTTGCTGCTCTTCGCTTTTGCCATTTGTGGATGGTCTCCCTGATAGCGGCGGTGCGCCGTGCCTGCGGCAACGGAGTGCGGGGCGCTGCGCCGTGCCGGACTGTGTTGGAGGAGGCGGGATTATAAGCCGGATAATTCGGCGGCCAAGGTGCGGATCGCATGCCCGGCGGGCAACGGTCGTTCGAACGGGAACAGATGGCCGCCCTCGATCAGATGCACGCGCAGGCGGCGCCGGGTTGCGGACAGGCCTGCGCGCGCGAGCACCGTGGAGGTGCGGCCGCCGATGAATCCGCCGGGCACGCCAAGCTGCCGTGCAGGCGCCGCCAGGTCGTGGGGAATCGTGCGGTAGATCCGGTATTCGATGTCGGGGTCGAACACGAGCTCGACACCGTGCGCGGTGCGGCGGGTACCGTAATGGACGTAGTCCCACAGGCAGTCGGGGTCGAAGTCGTGGAACAGGTGCTTGCGCCGGAAGTGCTCGAGCGCTGCCTCGAGCGAGGACCACTCGCGCCGCCGGTTCTTCGTGCTTCCGGCCGGCGTGATGCGATCGATCAGGCCGATGCGTTTCACCAGTTGCAGCGCGCTGCCTTGGAACGGCCCCAGAATCGGTGCGTCCAGCAGGATGATGGCGCGGAACAGGTCCGGGCGGCGTAGTGCGGCCAGGTAGGTCAGATATCCGCCCAGTGAATGCCCGACGCCGAGCACCGGCGCGCGTGAGCTGCCGGCCACGGAAGCGATCAGTTCCTCCACCAGCAACGGCCAGCCGTCGCTGACCGGGAAGCGCGGGTCGTGCCCTGCGGCGGGCAGATAGACGACGTCGAAATCGGCGGCCAGAAAAGAGAACAGCTTGCGATAGCAAGCTCCGGGGAAGCCGTTGGCGTGGGCGAAGTGCAGCGCGGGGCGGGCAGTGCTCAGAATCGATCTCCGCAGTGGTCAGTTCCCTTGCCGTAGCGCTGCGGCATCGCGGCGAGGCGATGGTCATCGCACCCCGAGCGCATCGGCAACCCTATCTCGTGGAACACCTCGGAGGCTCTGTGCTTGACCGCAGGAAACGGGATCATACCGTCGAGAGTGTTCGGCGCAACTCAGGGGGGCAACTCTCCCGGGATCTGCCAAACCTGCATGTCGCCCAAGGTCGCCCTGGTGGCATGCATTGCATCCCCGTGGTCAGGGGGAGGGCTAGGGTGGGGGTCCCAGAAGGTTAGTGTCCGCCGCAACAGGCTGCTTCGCAGCCTGTTGTCCCCTGAGGGCGAGGGATCGGGTGTTCTGGCTCGTTGCGCTTGCCGGCTGCGCCCGACCCCGGATTCCAGTATCGCTACTGTGCCGCCGGTGGATTGCGATTCGTGAAGGCGGCCGCGCCGACGACCGGGCCGGGCAGGGTCGAGCCGCTGACACTGACCCGGTAGATCGCGCCCGCGCGCGCGGCGCCGGTGCCGATAAACCCTTTGACCTCGCCGCTGCACGAGCCGCCGGCGGTGCACGTTGCACTATCGTTGTAGAAGCCGAGCGTGCCGTCGGCGTCGTAGAAGCCGAGGTTGTTCGCCTGCACGGTAAGGTTGTTTCCTGCGATCGCGATGTCCAGTCGGGCGTTGACGTAGCCGGCGCCGAAGCGCGCTTCCAGCACCCCGCCGGTCAGCTGGCCGGTGACCGCTGCGCCGGTGGCGCTGTTGACCGCGACCGAGCGCTAGCTGCTGAGTGCCGGCGAGCTGCAGCCCGCTCGGTGAGCCGGTCGACGTCTTGGTGTCGCCCGCTACGAGCTCGGCAGGCGCACTTTCGGGTTGCGGTGGCGGCAGGTCCGTCTTCTTGCCTGTGATGACGGGGCGCACGTCGGCGTCCGCGACAAAATAGGATTCCCCGTTCTTCACGTCCCGGCATCCGCCCCCGTTGCATACGACGATCTCGCCCTCGCCCACAGCGCCGGTTACGCTGTTGCCGTAGCTGACCGTGTACTCGGTCCCGCGGATCCCGATGGTCGCTACCGCGGTGGTCACCTGGTAATTGCTCTTGTTGGTCCTGCCCACCAGGCCGGTGATGGTGCGCAGCCCGCCTTGCAGCAGGCTGAAGAAGCCGCGCTCGCTGCCGTCGGTCTTGCCGTCGAAACGGTAGGCGTCGATGCGGAACTTCGATTGCGGTTGGAGCGACACGTACGCTCCGTCACTGAAGCGCAACTGCACGCGGCCCGGGCCGGTATCGACCGTGTCGCCCTCGCCAACCGTCGTGCCGCGTGTCAGCACACGTTCGCGGCCTCGGGTGTCCAGGGCCACGACCTTCCCGGCAACGAACTCGACGCGCGCGGCAGGCGCGGCCAGCGCCGGGCTGGTCCAGCCGGCGGCGAGCCACAGCGCAGCAAGCGCGCATAGCAGTCTGATGACATTCATGGTCGACCTCTGCAGTGCATACTGTTATCGAGGTCGATCTGCAAGCAACATCCAAGCCGCGAGACTACACTGTGAAGTGTGGAAAAACTGTCGAATTCAGCAGTACAGCAACGCGGTGACTGGTGTGACTGGATGGCCCTGAAGGAGCGCATCCGCGAGTGGGCGGGCGCGCTCGGATTCCAGCAGACCGCCGTCGCGGGAATCGATCTGAGCACGGCGGAAGCTCGCCTGCTGGACTGGCTGGGCCGCGGATATCAGGGCGACATGGACTATCTCGCGCGCCACGGCACGCGGCGCAGCCGGCCCAGCGATCTGGTGCCAGGGACCGTGTCCGTGATCTCCGTGCGCATGAACTATCATCCGCAGACGGCGCGAGAGAGCAATGCGGTGCTGGCAGACGGCAGCCTCGGGTTCGTGTCGCGCTATGCGGTCGGTCGCGACTACCATAAAGTACTGCGCGATCGCCTGCAGGCGGTGGCCGAGCGCATAGCCCAGGAAGTCGGGCCGTTCGGCTACCGGGTGTTCACCGACAGTGCGCCGGTGATGGAAGTGGAGCTGGCGGCCCGTGCCGGCCTCGGTTGGCGTGGCAAGCACACGCTGCTGCTGAACCGGGAAGCGGGATCATGGTTTTTTCTGGGCGAGATCTACTGCGATCTGCCGCTGCCGCCCGACCAGCCGGTGACCGAGCACTGCGGCACCTGCGAGCGCTGCATCGACATCTGTCCGACGCATGCCATCGTTGCGCCCTATGTGCTCGATGCGCGGCGCTGCATCTCCTACCTGACCATCGAGCACCGCGGCAGCATTCCGGAGACGCTGCGTCCGCTGCTGGGCAACCGGATCTACGGCTGCGACGACTGCCAGCTGGTGTGTCCGTGGAACAAGTTCGCACAACGCGCCGCGCTTGCCGACTTCGAGGTGCGCAACAGCCTCGACGGCGCCGCGCTTGCCGTGCTCTTCTGCTGGACCGAGGAGGAGTTCCTGGCGCGCATGGAAGGCAGTGCGATCCGCCGCCTGGGCCACGAGCGCTGGCTGCGCAATCTTGCGGTGGCGTTGGGCAACGCGCCGAGTACCCCGGAAGCCGTTCGAGCCCTTCATTCGCGCCGTGAGCATCCCTCGGCGCTCGTGCGGGAACATGTGGAATGGGCGCTGGCGCGGCATGCCGCCAGCGGAGTCCTGAATGCTGACTGACCGTAGGGCGGTTTGACGCAGCATAACCCGCCAGGTGCTCGATGCCAGGCGTGCGGCGCAATGCGCTACGCTATTGCGCCCTGTGTGTTGAGTATTGTATCGAGTAACCCGCGGGGGGAATGACGAGCGAGGGCGAAAGGAATGACAGACAAGGCCATGACAATCCGACCATGGGGCTCGGATTTGCTTCGGATGGTTGTCCTTGGCGTCCTTGGCGCCTTGGCGGTTCAGACTGAAGCGGAGGAGGCAAACATGAGCATGACCATCACGTCCAGCGCGTTCGCGCACAATGGCTCGATCCCGAAGCAGTATACCTGCGAGGGCAAGGATATCTCGCCACCGCTCACTTGGAGCGGCATACCAGGGAAGGCCAAGAGCCTGGCGCTGATCGTGGACGATCCCGATGCGCCGGACCCGGCCGCGCCACGCATGACCTGGGTGCATTGGGTGGTGTACAACCTGCCTGTCTCTAGCACCGGTCTGGCCGAGGCCGCGAAGTCGCTGCCCGCCGGCGCCCTGGAGGGGCTCAACGATTGGCAGCGCACCGGATACGGCGGGCCCTGCCCGCCGATCGGCCGGCACCGCTACTTCCACAAGCTCTACGCGCTGGACACCGTGCTGCCGGATCTGAAGAAGCCGAACAAAGCGAGGCTGGAGCAGGCGATGAAGGGACACATCGTGGCCGAGGCGCAGTTGATCGGCACCTATCAGAAGGGCCGCTAGACGTAACCACAGCCTCGAGCAGGGGCCCGCGAACGCGCGTCTCGTCACTCACCGGCGTGCCGAGGATCCCCAGCTCCGAGGTGAACTTGCCGAGGTCGGCGTAGCCGGCCTCCACCGCCAGGAAGTCCAGCAGCTGCATACCACCGAACACCTTGTAGGCCAGGGTCGTGTCCTCGCAGGCGACCACCACGGTGTCGAAGTACGGGCCGCAGTAGTCCATCGAGTGCACTTGCCCGCCCCCCGCGCCGACGTAGAAGCGAGCGGATTGCTGGGCGGCAGCAGAGGTCATCGCGATGGCCAACGCGATGAGCAGCAGGCAGCGTGATGCTATAGTCATGGGGCGCAATCGCGAGTGTGGTGAAGCACTTTAACGTTTCCGGTGCTGCCGGACTCAAGTCTGCGGCGCGGTGGCCGATAAGCGATCCACTACAGTCGCGCGGATGGTCGGCTGCGTGTCAGTGGCACGGATCCTGCACCGTCACAGGTCTGTAAACCGATGCGCCGCGCCGATGGTATGGTGCATCGTCCCAGAGTGATCGCATGGCCTGCAGTCATATCCCGACCTGTCCGTTGTTCCAGCACTTCCAGTCCAACGCCACGTTGCGCTCCTGGAAGCTCATGTATTGCGATAGCGACCGGCGTAGCCAGAACTGCGAGCGATTCAAGCGTTCGGAGAGCGGCGAGACGGTGCCCCCCAACCTGCTGCCCAACGGCAAGACCATCATGCTGTGAGAGTGGCGTGTCAGTCCTTACCCTTGTTCGTTAGAGAAAGCTCATGAGTCTCATGCTGGAGTACTGGCCCTGGTGGCTGGGTGCGCTTGCCTTGACAGTCGTCGCGGTGGGCTATTTCTATTCGCTCGGGATTCCCTGCGGGGTATCGGGAGTTTTCGGCCGGGTGGTCGACTGGCGGGAGGAGGCGAAAGCGCACGAGACCGAGCTCGCCATGGCGCGCAACGCCGACCGGCTGAAGGAGCAGATGATGGCCGAGGCGCTGGCTGCGCTCCAGGACCTCCCGGAGGAGGAGCGCAAGCAGATCGAGGCGGAAATGCGCGCTGCCCAAGCCGAGGAGCCCACGAGCGCCGACGCAGCCACTGCGGTGCGGCCCCACCCGGCTGCGCAGCTGGCGTTCCTGCTGGCGATCGCGGCGGGTGGTCTGCTGGCGGCGCTTTCCAGCGGCCAGTGGCAGATCGCCACGACCATGGGCGAGACCTACGCGTCGCTCTTCGGCTCGGGCCCCGTCGCCTGGCTGGTGCTGTTCGTGGGCGGCATGTGCGTCGGGGTCGGCACTCAGATGGCCGGGGGCTGCACCCTGGGGCATGGCATTACCGGCAACTCGAGCCTGCAGCTGGGCAGCCTCACTGCCACGGCGGCCTTCTTCGGCACGGCGGTCGTCGCATCCTTCCTTTTCATGGTGCTGCTATGAACGACAACACGCTCAACCCGTTTGCCCTGAAGATCGCCTTCGGGGTGCTGCTCGGATTTTCTCTGTCGCGCATCGGCTTCTCGAGCTACGACGAGCTGCACAAGATGTTCGTGTTCGCCGACTGGCGCATGTTCTTCACCTTCGCCGGAGCGCTGGTTCTCACCACGCTGATGTTCCAGGTGGTGCTACAGCGCCGGTTCAAGGTGTCGCGCCCAATCCACAGGGGCACGATTCTCGGCGGCATGCTGTTCGGGCTGGGTTGGGCTCTGGCGGGCGGTTGCCCGTCGATCCCGTTGGTCCAGCTGGGTGAAGGCAAGGTCCTCGCGTTGTTCACCATCACCGGCATCGTTGCCGGCGTGCTGGTGTTCCGCTTCGTGCAGCGTCGCTATCTGCGCTGGGACGTCGGTTCCTGCTCGGTCTGACGGGGTACGTCTTTACCGCTCACCACGAAGACACGAAGGCACGAAGAAAGACGAAGAGACCCGTTGCCCGGCGCAATGTTCTCAACCGGCCGGGTGTCCCCGAATTCGTGTCGGGAGTATGGTGCCGGGCCACCCGGCACGGAATCCAGACCGGCGCCACCGACACTTAAGGTTTTCTTCGTGCCTTCGTGTCTTCGTGGTGAGCGGTAGTCGCACCAAGCAGCAGTAGTCGCTCTAAGCGCCAGCGAAGTCGATCTTCAGCACTGCCACCAGCTCCGCCGCCGTCAACCGCTCCTCCGGCTGCTTGGCCAGCAGCAGGTGCACCAGGCTCTGGAAGCGGCCGAGTCGATCGGGTAGTGCGGGTGGCGGGGAATGCACCTGCTGGTGCAGCAAGCCCCCGACGGTGCTGGCCTTGAACGGGCGCTCGCCGGTGAGCGCCTCGTAGAAGATCACGCCCAGGCCGTATACATCGGCCCGGCCATCTACTGGTTGGTCGAGGCACTGTTCCGGGCTGATGTAGTAGGGCGTGCCGAGCACCTGCCCGCGCCGGTTCACGGTGGTCTGTGCGCTCGACTCGCGAGCGATGCCGAAGTCGATCAGCGCGAGGCTGTTATCGGCGCGGAACATGATGTTGTCCGGCTTCAGGTCGCGGTGCACGATCCCTGCGCTGTGCACTATCACCAGGGCCTGGGCTACCTCCTGCAGCATCGCCAGCGCATTTTCCGGCGACATCCCGTCGGCCAGGCGAGCCTTGAGGTCGCCATTGGGAAAGTACTCCATGGCGATGTATACGTGCTGGTCGGTGATGCCCTGGTCGTAGATCTCCGGCACATAGCGGTTCTTGAGCTTGGCGAGCAGGGCGTACTCGTCGAGGAAGCGCCGCAGGAACTGCTCGTCGTCGGTCAGGGCGGGATCCAGCAGCTTGAGCGCGCATACCTCGCGCTGCGGGCCGCGCTCGGCAAGATAGATGGTCGACATACCGCCCGTGGCGAGTCTGCGCACGATGTGGATGCCACTGATCACGGGGGCCGCGGTGTGCTTTGCCTCGGTGTGATGCGCAGTCGGCAACGGACCCGAAGGCAGCGTGTGTCCGTCGCCGGCGATGCTACGGCTGACGGCGGCGGCCAGGGTTGCCTGCGACAGGTCGCGCTTGCCCAGCGTCACACTGCCCGGCGGGCACTGCGCCCCCGACTCTGCCGGCGGCGCCTCCGCCAGCAGCACCAGCGGCGTGCTGCACGCGGCCACGGCAGCCTCCGTCCAGCCCGACAGCCCGGTGCCGCCTGACTCCCAGCCGAGCAGCACCAAGTCCACCGGTCCGGCGAGCTTGTCCAGTTGCGGCTTGCCCTTCACGGCCGGGTCCCACTCTGTCACCTGTGCGCCGGGCCATTCGCGCAACAACAGCAGCCGGACGATGGTGCGGAAGTCTGCCGAGGGGTCGACGATGAGGGTGCGCAGGGTCACGGCATGGGGCGCGCCGCAGCGGATTCCACGCAGCGGCTGCGTCAATGGCTGTCTAGTTCTCGATGCTGCTGTTATCGGCTGCGCCGGGCCGGCCTTGCGGCCCAACGTGCAGCGCCGCAGCGCGTGCAAAGGAGCACTGTCCAGCGACCGCAAAAAGCAAACTCCAGGCCATCCGCACGGAGCACGATCCTTGCTACCAGGCCGGGCTCAGGTGAGCGGCCGGCTGCCCAGCTAAAGATCCGCGCACACAAACCGTTAGCAGATCGATGCAGGCAAGCACGGTGCGATCGTGCTGCGACCCCTTGCGGGATCGAGACAACGTCCGCCGCGGTGATCGAGCCGGACGGTGAACTCAACTCCACAGCAGTCGACAAGAGGCCTATGAACAAGCAGGTTGTGAGTCTGGTGCTGGCGCTTGCCGGCGGCCTGGTGGCCGGAGAATGCCTTGCCCAGGCTACGCCCACCGTCCTGGCTGGCGCGGGGAGCAGGGCGAGGGCGGATGTCTACGAAGGCTGGGGGCTCGCCTACGGTTCGCGCTACGGCATGGCGCTTGAATACGCTGCGGTGGGGTCGGCGCGAGGGATATCGCAGGCGGTGGAGCGCAACGTCGACTTCGGAGCATCCGATCTGCCGCTGCGGAGCATAGAGCTGGAGAAGGCCGGGTTGGCGCAGTTTCCGACAGTCGTGACCGCAGTGGTCCCGGTGGTCAACCTGCAGGGCGTGGCGCCCGGAGCGCTGCGGCTCACCGGCCCGCTGCTCGCGGAGATCCTGCTCGGACGCATCGAGAAGTGGAGCGATGCGGCCATTGCCGGGCTCAACCCGGATCTCGCGCTACCCGATCTGGATATCCAGGTGGTGTATCGCGCCGACGAAGCCGAGCAGACGCAGGTGTTGACGCGCTATCTGAGCAAGGTCAGCGAGGCCTGGGCCAAGCAGGTCGGCAGCGGCTCCGCCGTGCAATGGAAGGTCGGCACGGGCGCAAAGGGCACCGCCGCACTGATCGGCGAAGTCAAACGGCTGCGTGGAGCGATCGGCTACGCGGAGCTGAACCAGGCGCAGGAAGCGAAGCTCGCGTTCCCCCAATTGCAGAACCTGTTCGGACGCTTCGTGTCCGCGGAGCCCGCTACCCTGCTGGCCGCCGCCGACGCGGCCGACTGGGCTCGACACTACGCCGACCGTTCTGCTTTCGGCGTCGATCTGACCGACATGCCGGGCCTGCGTGCCTGGCCCATCGCGGCTGCGAGCTATGTGGTGCTCCCGCGCGTGCAGGATCGCCCGGAGCGCGCTCGCGCGACGCTGGCCTTCCTGGACTGGTCGCTGAGCGCCGAGGGCGATCAGATCGCCGAGAAGCTCGGCTACGTCGGGCTGCCGCCCAAAGGCAAGCAGTATGTGCGCGCTTCGCTTCGCCGCAACGTCACCGACGTGCGCGGCGATTCCCTCCTGCGCTGACCGGCCGCGTTCGGATACCGCTGTGGAGAACCCCATGCTTGCAGCGGGCGCCGCTGCGCCCGACCCGGTCGCCAGCCTGAAGGTCATGGTGATCGACGACTCCAACACCATCCGCCGCAGCGCTGAGATCTTTCTCAAGCAGGCTGGCTGCGAGGTGGTGCTGGCCGAGGACGGCTTCGATGCCCTGGCCAAGATCGTCGAGCAGCGGCCGGACGTGATCTTCTGCGACATCATGATGCCGCGCCTGGACGGGTTCCAGACCTGCGCTCTGATCAAGCGCAACCCGCGCTACTGCGCTATCCCCGTGATCATGCTCTCGTCCAAGGACGGTCTGTTCGACCGTGCACGCGGCAGTATCGTCGGCGCGGACGAGTATCTCACCAAACCTTTCACCCGCGACGGTCTGTTGCAAGCGGTGCGCCAGCATGCCGCGCGCGGGCACACCGTGACAGCCCAGTAATCTCCGGAAGGAGCATCGAGATGAGCGTGAAGAAGATCCTCGTGGTGGACGACTCTCCCACCGACCAGTACTACCTGCGCGAGCTGCTGGGTAAGCAGGGCTATCAGGTTCTGCTCGCCTCGGGCGGCGAGGAGGCCGTGGCCAAGGCCAGGTCCGACTCTCCCGATCTGATCCTGATGGATGTAGTCATGCCTGGTCTCAACGGCTTCCAGGCCACGCGCCAGCTGACCCAGGACAGCGCCACCAGGCATATCCCGGTGATCATCTGCACCACCAAGAATCAAGAGACCGACCGGATCTGGGGCATGAAGCAGGGAGCCAAAGACTACGTTATGAAGCCGATCGACGAGGCCGAGCTGCTGCAGAAGATCGCTGCGCAGAGCTAGCAGGGTGATGCGCATAAACTCCCTGATCGAGCGTAAACAGACATTGGTTCAGCGGCTTGATCGGAGTGCGGCGTTGCGTTTTGCATCACGCTACTGACCGTCACAGGCCGGAGTCGCAAGATGAACCGAAAGACCAGTCTGCGCGAGTTCCAGGAGCAGCTCTCGCGCCGCATCGCGCAGGCAGGCACGGTCGCGCGCGAGGCCGTGCGCCTGTGCGCCGTAGCCGGCAATGAGCGCTGGATGATCGAGCTGGCCGACGCAGGCGAAGTGGTCTCGGTGCCTGAGCTCACACCGGTCCCTCGCACCAAGCCCTGGTTTCGCGGCATCGCCAACGTGCGTGGCGCACTGTTCAGCGTGGTCGACCTGGCGGCTTTCCTGGATCAGGCGCCCACCACGCTGCGGCAGGACAGCAGGCTGCTGCTGGTAGGGCAGCGTTTTGGCACCAGCGCCGCTCTGTTGATGGATCGTGTCCTGGGCCTGCGCAAGCTCAGCGAGTTCGCGTCGGAGCTGGGCACGGCGGACCCGCCGCGCGCCGCGCAGGGCACCTGGGCGGGCGAAACCTATCGCGATGCCGACGGACAGCGCTGGCGGCAGCTCGAGGTCGCGGCGCTGCTCGCCGACGAAGAGTTCCTGCGGGTCGGTGCGTGAGGCCGCCCGCGTTGTGATCGGTTGCAAGGAGTAGCAATGCGAGTGCGCATTCCAATGCCCTTCGGGCGCCGCAGACCGGCCGTGCCCAAGGGCGTGACGAAACCGAATCCGCTGACCGCTGCACGTGCGTTCGCACAGCGCAGCTTCGGCGACCTGCAGACCCTGGTCGGCATCGGCTTGCTGTTCGCCGTGCCGATCGTGCTGTTGAGCTTCTTCCTGTTGCGCCAGCAGAACCAGGGCGTCGAGCTTGCCGAGCGCGAGCAGCGCGGCAAAGCCTACGCAAACGCCGTGTACCGCCTGGTCACCGCAGTGCCGCTGCACCGCGACCTCACCACTCGCCTGCTGGCCGGGGACGCCTCGGTGCAGGCCGCACTGGGCCGTGCCGCCGCGGAGGTGAGGGTGGGGATGAAGGAGGTCGACGGGCTCACCGCCCTGTACGGCCGCGAGCTCGAGCTGACGTCGTTGTGGACGCAGCTGCGCGCGCAGTGGACGTTGCTGGAATCGGAGTACAACACGCTGTCCACGGTGCAGAACTACGAGGCCCACACGCGGCTCATGGCCGGCGTCAACAACTTGCTCGGCCTGGTCGCCGAGCGCTCCGGTCTGCTTCTCGATCCGCAGAAGCAGACCTACTTCCTGATCGTCCCCGACACCCTCGCACTGCCGGCGGCCATCTCGCATATCTCCGGTCTGCGCCTGCAGGCCTACAGCTTCGGGCGGGACACTGGTCAAGTCGAGCGCGAGATGGTCATCCGCACCGTCGCAGACGCACGCAACGCGCTGGAGCAGGTGGCGGTGAACCTCGACGCGGCGATCGCGGCAGATGCAGACAACCGCGAGCTGCTGGAGGAGAAGGCTGGTCAGGTCCTGAGCGATGCGCAGCGGCTGCTGGACCGGGCCGACAGCGCTTTCTTGATCGGGCGTGCGACGGCAGTCGAGCCGGACGCATGGTTCCAGGCGACCACCCAGGTGATCGAGCGGCTCGACGGGCTGCAGGGGACCATCTCTCGCCGCGCCGACGCGCTGTTGGGGGAACGCGTCGAGAGCCTTACGCGCGCCCGCACGGCGAGTCAGGGCATCAGTGCCGTGTTCGCGCTGCTGGCGATGCTGGGTATGCTGGTCCTCGGCCGCAACCTGCTGCGGCGGATCAAGGAGCGCCAGCACGAAGCCGAGTTGCTCGCCCAGCATAACCAGCGCAACGAGGACGCCATCCTGCGCCTGATGGACGAGATGGCGTTGATCGCGGATGGGGACCTCACTGCCCAGGCACGCGTGACAGAGGACATCACGGGGTCGATCGCTGATAGCGTCAACGTCACCGTGGGCGAGCTGCGCAAGGTCGTGGAGAGCATCAACGAAGCGTCCGAGCAGGTTACCAGCGCCACCGATGAGGCGCAGAAGATCGCCGCGCGGCTGCTGGCCGCTGCGCAGCGGCAGGCGCAGGACATCGGCGAGGCCGACGGCTCGGTCGAGCAGATGACGCGCTCGATCACCGAGGTTTCGGAAACGGCTGCCGAGTCCGCGGAGTTCGCGCGCAGCTCGATCGCCACCACCGAGCGCGGCACCCAGGCGGTGCAGGAGTCCATCTCGGGCATGAACGAGATCCGCGTCCAGATCCAGGACACGGCAAAACGGATCAAGCGGCTCGGCGAGAGCACGCAGGAGATCGGCGAGATCGTGGACCTGATCTCGGACATCACCGAGCAGACCAACGTCTTGGCGCTCAACGCTGCGATCCAAGCCGCCTCCGCGGGCGAGGCGGGGCGCGGCTTCACGGTGGTGGCGGAAGAAGTCCAGCGCCTGGCGGAGCGCTCTGGCGAGGCGACCAAGCAGATCGCTGCGCTGGTGAAGACCATCCAGGCCGACACGCAGGAGGCCGTGGCGGCCATGGAACGCAGCACCCATGGCGTGGTCGAGGGGGCGCGCTTGACCGACGCGGCAGGTCAATCGCTGCAGGAGATCGAGGAGATCACGCGCAACCTCGCGGAGCTGATGCAGAGTATCGCCAGCAGCACGCATGACCAGGTGGCGGTAGCCGAGCAGGTTCGCAGCATCATGCGCGAGGTGCTCGGGTTGACCAGCGAGACCACCGACGGTACCCAGCGCACCGCGTCGTCCGTGGGGCAGCTGGCATCGCTCGCGCAGGAGCTGAAAGGCTCGGTCACGCGGTTCAAGGTCGCTTGAGGGACTCGACGATGGCCGCTTCCCTGCAGGCGGACGGCGCCGTCTACGGCTGGATCGCACCGGAGGTCGAGCGAAGTCTGGCCGAAGCGGTCGCTGCTCTGGACCGTATCGACGCCGCGGCGGGCGGTGGCGAGTCATCGGCCTGTGCACCGGATGCGCTCGCAGCAGTCCGCGCCACGCTTGCACAGGTGCGCGGCGCGCTCGAGCTGATCGGCCTCGACGAGGCGGTTTGGGTGTTGCGGGAAGCCGACGCGCTGCTTGCGGCGCCCGCCGGGGATGCGAACGACGTGCGCGAGCCCATCGCGACTTGCCGGCGGGCGTGCGTTCAGCTGAACGCACATCTGCGCGACGTCATGCACGGCCAATCACGCGCCGTGACGCCGTTGCATGCGCTCTTTCAGGCCCTGCAGTCAGCCAACCGCCGACCCGAAGCCACTGTCCCCGAGCCGCCGCCCGCCGTCGGCGCGGACGATGCGGCAGCGGTGGAGCACGTGCAGGCGCTGCGCGAGCGCCTCGCGCTATTGCAGTCGTCCTGGGAGCAGTGCGCAGGCGTAGATGCCGACACGCTGCCAGTCGTCTGCACGCAACTGGAGGAACTGCGCGTTGCCGGACTGCCCCATCCGGCGCTGTCGTCGCTGGCTGGCGAGCTGCAGGCGGCAGTCGCGGCGCTACCGGCTGCGCTGCCAGTGAGCACGGTGCGCGAGGTGGCCGTTGCGCTGCTGTTCGTGGACGACGTGCTGGCCGCCTGGCCAGAGGCGAGCGCCACGCTGGATGCGCAGGCTGCAGCAGTAGCGCGCCGCTTGCGTGCTGCGCTGTCGGGCCGGTCCGACCCCCACGCGCACCGCATAGATCTGCGCACCGAACCCGCGCGCCGCAGCCAGGACCGGGCGGTCGCGGCAGCCCTGAGTGCGGAGCTGCTGACGATACTTCGCGCGGTCGAGCAGCGGCTGGTGGGGTGCCTGGAGGAGGGTGCCCAGCGCGACAGCCTGGACCTCGCATGCAGGTGGCTGCGCCAGATCCAGGCGGTGCTCGGACTGGCGGTCGATGACCCGCACGCTGCAGAAGCCGCGGCCTTCTGTGCCGAACAGATCGGGCGCTGGGCGGCTGGCCAGCCAATGCCAGAGCCGGAGGAGTCGGCGCGCGTTGCGGCGGTGCTCTCCGGGCTGGGCTACTACCTGGAGAACCCGCCCTTCGCCGCGGCCGACTTCGCCACCATCATGCGCCGGGCCGGTGCACCCGAAGCACTCTGCGCCGCGCCGGTCGGGTCTGAGTTGCCGCCTGCGTCGCCGCAGGTCGCCGAACCGGCCTTAGCGCCGCCGCAGGCTGCAACCGAAGCGCAAGCTGCTCTCCCCACCGATACACCATCCGATCCGGAGATGCTGCAGGTGTTCCTGGACGAGGCTCGCGAGGTGCTGCATGCGCTTGCCGGCGAGCTCGATGTACTGGGGCAGAAGCCGTTCGACAGCGAGCGGCTGGGCGTGGTGCGCCGGGGCTTCCACACTCTCAAGGGCAGCGGCCGGATGGTGGAGCTGAACCACCTGGCAGAGGCTGCATGGGCGGTGGAGCATGTGCTGAACGGCGTACTCCAGCGCGGCCAACCGGCTAGCCCGGACCTGCTGCGGCTGGTGCGTCTCGCCGTGGTGCACGTTGGCGACTGGATCGGACAACTCGAGCGTACCGGGCGCGGCCGGATCGATGCGCGCACCGTGCTCGATTGGGCGCAGCGGGTGAAGCGCGGCGAGCCGCTTCCCCAGGACGCAGACACATCGCGAGGCTCGGCCGCCGGCGATATCGGCGTGGGACAGATCAGGCCAGCATCGGAGCCGGCCCCCGCCCCGGCGACCCCGGAGGAGACGGTCGAAATCGGTCGGGCACGTGTCTCGCCGGCGTTGTTCGCGACATTCCTCGCCGAAGCCGCACAGCACGTCGCGACCCTGAGGAGCGAGACCGGCGCGTTGCGCGACAGCGCCAGTGGGGCGGCCTCTTACGAGTCCTTCCGCGCGGCGCACACGCTCGCCGGCATAGCCGCGACTATTGGCATCGAGCCCCTGAGTGAGCTGGCCGGGGAACTGGAACGCGTGCTGCAGCTGCTGCACCACCGTCCCCGCCGGCTTGCCGCAGACGAGCTGGGGTTGGTGGCGGGCGCTGTCGTTGCTTCGCAGGAAATGCTGGATGCGGTTCGCGGCCTGCACGCGCCAGAGCCCGCGGCGGCGCTGGACCTGCGGCTCAGGCGGCTCGCCGACCGGCTGCTCGCCGACTCCGGCGGGCTCAACCGGTTACAGCCGCTGTTGACCGCCGAGGTGCCCTCGCTTGCAGCGGACAGTGCGCCAACTGATACGGCGGTGTTGTCGGATCGGGCAAGGGTGCCGGATGGACAGGTGGATTCCGCTACGCCGACCGACGCGACGGCGGCAGCGCAGCTGCAAAACAACTCGCCGGAGCGACGCCGCAACCGCATCGCGGACGACATCGACCGCTACCTGTTGCCGCTGTTCCTGGAAGAGGCTTCCGACCTGGTTCCGCAGATCGGGCAAGACCTGCGCGACTGGCGGGCTGACCCGGGCCAACGCAGCTTTGCGGACTCGCTCAAGCGGCTGCTGCACACATTGAAAGGCAGCGCGCGCATGGCGGGGGCCATGGGGCTGGGCGAGCTCACGCACAGCGTCGAGACCCGGGTCGCCAGCGCCGCGGAGCTGCCGGTGGTTCCCGACACCCTGTTCGACGATCTGGAGGCATCCTTCGATCGCATCGGCGTGTTGCTGGAGCGGCTCGAGCGCGGCGAGGCCGAATTCGCCCACACCGATGCACCGCCGCCGGGCGCAGGGGCGCAGCCCCTCCCCACCGGCCAGCCGCGCGTGCTGCTGCGCATGCGTGCGGATGTGGTCGACCGGTTGGTCGACGAGGCGGGCGAGGTCAGCATCGCACGCTCGCGCATGGAGGCCGAGCTGCGCACAATGCGTAACGCCCTGCGCGATCTTACCGAGACGGTGATCCGCATGCGCAGCCAGGTGCGCGAGGTCGAGATCCAGGCCGAGTCCCAGCTCCAGTCGCGCATGGCGCAAGCCGAGGAGGCCCAGCAGCCGTTCGACCCGCTCGAGTTCGACCGCTTCACCCGCCTGCAGGAGCTCACGCGCTTTCTGGCCGAGACCGGCAGCGACGTCTCCGCGCTGCAGCAGGGAATCCTGACCAGCGTGGATGGCCTGGAAGGGGCGTTGACCGCGCAGCGCCGCATGACGCGGGTGCTGCAGGACGGGTTGATGCGCGTGCGGCTGACCCCCTTCTCGAGTGTGACCGAGCGCCTGTACCGTGTGGCGCGCCTGACGGCCCGCGAAGCGGGCAAGCGCGCAAACCTCGACATCCGCGGCGGACAGGTCGAGCTGGAGCGCGCTGTGCTGGAGCGCATCGCCGCACCGCTGGAGCACATGCTGCGCAACGCCGTCGTGCACGGACTGGAAACGCCCGAGCAGCGGCGCCAGGCCGGCAAGCGCGAGACAGGCAGCGTGACCCTCGAGATGCGCCAGGAGGGCAACGAAGTGGTGCTCGTGCTGAGTGACGACGGGCGTGGACTGGACCTGCCGCGCATTCGTGAGCGGGCGCTGGCCGTGGGTCTGATACGGGCCGAAGACCCGCTGTCCGATGACGACGTGGCGCAGTTGATCTTCACGGCGGGGATCTCGACCGCCGATCAGGTCACCGAAGCCGCCGGGCGTGGAGTGGGGTTGGATGTTGTGCGCACGGAGATCAACGCGCTGGGAGGGCGCATGCAGCTCGCCTTCCAGCCGGGGCAGGGCACCACCTTCACCATCTACCTGCCGATCACGCTCAGTGTCATGCAGGCCGTGCTGGTGCGCTCCAGCGATCAGGTGTTCGCATTGCCCACGCTCATGGTGGAGCAGGTGCAGAAGGTCAAGCCGGACGTGCTCGAGCAACTGTTCGCCGCCGGGCAGGTCGTCTGGCAGAATCGCGCCTACCCCATCCACGAGCTGCAGCATCTGCTCGGCGATGCTGAGCGTGCCCCTGTCCTGCACCGCTACAACGCCCTGCTGCTGCTGCGCAGCGGTGCGCAACGCGTGGCGATCCATGTGGACGAACTGCTGGGCAACCAGGAGATTGTGGTCAAGACGATCGGCGCGCAACTTGCGCGGGTGACCGGGATTGCCGGGGCGGCCGTGTTGGGCAGCGGGCAGAGCGTCCTCATCCTCAACCCGGTGCTGCTCATGCAACCGGCCTCCGGCGTACCGGCGAAGCTCCTGTCAGCACCCCCCGCGCGCCGGGCCGCCGACCTCGTGCCTGAGGCAGCGCGCCCTGCGGTCATGTTGGTCGACGACTCGCTCACGATCCGCCGCATTACCGGCCGGCTGTTGGCCCGTGCCGGCTATGAGGTCGTCGAGGCGCGCGACGGCGTGGATGCCGTCGAGAAGCTGCGCAGCGTGCTGCCGCAGGTGCTGCTGCTGGATATCGAGATGCCGCGCATGGACGGGTTCGAGCTCACGCGCCACGTCCGCGGCGACCCGCGCCTGCGACACATCCCGATCATCGTGATCAGCTCTCGCACGGCGGACAAGCACCGCCACTATGCGACGGAGCTGGGCGTGAACCTGTTCCTCGGCAAGCCCTATCAGGAGGACGAGCTGCTCGCCCACATCGCCGGGTTCGTCACCGGTGCTCCGGGCGCTGCTGTTACGGTTTGAAGGTTACTGCTGCTTCACCGCAGAGGCGCAGAGGGCCCGCAGAGAAGAACCGTGACTTCGTTTACCACAAAGGTCACGAAGGAACACGAAGGAACGCTCTTCTGCGGTGGTTTCTTGCCTTCCGTTGGCATTCTTGGCGCTCGACAGCTCGGGAGCCAACTCGTCCGATGCGAAAGGCGCATGGGCAGCCCTATCCAAGCCAGGCTTTCCTTCGTGTTCCTTCGTGACCTTCGTGGTTAACGAGCTTCGCTTTTCCTCTGCGCCTCCGTGCCTCTGCGGTTAAGCCTTAGCGCAGTAGGCTTGAGAGCTCAGCCCTTGCTGGTGGTCTTGCGGATCTCCTTCTCGTCGGACCACTCCAGCAGGCCGTTGCGGATGTTCCACAGCTGCAGGTTGAATTTGTAGTACACGTCCTTCACGTCCTCGGCCTGCTTGACGATCGAGACGATGTTGCCCTCCATGCGGTACTGGGCGCCGACCATGCGGCCCTTCTCCGCCGCCTGCTCCTTCTCGTAGAGCTCGCTCTGCTGCCGCTCGAGCTCCTCCACCTGCTGCTGCATGGCGGCGGCGTCCACCGCGAAGCGCACCTTTCCACTCTTCTGCAGTTCCGCGCGGATGCTATCGGTGACCGCGCGCGTGTCTATGTACTCGCTGGTTTTGTTCTTGACCTCCTGGACGGTGACGATCGGCAGGTTGCCGCCGACGATCACGGGAGTCTGCAGCATGGAGCGGGTCATGGACTCGGCGATCATCTGCAGGTCGGTGGAGCCGAACGTGTTGGTCACGGTCTCAACGCCGCGCGCGTCGCCGTAGCGAGTCTGCGGTTTGGCGCAGCCGCCGAGCAGCAGGGCAGCGACGATCAGGGGCAGGGCCGCAAGGCGGCAAGTGCGTGCTGCATCGATCATGGCGATTCTCTCCTTTCGCGCAGGTGAGCCTATTCCTGACTGAGCAGGATCAGCATGAAATCCACGGCCTTGTTGGTCGGCGCTACGGCCGTCACGAGCTGGTTCGAGTTCTCGTACATCATGAGCGGCTTCCAGCTTTCCTCCTCGGCTGCGCGCATGCCCTCGCGGTCGATCCAGCGGAACTTGTAGGCGACCCGCTTGACCCTCGAGCTGTCGTTGTTCAGGGTCGCATCGATTTTGAGCAGGTCGCCGGTCATCGTGCAGCGCATCTCGGTGACGGCGATGGTGGTGCGCTTGCCTTCCATGGAGGTCTTGGCCTCGACCAGGGCCTCCATATTGGTCACTTTGCTCTCACCGATCGGACAGCCGTAGGCGAAACCTTTCTTCTCGAATCCCTTCTTGGTGCCGCAGCCCGCGACCAGGACGCAGGCGGCGAGAATCAGCACGAATAGGCCGGGTCTCATTGCATGAACTCCTCTGGGTTGAACTGCGATCCGAAGCTGGTCTGGACCACCTTCGGCAGTGAAGCAGAAACCTCGCCCGGTGCCGGCTTCTCCGCGGGCGGCTCGCCTGCCGGGCTGGTTGCGGATGTGGATGTCGGCATGCCGCCGGCCATTGACGCCTGGGGCAGCATGGCGAACAGGGTGCCGCCGACCAGCCGCAAGCTGACAAAGGCATAGCGTCCCTCGACGTTCACCTCGACAGATTGGGGACCGGATGGCGTGTCGAGCTGGACGCGATGGTGGCCTCGCGGCAGTCTGGCGCGGGCGATGTTAATGCTTGCGGGCAGGCTGCGCCAGCCGCGCTCGTCGGCCGACTCCGTCACGGCCGAACCGATCGCTAGCGCGAACGCGGACAGGTCGAGCATGTCGCCTGCCGTGTCGTCCCCCTCCTTGCGGCGCTTCGAGGCGGCGCGCTGCAGCTGGTACTGAGCAGCGGCCTTGGTGAAAGAGCGTACGAACGCCCGCAGCATGATCCCCGGCATCTCGTCCTTCAACGCGCGGCGCGCCATCGCGTCGACGCTGGTGATCTGCACCGGCACGAGCGACCCGACACCGTCTATGCGCAGCTCGCCAGGAAAGAAGCCCGCGCCATGGCTCTGCATCACCGGGAAGGAGACCGGCACCAGCACCCAGCGCTGGTTGATCGGAATCGGCAGGCTGAAATCCCGCGATACCCGGGCAGGCGCGAGGCCGGTTTCGATGACGAACAGCACGTCGCTGGCGCCGTCGTCGGGCGCGGCCACGCGCCAATCGAGGCCCGCCAGCGCGTCTTCCAGCAGCGGCAGGTTGGGGCGCAGCTCGATCGCCTGCCGATAGCCGGCGGCGGCCAGGCTGGGCTCGCCCAGGGCCTCGTACACGAAGCCGGCCAGGTAGTGGCTGAAGGCGCTCTGGTAGCTGTTGCGCAGGCCGTTGACCTCGGGGTTGTCGATGGTCTGCACCGGGTAGCCGTTCAGCTCCTTGAACGTGGCGCGGGTGCCGCGCTTGGTCGCCTCCTCCTCGACCTTCTGCGCCTCGCGGGTGCGCACTTCCGCGATGACGGCCTCGCGCTCGTGCGTGCGTTTTATCGCGACGCGGGCGTTGTCCCACTGACCCTCGGCGAGATGATTCATCGCCATGCGCGTGGTGAGCATCACCTTTTCGTAGTCGTGGCCTTCGTACGGCCGCGTTTTGTCGTTGACGACATAGCTCAGCACCGCGCCGCTCACTCGGGCCGGGTCGGCCCTGGCGGCGTCTTCCCAGGCCTGCACCTGCGCGTCCGCCGTGCGCCAGGCGGTCTGGCTCCTGGGATAGCTGGTGCGTAGGCGCTGCAGCTCGCCCATCTCGAGGTAGTAGAGCAGGTCCTTGTCGTCCTCCTTGTTGTTCTTCTCGAGGGTCTTGATCGCGGCGTCGAGCCGCCCCGACGCGGCGATGGACAGCGTCTGGTTCAGCTCCGCGTTGTAGCTGCGAAACGTGGCGCAGCCGGAGAGCAGCGACGCCAGCAGCACGGCGGCGAGCCGGCCAGCGGCTGGGCAGCCGCTGCTAGTCAGGCACCGCAGCCGGGGTGAAGACCTCATGCCCCCAATTTATCAGCGAGATCGAGGAAGTCTTGCGCCGCGATGTCGAAGCGCGTGCTCGGCAGCCAGTAGTTCGCGCGCGGCTCGTGCGGCCGGTGCAGGTAAGCGGCGCGGAGAGCCTTGGGGGCTTGACGAGGGGCCATTGGGAAATCGCGTCGGGATGGTCAAGGAGCGCACCCGCCGGGCCGTCACGCCGGCGAATAGCGGTAAAATGCGACAAAACAGTAATATAGCAGCGGCAGGGCCGGTCCTCCACTGGCCGGGACAGTCCCTGTGCCGGGGTGCGCCGCTTCCGCGGCACGGAACGGACGAGGCCGTAGCGACGGACTGTCTGCACCGGTACGAATCGTGAGAGGACGGGGATGACAGAGTTGTTGCGCACCCGCGTGCTGCGCACCGCACACGTGGCAGGGGTGGTGCTGGTGATGCTGGGAGCATTCGTCCTCTGGGGCTGGGGGCTGCAGTCGACGGCGCTGACCGGCGTGCTGCCCGGGCTGCCCGCGATGATGCCCAACACCGCGGTCGGCATGCTGCTGGTCGGCGTCGGCATGCTGGCATGGCATGCGGACGGGGCGGCGGGCGACTACGTGGCACGCGTGGCGGCGGGGCTGGCCGCCGCGCTGGGGCTGGCTACTCTGGCTCAGTACCTGACTGGCCTCGACTTCGGCATCGATCGTCTCCTGTTCGCCAGCCAGACTGGGACAGCGCCGGTCCCCGGCCGCATGGCGCTGGCCACTGCGCTGAGCTTCGCGCTGGCCGGCGGCGGGTTGATCCTGCTCCACCGTGGCGGCCGGCACGCGGTGCTTGCGGGCCAGGCGTTTGCGCTCGTCGTGATGGTTCTCGCTTCGGCCAGCCTGTTGGGCTACTTCTTCGGAGCACAGACTCCCACCAAGCTGGCCGCGTTCTCGAGCATGGCCCTGCACACCACCTTCGGATTCCTGATCGCGGCGGGCGGCATGCTCGCGCTGCGCCCGTCCGACGGACTGATGCGGGATCTCACCGGCGACAGCCTGGGCGCAGCGGTCCTGCGGCTGTTGCTGCCCGGCGCGCTGCTGCTGCCCCCGCTCATCGCCTACTTCCGGCTGCTCGGTCAGCAGGCCGGCTGGTACGGCACCGAGTTTGCGCTCGCGTTGTACGTCACCGTCCAGGGTGTAGTGCTCGCGGCCGGGTTGTGGCTGGTATCGCGCTGGCTGACGCGGGCCGATGAAGCGCGCCTCAAGGTCGCGCGCGAGAACCGTCGCCTCATCGAAGAGCTGCGCGAAGCGGGAGCCGAGCTCGAAGCGAAGGTCGCACTGCGCACGCGCGAGCTGTCCGACTCCGAGGCCAAGTTCCGCAGCCTGCTCAGCCTGCTGACCGACTGGTACTGGGAGCAGGACGAAAAGCTGCGTTTCAGCAATGTCTCGCAGGGCTACGAGCGACAGACGGGGCTGAACCCGTTCAACTCGCTCGGGAAGACCCGCTCGGAACTGGGCAATGTGTTCGAGTCAGACGAGCAGCGCGCGCACCACGAGGCCGACCTGGCTGCGCGCCGCCCATTCCGCGACGTCAGATTGCGCTGGCACACGCCCGAAGGCGAGCTGCGCTTCGTCTCGGTCAGCGGCGAGCCGGTGTTCGATGCCGACGGGCGGTTTCGCGGCTACCGGGGCGTGGGCCGGGACATCACGACCGGGGAGATCGCCGAGCGCAACCGGCAGCTCCTGGCGAGCATCATCGAGCACACCCACGACGCTGTCATCGGCCGTTCCCTGGACGGGACCGTGCTGAGCTGGAACAAGGCCGCCGAGCGCATGTACGGCTATCGCGCCGAGGAGGTGCTGGGGAAGAACGTGGCGCCGCTGCTGTTCGAGGGCGACGAGCAGGTCGTTCGCAGCCAGAACGAGCGGCTGCTCGCGGGAGAGGAAGGCTTCGAGGATGTCTCGTTGCGGCACGCTCGGGGTGGCCTCCCGCTCGAAGTCGCCGTCACCATTTCCTCCCTGAAGGACCGCAGCGGGCGCATCGTCGGCGCAACGTCGATCGCGCGCGACGTCTCCGCGCTGGCGCGAGCCCACCGGGCGCTGGTCGAGAGCGAGCGGCGGCTGGCCCTGGCGATGAGCATCGCGCGCGTGGAGACCTGGGAGATCGACGTGCAGACCGGCGCCATGCGCTGTTCCGACGGGGTCGGCCCGATCCTCGGCCGGCCGCGCGGGTTCCAGTTCGGCCACCGCTTCACCTGGCGGGAAGCCATTCGCCCGGGCGACCGGCAGCGCGTGGCGGACCTGTTCGAGGCGGCGGTTGCGGGCCAGGCCGAATACGACGTGGAGTACGCCTTCATGCGCGCGGACGGCTCCGAGGGCTGGCTGTCGTCGCGCTGCGTATTCGAGCGGGACGCGGACGGCCAGGCGGTCCGCGCCATCGGCGTCATGATCGACATCACGCAACGGCACCGCTACGAGCAGCAGCTCTTCGCAGAGAAGGAGCTGGCGCAGGTCACGCTGCGGTCGATCGGCGACGCGGTCATTACGACGGACACGATGGGTCGGGTGCGCGAGATCAACCCGGTGGCCGAGCAGTTGACGGGATGGTCCGCCGACCAGGCGCGGGGGCGGGATCTGTCGCAGGTGTTTCGGCTGATCAGCGAGCTGGATCGCGGACCGGTGGCCGATCCGGTGGCCCGGGTCCTCGGCTCGGGGCAGATCGCCTGGGTCGAGGACAGCGCGCTGCTGATCTCCCGGGATGGGCGTGAGTTCTCGATCGCCGACTCCGCGGCGCCCATTCGGGACCGTCAGGGCGGTGTAGTCGGCGCAGTCCTGGTGTTTCACGACGTGACGGAGGAGCGGCGCGTCGCGCGGGCGCTGCGCTTCCACGCCGCACACGATGCGCTGACCGGGTTGATCAACCGGCGCGAGTTCGAGCTGCGTCTGCAGCAGGCCCTCGAGCGTGCCACCGTCGACTCGACCGAGCTGGCGCTGTGCTATATCGATCTGGACCAGTTCAAGGTGGTCAACGATACCTGCGGGCATGCCGCCGGAGACGAGCTGCTGCGCCAGGTTACCACCCTGCTGCAGGGACATCTCAGGCGGCAGGACACCCTTGCCCGGCTCGGCGGCGACGAGTTCGGGTTGCTGCTCGAGAACTGTCCCGAGCCGGTGGCGGCAGACATCACCGACGAGCTGCTGGAGGCGCTGAATGCTGCGCGCTTCACGTGGGGGGGGCATCTGTTTCGCATCGGCGCGAGCATCGGTGTGGCGCTGGTCTCGCATCCCCTTCAGACGCCGGCTCAGGCCCTCAGCGCAGCCGACGCCGCGTGCTACGCCGCCAAGGAGGCAGGGCGCAACCGCGTGAAGTTCTACCACGCCACGGACGAAGATCTGGCGCGACGGATGGGCGAGATGACCTGGGTGTCGCGCATCCACGGCGCGCTCGAGGAGGGGCGCCTGGTGCTGTACGGGCAGCGGGTCGTCCCGGTGAGCCCGGCGCTGCCCGCCGTACGGCGCTATTGCGAAGTGCTGGCGCGCCTGCGCGAGCCGGACGGCAAGCTGACGGCGCCCGGCGCGTTCATTCCGGCCGCCGAGCGCTACGGCCTGATGCCGCGGATCGACCAGTGGGTCGTGAAGGAGCTGCTGGCGCAGTTGTCGCGCGGCCCGGCCGAGCACCGCGAGGGAGTCATCTACGGCGTCAATCTATCGGCCGTGACTCTGAACCAGCAAGGGACGCTGGCCTGGCTGAGCCAGCTCCTGCGCGACCACGCGGTTGCGCCCGGCCTGCTCTGCTTCGAGATTACGGAGACCACTGCGATCTCCAATCTGTCCCTGGCGCGTGAGTTCATCGTCGAGCTGAAACACCTGGGCTGCGCCTTCGCGCTGGATGACTTCGGGTCCGGTATGTCGTCCTTCAGCTACCTGCGCAATCTGGAAGTCGACTATCTGAAGATCGACGGCGCCTTCGTGGTCGACGCGGCCAGGGACCCCATCAGCCGCGCCATGGTCGACGCTATCAACCGGGTGGGCCGTACCATCGGCATTCGCACCATCGCCGAGTGGGTCGAAGACAACGCCACGCTCGCGGTGATGCGCGAGATCGGGGTCGACTACGTGCAGGGCTTCGGCGTTGCGCGGCCGCAGCCGCTAGAGGAGCTGCTGGCGGAACGATGTCGTCCCTCGGCTTTCGGCGGGTAGCGCCTCGCGGCGCCTGGCGCGGGAAGAGAAGCGGAAGCAGCGGCTACCACTGCAGGGACACCCGCGCCCAGATCGTCCGGCCAGGCTCGTTGACGCGCTCGGTCGGAACGAACCCGACCGGGGCGAACGCGCCGGTGCGGCTGATGTGCTCGGCATACGTGCGGTCGAAGAGGTTGTCTATTCCCGCGTTCAACTGCAGGCGGCCGCCGGGTCGATAGCCCGCCTGGACGCCGAACACGGCGTAGCCGGGCTGTTGAGCGCGCCGGCTTTGCCATCCGATGTTTCGAGACTACTGTGTCTGTGTACTAGGGAGACTCTGCTCGAGTTGTTGCTACCGCGGATGCGGAACCTGCACTGCCGTCATTCCGGGGCCGCGAAGCGGAACCCGGAATCCAGAGATCCGACCCTGTTACCGAAAAGTCTCTGGATTCCGGGTTCTGCCCTCACGGGCAGCCCGGAATGACGGGATAGTGGATCCCGCGGTGGAGGGGTCGGAGCGACGATCGAAGACCTGATCAGTCTGATTCGGGCCGGCCGCGTGCCCGGCTTGGCGCGCGTCGGCCGCGCGTCGCTCAGGATGCTATGCTCGGCCTCTTGGGGGGTGGGGCGCTGGTCGATGATCTTGCGTCCGGCCGCCGGGCGGCGGAAAGGGTTCGCGCGCAATGGGGTTTTTGCGGCGCGCTGGCCCGACGAGGAGGAGAATCCAGTGGGTGAAGGGCTGGACCTGGCGCAGGCCGCTCGAACCGAAACGGGGAGCGGCGCTGTGCTGCGCGACCCGCGTGCCAAGCTCAGGCACCTCGAAGCCTGCCTGACGCAACCGGTGGAGTACGAAAAAACCACGAGGCTGGAAGGGTTCGATCTCGCCAACCAGGCGCTTCCCGAGGTCTCGCTCGCCGAGCTGGACCTGTCCATCTGCTTCGGCTTCAGCGCCCAGGCCGCCCGCCGTCTGATCGAGTGCGGCGTGGCCGGGCTGGACTGTTCTGGTGCCGGGGGCACCTCCTGGGCCAAGGTCGAAGCTTTCTGCGCCCCGACGCCGCGGCGGCGGGCGCTCGGGCTGCGCTTCGGCGAATGGGGCATCCCGACCAGCCGCTCGATCCTGAACGTGCGCAGCGTCTCGGCCGAGATTCCGCTCATCGCCTCCGGCGGGCTGCGCAGCGGCATCGATCTCGCGAAAGCGCTCGCGCTCGGCGCCGATCTCGGCGCGATGGCGCGGCCGTTTCTGCTGCGCGCGCAGGAGGGCGAAGCGGGGCTGCACGAATTCATCGAGGACGTGCCGATGGACCTGCGCGTGTGCATGTTCGGCGCCGGCGCGCCGAACGTCCGGGCGCTGCGCGGCGCGCTGGAGCGCAACGCCTAATAGAACAACCCACCCACTGGAGCAAACCACATTCACCACCAAGGACACGAAGGAATTCGAAAGCGAGATCGGACGATGTGCGCGGCGCGGGGAAGAACAGCAGCTATCACGAATGACGAGTGGGATACCGAGGAGTTCGGCATCGGACCTTCAGGCCTGCGCCCGCCGCATCCCCGTTGCACATTGGCGGCTGCGTCAGCCGCAGAGGGGTTCCTTCGTGATCCTTCGTGTCCTTCGTGGTCAATGCGTTTAGGTTTGGTACCGAGCCAATCCAGATGAACCGGACAATAATCCTCAACGTCGTCGGCCTCACCCCGGCCCTGCTCGAGCATGCGCCGAACCTGCAGGCGCTGGCGCAGCGCGGCGGCGTGCGCCCGCTCACCACGGTCACGCCGGCGGTGACGACGACGGTGCAGTCCACCTTCGTCACCGGCGAGCTGCCGCGCGGGCACGGCATCGTCGCCAACGGCTGGTACTTCCGCGACCTGTCCGAGGTGTGGTTGTGGCGCCAGTCGAACCGACTGGTGCAGGGCGAGAAGCTATGGGATGCCGCGCGCCGGCGCGACCCCGCCTTCACCTGCGCCAAGCTGTTCTGGTGGTACAACATGTACTCGTCTGCGGACATTGCCGTGACCCCCCGTCCCATGTACCCGGCGGACGGACGCAAGCTGCCGGACATCTACACTCACCCTGCCGGGTTGCGCGACGAGCTGCAAGGCGCCCTCGGGCAATTTCCCCTGTTCCGCTTCTGGGGACCGGCCGCCGACATCACCTCCACGCGCTGGATCGGACGCTGCGCCCTGCGAGTGTTCGAGCAGCAGCGCCCCTCGCTCACGCTGGTGTACCTGCCGCATCTCGACTACAACCTTCAGCGGCTCGGCCCCGATCATCCCGAAATTGCGCGCGACGTTGCACAGGTGGACGCGGTGTGCGGCGAGTTGATCGAGGCCGCGCAACGCGCTGGCGCGCAGGTCGTGGTGCTGTCCGAGTACGGCATCACGCCGGTCTCCAATCCCGTGCACATCAACCGCGCACTGCGGCAGGCCGGTTGGCTGCGTGTGCGCGAGGAGCTAGGGCGCGAGCTGCTCGACGCGGGAGCGTCGGATGCGTTTGCCGTCGCCGATCACCAGATCGCGCATGTCTATGTCGCCCGGCCCGAGCTGGTCGGGGAAGTCACCCGAATGCTGAGCGCCTTGCCCGGGGTGGAGCGCGTGCTGGACGAGCACGGCAAGCGTGCAGCCGGGCTCGACCATCCGCGCTCCGGGGAGCTGGTGGCGATTGCCCGCGCGGACAGCTGGTTCACCTACTACTACTTCCTCGATGACGCCCGCGCCCCGGATTTCGCGCGCACGGTGGACATCCATCGCAAGCCAGGCTACGACCCCGTCGAGCTGTTCATCGATCCGCAGATCACGCTGCCCAAGCTGCGCATCGCGTGGCGCCTCGCGCAGAAGGTGCTCGGCATGCGCTATCTCATGGACGTGATTTCGCTGGACGCGACCCTCGTGAAGGGCTCGCACGGCCGGCCTACGGACAACGCCGACGACGGCCCGCTGTTCATCACCTCGATGCCCGAGCTGCTGGGTGAAGGCCCGGTCGCCGCCACGGATGTCAAGCGCCTCTTGCTCGAGCACGTGTTCGCGCAGGCCGGCGTCGCGAAGAGAAAAGCCGCATGAATCCGGAACAGTTGATCGAACGATGGTTGAGCGCCCGCCTGCCGGCGCCGACGGGTACCTGGCTGCAGGAGAGCGCACGCAAGCTGCGGGGCGGCGCCAGCGACAAGGACCTGTACATAGCCGTGAGCCTGGTGCAACGCAAGGTGGGCAAGGACGATCTCGCGCCGACACCGCAGGAGCTGCAAGAGGCCAACGCGGGACGCCAGGGCTGGGACCCCACCGACTGGAGCATCGATCAGGCCGCACGCATCTATCTCATGCTGAGCACGCATGCCGACGGCGCGGAGTTCGCTCGTCGCCTCGATCAGCTCTGCGTGACGGCGGACGTCGGGGAACTCGTGGCCTTCTACCGCGGGCTGCCTTTGTACCCCGACCAACCGCGCTACGCGCTGCGCGCGGCGGAGGGCGTGCGGACCAACATGAAGGCGGTGTTCGAGGCGGTGGCCC
>DAIQQA010000137.1:10109-13247 GCA_036787045.1 Burkholderiales bacterium | reverse complement strand
TAACGATTATCTTGATTTGCCAGCCGGCCCGGCCCCGGGCCGGTGTGTAACTGGGGAGGAGGAATGCGCACGGCCAGGGTGTCGATCCCGGGAACCGCGGGTGTCGTCGATGCGGACGTGGTCAGCGTCCCTGGCTCGTGGATGCCGCGGACATCCCCAACCCGATGGATCTGACGTTACGAACCTACGTGAACGCAGAACTGACCCAGGAAGGCAGCACCCGGGACATGATCTTCACGGTTGCCTTCCTTGTCAGCTACCTTTTGGGGGTCATGACCCTCGCGCCTGGCGACCCGATCCTGACCGGCACGCCCGAGGGGCTGCGCGACGTCCGGCCGGGCGACGAGGTGGCTACCGAGATCGAAGGCATCGGCCGGCTCGTCGACACGATCGTCGGAGACGCGACGTTCTTCCAAGGAGTGAAGGCATGATCAAGCACCTCATCGACGGGAAGCTGGTAGCCAGCAAAGAGACCTTCCAGACGCTCAACCCGGCCACCAGCGAAGTCATTGATGAGGTCGCCAGCGGCAGCGAAGCAGAGGTCGCCGCCGCGGTGGCGGCAGCCAAGCGCGCCTTCCCCGCGTGGGCTGCCAAGCCCGCAGCCGAGCGCGCCAGACTGATGCGCCGGCTGGGCGACCTGATCGCCCAGAACGTGCCGGAGCTCTCCACGCTGGAAACAACCGACACCGGCCAGGTCATCGCGCAGACCAGGAAAGCGCTGGTTCCGCGTGCGGCCGACAACTTCCACTTCTTTTCCGAGGTCTGCACACGCATGGACGGCGAGTGCTACCAGTCGGACGAGCACCACCTGAGCTACACGCTGTACCATCCGGTCGGGGTGTGCGCGCTGATCTCGCCCTGGAACGTGCCGTTCATGACCGCCACCTGGAAGACCGCCCCCTGCCTCGCGCTGGGCAACACGGCGGTGCTGAAGATGTCCGAGCTCTCGCCGGTCACCGCGGACCGTCTGGGCCAGCTTGCACTGGAGGCCGGCGTCCCGCCGGGCGTGCTGAACATAGTCCACGGTTTCGGCGCAACGGCCGGCGACGCGCTGATACGCCATCCGGACGTGCGGGCGATCTCGTTCACGGGGAGCACCGCCACCGGCAACAAGATCGTCGCGCGCGCAGGCCTGAAGAAGTTCTCGATGGAGCTGGGCGGCAAGTCGCCGTTCATCGTGTTCGACGATGCCGATCAGGACCGCGCTCTGGATGCGGCCGTGTTCATGATCTTCTCCAATAACGGCGAGCGGTGCACGGCCGGGTCGCGTATCCTGGTGCAGGACAACATCTACGATGCGTTCGTGGAGCGGTTCGCCGCGCGCGGCCGCAAGCTCAAGGTGGGCGACCCGATGGACGAGGCGACGATCATCGGTCCGATGATCAGCCGGCCGCACTGGGACAAGGTGACGGGCTATATCGAAAAGGGCCGCAAGGAAGGGGCGAAGCTGGTGGCAGGCGGCGGCACCCCGACGTTCGACGGCAAGCTGCGCAACGGCAACTGGGTGGAAGCAACCGTGTTCGCCGATGTCGACAACCGCATGGGCATCGCACAGGACGAGATCTTCGGTCCGGTCGCCTGCCTGATTCGCTTCAAGACCGAGGACGAGGCGCTGGCGATCGCCAACGACGTGCGCTATGGGCTGTCGTCCTACGTCTTCACGGAGAGCACCGGGCGCGCGCTGCGCATGGCACGCGGCATCGAATCGGGCATGGTATTCGTCAACAGCCAGAACGTTCGCGACCTGCGCCAACCCTTCGGGGGCGTGAAGGCCTCCGGCACCGGCCGCGAGGGCGGGCACTGGAGCTTCGAGGTGTTCACCGAGATCAAGAACGTGTGCATGTCGCTCGGGCGCCATCCTATTCCCCGCTGGGGCGCTTGATCTGCGGAAAGCCCATGAACCACGGAGGACACGGTGGACACGGAGGAAAACACTAACAGAGAAGCCGGAATCGACGCCCTCGGCAAGTGCCGGCGGGGCGACGTGGCACGGGCGTTTTGCCCGGCCTCACGGCGGTGGCTTCGCGGTCTGCCCTGGCCGCGGGACGTTGCCTCACCCGAAATTTTCGTCCCTGGTCTTGTTTTTCCTCCGTGTCCACCGTGTCCTCCGTGGTTCAAATGGTTTGAGAAGGCGTGTAATGGGTAAGCTGGCGCTGGCAGCGAAGATCACCCACGTCCCGTCGATGTACCTGTCCGAGCTGCCGGGCAAGCACTACGGCTGCCGGCAGGCGGCCATCGACGGCCACAAGGAGATCGGCCGCCGCTGCCGTGCGCTGGGGGTGGACACGATCGTGGTCTTCGACGTGCACTGGCTGGTGAACGCCGGCTACCACGTCAACTGCTGCGAGCGCTTCGCCGGTGTCTACACCAGCAACGAGCTGCCGCACTTCATCAAGAACATGGCCTACGATTACCCGGGCAATCCCGCACTCGGGCGGCTGATCGCCGAGACGGCTACTGCTCACGGTGTGTTCACGCGTGCCCACGAGATCCCCAGCCTCGACCTCGAGTATGGGACCCTGGTGCCTATGCGCTACATGAACGAGGACCGGCATTTCAAGGTCGTGTCGGCGGCCGCCTGGTGCAACTGGCACAAGCTGGAAGACAGCCGTCGCTTCGGCGAGGCGGTGCTGGAAGCGATCGGGCGCAGCGATTGCACGGTCGCGGTGTTCGCCAGCGGCTCCCTGTCCCACCGCTTCAACGACAACGGCAGCCCGGAGGAATCGATCCACCAGATCAGCGACGAGTTCTACCGCCAGGTGGATCTGCGCGTGGTGGAGCTGTGGCGGGAAGGCAACTTCAAGGACTTCTGCGCCATGCTGCCGGCGTATGCGCAAGCCTGCCAGGGTGAAGGACACATGCACGACACAGCGATGCTGCTCGGCATGCTCGGCTGGGACCGGTACGCCGGCAAGGTCGAGGTCGTCACCGACTACTTCGCCAGCTCGGGCACGGGACAGATCAATGCGATCTTTCCGCTCCCGGCCTGATCAGGAGATCCGTCATGCCGCATTTCGTCGTGGAGTTCACCGCCAACCTGGAAGCCGAGGGCGACATCCCCGGCCTGCTCGAAAAGGTCAACGACACGCTCATCGCGCAAGGTGGCGTGTTCCCGATCGGCGGCATCCGCTCGCGCGC
>DAIQQA010000137.1:0-10009 GCA_036787045.1 Burkholderiales bacterium | reverse complement strand
GCGGGGCTAGGTTTACCCCCCAAAACCTGAACCACGGAGGACACGGCGGACACGGAGGAAAGACGAGGACGTTGGTTTTCCACTTGCGATCGCGTATGCGGGAACGCCGCTGCCCTGCCCCTTCCCCGGCCCGCATATTCACACATTCACTGCAACAGAGATCGACTCCGGCTCCAGTTCTGCCAAGCAATTGTTTTCCTCCGTGTCCACCGTGTCCTCCGTGGTTCAGGTTTCAATGTTGAGCGACGCTGCGAATGCCGGGATCGTGATGGGCGGGCGGCCGATCCGGCCACTGGACACGGATTTGCGCTGGGTCGCCGCCCTGCTCTATCGCAACGGCGTGATCGAGGAGTCGGGCGTGGCAGCCGCCGTGCTGAACCATCCGGCGCACGGCGTCGCCTGGCTCTGCCGCAAGCTCGGCCCGCACGGCGTGGCGCTCGAGCCGGGGCAGGTGGTTCTGTCCGGATCGTTCACACGCCCCGTCAGCGCCCGCGCCGGCGATACGTTCCAAGTGGACTACGGGTCGCTGGGCGCGATCGCGTTTCGGTTCGTGTAGCGGCTCATTGCAGGAACTCCGGCGACACGAGCTTGGGCAGGAACAAAACCAGATCCGGCCACACGATCACCAGCACCAGCACGGCCAGCATCGGAATCAGCATGATCAGCGTGTCCTTGAGCACATCCAGCATGCGCATCCCCGCCACCGCGCAGGCGATCATCAGACACAGGCCGTAGGGCGGCGTGACCAGGCCGAAGGCGAGCGAGACGATGCCGATCATGGCGAAATGGATCGGGTCGAGGCCGGCCGACTGGGCGAGCGGAGCCAGGATGGTGCCCACGATGATGATGGCGGGAATCGCGTCGAGGAAGCACCCCACCACCAGGAACACCGCGGAGATGAAGAAGGCGGTCGCGGTGGGCCCCATCTGCCAGGCCTGCACGCCGGCGAGCAGCGCCTTGGGGATCTGGTAGTAGGCGAGCAGCCAGCCGAACGCGCTTGCCGTTCCGACGCAGAACAGGGCGACCGCGGCCAGCCGGCCAGTGTCGAGCAGTGCCTGTTGCAGCCCCGCGAGATTCATCTCGCGGTAGACCAGCAGCGACAGCACGCCGGCGTAAAGCACCGCGATGCAGGCCGACTCGGTGGCCGTGAACCAGCCGAAGATCTTCCCGCCGATGATGATGACCGGCGTCATCAGCGCCGGCACCGAGACCGCGAGGGCCTTGACGACCTCGAGCAGCGCCGCGCGCGGGTAGGTCGGATAGCCGCGCGCCTTGGCATAGACGTGCACCGTGCCCATCTGCACGAAGCCGATGAGCAGCCCCGGGATGATGCCGGCGAGAAACAGGCCCCCGATCGACACAGTCAGCAGACCGCCCCACACGATCATCAGGATCGACGGCGGAATGATGACGGCGAGCACCGCCGATACCGCCGTGATGGCCACCGAGAAGCCGTCGTCGTAGCCTTCCTTGCGCTGGGCCTCGATGAAGATCTTGGACTGGCTGGCGGCGTCCGCGGTGGAGGAACCGGAGATGCCAGCAAAAAAGATCGACAGCACCACGTTGATCTGCGCCAGCCCGCCGGGGAAATGTCCCACCAGCGCGCGCGACAGCCGCACCAGCCGGTCGGTGATGCCGCCCACGTTCATCAAGTTAGCGGTGAGAAGGAAGAACGGCACCGCCAGCAGGATGAAGGAGTTGTAGGCGTTGAAGGTCTCCTGCAAGAGATTCTGCGGCGACAGGCGCTCCTCCAACAGGAAGATGGGCAGGCAGGCGAGCCCCAGCGCGAAGGCCACCGGCACGCGCAGGAACAGCAGCCCGAAGAAGCCGCCGAACAGCATGAGAGCCGCAGCCTCGGGCGCGATCAGCGTCTCGCTCAACGTGCCCTCCCGAGAGCCGTGCGCAGGTCGTCGTAGAAGTGCTCACCGAGAAACACGATCCAGGTGGCACCAGCGAGCGGCCAGGCCACGTGGATAAGCCAGAGCGGAAGCTCGGCGAGCTCGGAGATGCGGCCGAGCGCGAAGCGGGTGAACTCGATGCCCCACCACAGGAACGCCAGCGCAGCCACCAGCACGAACATGTTCGCCACGATTCGCAGTGTGGCTTGCGCCCGCGACGCCATTCGCGGCCATACGTCCACCACGAAATGGCTGCTTTCGCGCACACCCAGCATGGCGCCGAGCATGATCATCCAGACGAACAGAAAGCGTGCCATCTCCTCGGTCCAGATGTAGGCGGGGATGAGCTCGGTGTAGCGCGAGAAGATCTGCAGGCTGACCGGGACGACCAGCACGGCCACGCTCGTGGCCAGCAGCCAGGTCAGCAGGCGCGCATAGCCTGCAGTCAGGCGCCGCCAGGCGCTGCGACGGGAAGGTTCGCTCGGCATGCGGAGTCGGGGTCGCTTACGGTCGTGTGTACGAGCGCTTCTCGAGACGGCTGTCCGGTAGCGCAGCCCGGCTGCAGCCGCGCACAGGGCGCCGGAGGGCGATTGCCGGATTGCGATGCGGACTTGTCCATGCAAGGTGCCCAGACAACACCACCCCGGCGCTGCGCGCCACCCCTCCTCGTGAGAGGAGGGGAGGGTCTTTCCCCTCCTGCCCGAGGAGGGGTGGCGCGCGCAAGCGCGACGGGGTGGTGGGAGCCACGGCGAGATCTGGAGGCAAAGACGGACTGCGGCCGGCGCGACGCGGTCGCGCTACTTGATGGCGTTGATCCGCACCAGGATCGACCCGACGCCGATGTCCTTGGCGTAGGCAGCCATGACCGGATCGACCAGCTGTTTCATGCGATCGCGGCCGGAGAAGGGGATGCGCTTGAGCTTGCCCGCTTTCTCCAGCGCTTCGAGCTTTTTGGCATCCTCCTTCGACTCGATCTCGCGGCCATAGGCGCCGGCCTCCTTGCCGGCCCTGAGGATCGCCGCCTGCAGATCCGCCGGCAGGCGCTTGAAGGTCTTGCCCGAGAAGCAAAGCGGTCGAATCGTGATCGCATGCTGAGTGAGCGCCAGGTTGGGCGCGACCTCGTAGAAGCGCATCTGCTCCACGCCCGCGGCTTCGTTCTCGCCGGCCTGGATCACACCGTTCTGGATGCCGTTGTAGATCTCGTTGTAGGCGATCACGGTGGGCGCCATGCCGGCCGCAGCGAAGGTGCGGCTCCAGATGGGAGCGCCCTGCACCCGCACCTTCAGGGCCCGCAACGAGGCGAGATCCGGCAGCGGCTTGCTGGCGAAAATGTTGCGCACACCGCCGCCGGCATAGCCGACCAGCATCACGTCGGACCTCTGAGCGACCTCGTCGGCCACCGGTTTGAACAGGTCCTGGTCGAGCACCTTGTGCCAGTGGTCTAGATCGCGAAATAGGAAGGGAGCGTCGATGAACGGCGCCGCGCGCGAGAAGGTGGACATGTGCGCGGGCGAGACGATCGCATAGTCCACCGCCTTGCCCTGGGCCATGTACTCGAAGTACTGCTTCTCCAGACCCAGCTCACTGTTCTTGTGCAGCGCGAAGTTCACCGGCTTGCCGTAGTACTTCTTCACCAGCTCCTCGAACCGCACCAGCGTTCTAGTGAACACGTGCTCGTCATTGAACTGGGAGGCGCCGTGCAGCGTCACGGTCTGGGCGCCGGCCGGCGAAACCAGGGCAGCCAGAGCGGCGCCCGCGGCGATGCGGCGCAGGAATGTGCGTCGGGTCATGCAGTCTCCTCCGGGATGGCCGCTCGGACTCTGATGGACCGCTGCGGAGCAGCGGGCATTGTCGGCGATCCGTGCGGCCGGCTCAAGTACGCCGATCCCGACATCAAAGGTAATGGTGACCCTGTTCAGGTGCGAGCGGCCATCGGTTGGTCCAGCTGGCCGGCTGGGATGTGCCGTCAACCCCTATATACTTCAACTACCTCGCGCTCCGCCGCACAGATGGCGCAGCGCTGGTGTCCGTATCGCGGACAAGGCCGTGCAAGGGCCGGACCGCGGCCATACCAGAGAACGTTGGGAGGAAGGAGCGATGCAGGAAGCGCAGCCCGTTGCGAGCCGCAGCGGGCCGCCTGGGATCGGCCCGGTCGGCCTGGCGCTCAGAGCCGCCTGCAAGCTCGTGGCGGTCTTGGGCGGACTTGTGTTCGTCGGCCTGGTGATCATGTCCATCGTGTCCATCGTCGGGCGCAAGCTCGCCTCCGCACCGGTGCCCGGCGACGTGGAGGTTCTGCAGATGTGCTCGGCGTTCGCGGCGTCGGCCTTCTTCGCGTATTGCCATCTGAACAGCGGGGACGTGAAGGTCGACTTCTTCACGCATAACCTGCCCTCGCGCATCGTAACCAGGCTCGACGCCCTCGGCTCGCTCCTCGTGGGGCTGTTCGGCGCGCTGATCGGTTGGCGCACCGCTGTGGGTGCGCTTTCGCTCAAAGAGGCGGGCGAGACAACGGCGATCCTCGGCTGGCCGCTGTGGATCGGGCAGATGCTGATGGTGCCGGGCTTTGTGCTGCTGGCGCTGGCCGGGTTCTACATGATGTGGCTCAACTTGCGAGGCGGCCGTGTCCGTGCGGAAGGCAACCTGTGACCGGGGTCGGCATCGGCTTCGTGATGTTCAGCGTCTTGATGGCGCTGCTGGTCGTGCGGGTGCCGATTGGCATCGCGATGTTCTGCGTGGGCGCCGGCGGCTACCTCTACCTCACTTCGGGAGAGACGCTCCCGCTGCTCAATTCTCTGAAAAACCTGGCCTACGCGCGGCTCTCGAACTACGACCTGGTGGTTATCCCGCTGTTCCTGCTGATGGGTCAGTTCGCCACCCACGGCGGCTTGAGCCGCAGCTTGTTCCGCTTCGTCAGCGCGTTCCTGGGTCACCGTCGCGGCGGGGTAGCGATGGCTGCCATCGGGGCCTGCGCCGGCTTCGGCGCGATCTGCGGTTCGTCGCTCGCCACGGCGGCGACCATGGGGCAGGTCGCGCTCCCGGAGTTGCGCCGCCATGGCTATGCGGGCAGTCTGGCGACCGGAGCGCTGGCGGCGGGCGGCACCCTGGGCATCATGATCCCGCCCTCGGTGCCGCTGGTCATCTACGCCATCCTCACCCAGGAGTCGATCGGCAAGCTGTTCGTGGCTGCCGTCGTGCCGGGCCTCATTGCCATGCTGGGCTACATGCTCGTGGTGCAGATAATGGTGCGCTGGAAGCCGAGCATGGGACCTGCCGGGCCGCGCGCAGATTGGCCCACGCGGCTCAAGTCTTTGGCCGAGGTGTCGCCCGTTCTGGGCGTGTTCCTGGTCGTCATTGTGGGCATCTACGGCGGCTGGGCAACCCCGACCGAGGCGGCGGCGATCGGCGCGGCGGCGTGCGGGATCCTGGCAGTGGCGCTGGGGGGGATGCGTTTTTCCGGGCTGGTCGAATGCGCGCTGGGCACCGCCCAGGCCACCGCGATGATCTTCCTGGTCCTCCTGGGCGCAGACATGCTCAACACCGCGCTCGCCCTGTCGCAGATGCCGGCGGAGCTCGCGACCTGGGTCAGGGACAGCCAGTGGCCGCCGCTGCTGGTCATGACCATGATCCTGCTGATCTACATCTTCCTCGGCTGCGTCATGGACGCGCTGGCCATGATCCTGCTGACCATCCCGATCTTCTATCCTATGGTGATGGGGCTGGACTTCTGGGGTCTGGGGCAGACGGAAAAATCCATCTGGTTCGGCATCCTCGCTTTGATGGTCGTGGAGATCGGGCTTGTGCACCCACCAGTAGGGATGAACGTTTACATCATCAATCGGCTGGCAAAGGACGTCCCGCTCATTGAAACCTTCAAGGGCGTGGTGCCGTTCCTGCTGTCCGATCTGGTGCGCACGACGCTGCTGCTGTTCTTTCCGGCCATCTCGCTGGTGCTGGTTCGCTACTTCGAGGGGTGACCGGGCTATTGTCCGAGGAGAGGAAATGAGGATGCTTCGAGTCTTGACGTCGGCCGCAGGGGCGCTGCTCCTGACCGGCACAATGCTGCCGGCCCATGCGCAGCAGATCGTGCTCAAGGTGCACCACATGCTGCCGGCAACGTCCAACCCGCACCTGAATGTCTTGCAGCCCTGGTGCGACAAGATCAACAAGGAGTCCAAGGACCGGCTCAAGTGCCAGATCTACCCGGCCATGCAGCTCGGCGGCACACCGCCGCAACTGTTCGATCAGGTGCGCGACGGCGTGGTCGACATCACCTGGACCGTGCCCACCTACTCCGCCGGGCGCTTTTCGAAGTCGGAGGTGTTCGAGCTGCCCTTCATGGCACACAGCGCCAAGGCAGGCAGCCAGGCGCTCTGGCAATACGTCCAGAGGAACGCCCTTGACGAGTTCAAGGGCACCAAGCCCCTCTTCATGCACGTGCACGACGGATCGATGTTCCATTTCACCAAGCAGCCGGTGAAGACCATAGACGACCTGAAAGGATTGAGGGTCCGCGCAGCGACCCGCATCAATGCCCGCATGCTCCAGGCACTCGGCGCCACCGCCGTGCAGATGCCCCTGACCCAGGTGCCGGAGGCCCTGTCCAAGGGCGTGATCGACGGCGCGATGGTGCCCTGGGAAGGCGTGCCGGCGATCAAGCTGCAGGAGATCGCGAAGTACCACCTGGAGACGCCGCCGGGCGCACCCAAGTTCTCCAACACGATCTTTGTCATGGCCATGAACCCGGCCAAGTACGACAGCTTGCCGCCGGATCTCAAGAAGGTGATCGACGCCAACAGCGGGCTCGCCACGTCGGCCTGGGCGGGAGAGAAGGGCTGGGATGCGACCGTGGAAGCACATCGCAAGCTCGCGAAGGATCGCGGCAACACTTTCATCACGCTGAGCGAAGCCGAGCTCAAGCGCTGGATGAAAGCCACTGAGAACGTCGACGACGAGTGGGTCAAGGATGTGTCTGCGAAAGGCGCGGACGGCAAGCGTCTGCTCGAGGAAGCACGCGCCCTCATCAAGCAGTACGACAAGTGAGGCCGCTGGCAGGAAAATCCTGTCAATCCTGAGAAATCCTGTTAATTCTGTCCATTCGATTGAGAACAGTCAGTAGGAGAATGTCGATGTCCCCCCAGTCCCCGCTGCGCCCCACGCCCGCCGGCACGCAGCCCCCGTATCTGTACCCGGATTACAAGAGCACGCCGGCGCGTGCGCCGCGGCAGCCGCTGGTCGCTCTCGAGCAGGGCGCGGCGGAGCTGAGCGTTGCGCAATTCCCGCGCTCGACCCTGAAGCCCAACGACGCGGACCTCACACGCCAGTCGACCGGCGAGCCGCTCGGCGAGCGCATCGTGGTCAGCGGCCGCCTGATCGACGAGGACGGCAAGCCCGTGCGCAACTCCCTGATCGAGGTGTGGCAGTGCAACTCCGCTGGCCGGTACTTCCACGCCAAGGATCAGCACGATGCACCGCTCGACCCGCACTTCCAGGGCTTCGGCAAGATGCTCACCGACGATGACGGCAACTACCGGTTCGTGACCATCAAGCCGGCGCCCTATCCGTGGAAGAACCACTTCAACGCCTGGCGCCCGGCGCACATCCACTTCTCGCTGTTCGGCAACGCCTACGCGCAGCGGCTGATTACGCAGATGTACTTCCCGGGCGACCCGCTGCTGCCGCTCGACCCGATCTACAACAGCATTCCCGCGCAGGCGCGTAATCGGCTGCTGTCGCAGTTCGATCTGGATCTCACTGTCGAAGGCATCGCGCTGGGGTACCGGTTCGATGTCGTCCTGCGCGGGCGCAGTGCTACGCCTTTCGGGATTTGAAGCGATGAAAGCAACCACGGAGACACAGAGGCACAGAGACTGCCTTGCAGTGGATGGCACAGAAGTCCCCTGCCCGCTACCCTGCCGCTCACTGGCGCAGGTATCAAGCCAGACGACCTCTGGGTTCCTCTGTGCCTCTGTGGTAAAGGAGATACGCAAAACATGGCAGCACTGACCCCCTCGCAAACCATCGGTCCGTTCTTCGCGGAAGCTTTCAAATGGGCGGTCGAGAAGAGCGCACCTCCGCAGGGCGGCGTGCGCGTGAGCGGGCGCGTGCTCGACCGGGACGGCGTCGGCGTGTCCGACGCGGTGCTGGAGATCTGGCAACCCGACTGGACCGCGCAGCAGCCTCTGGCAGGACTGCAGCGCGTGGCCACCGACGACGAAGGGCGCTTCACCTTCGCCATGCCGAAGCCGGAGAAGGGGCAGGTGCATGCAAGCGTCACCGTGTTCGCGCGCGGCCTGCTGAACGGGCTGTTCACGCGCGTCTACCTCCATCCCGCGGACGACACCACAGCGGTCGACCTTCCCCCCGGCGTCCCCCAGGCACGGCGCGCGACGCTCGTCGGCAAGCGCATCGGCGCCGATGCATATGCCTGGGATGTGCGGCTGCAGGGCGAAGGCGAGACAGTGTTCTTCGAAATCTAAGACAAGTCTTGAACCGCGGAGGACACGGTGGACACGGAGGAAGGCCAGGAACTCAAGGCGTGGCGACGGTGTAGTGCTGCGCTCGTCCTTACGCAGGCGCAGTGCATCGGCTGACAGACTCGCACCGATTCCCGATGATCCGCTCTTGCTGTTCCTCCGTGTCCACCGTGTCCACCGTGGTTCAGGTTTTCTCCTTGTCGCCGACGGACCGTTCTACATGACCGGATCGCTCTACAAATGGGTCGTAACGGGCGCGCAAGACGCCCACCCGTTCTCCGACGTCGCGCTGCTCGAGGCGATGCTCCGTTTCGAGGTCGGGCTGGCGCAGGCGCAGGGAAGGCTCGGTCTGATCCCGGAGCGCTGCGCCTCGGTGATTGCGCTTCACGCCGGCACTGCCGCGCTCGATCCTGCCGTGCTGGCGCGCGCCGGTGCCCAGGCGGGCTCGCTCGCCATCCCCTTCGTACAGGCCGTGATCGCTCACATCGCCAGCCAGGACCTCGTTGCTGGGCGCTATGTCCACTTCGGCGCCACCAGCCAGGATCTCCTCGATACGGCCCTTGTCCTGTGCACCAGGACAGCGGTCACGCAGTTGGAGCAGGACCTGCAGCGCGCCGGCCGTGCCGCAACCAGCCTCGCGCGGCGCCACGCGAGGACGCCGACGCTGGCGCGCACCCTGCTGCAGCCGGCGGCCGTTACCACCATCGGCTTTCGGTGCGCGCAGTGGGCCCAGGCGCTGGCACGGTGCCGCCGCCGCCTGCTCCACAACGCCGATGACGCGCTGGCCGTGTCGCTGGGCGGCGCGGCCGGCAACCTCGCCTCCTGGGGCGAGGCCGGCCCGCGCCTGCGCGCCGAGCTGGCCCGGTCGCTGGGCCTGCGGGATCCGGGCGCGACCTGGCATACCCAGTGCGATGCCCTCGTGGGGCTCTCGGCCGACACTGCTCTGGCCGCGGGCACGATGGCCAAGATCGCACGGGACATCGCGCTGATGACGCAGGCCGAGGTCGGCGAAGCAACCGAGCCCTCGGCGCCCGGCCGCGGCGGCTCCACGGCCATGCCGCACAAGCGCAACCCTGTGCTGTCGATGCGCGTGCTGGCCGCAACCCAGCCTGTGCCCGGTCTGATGGCGGGGCTGCTCGCGGCCCTGCCGCAGGAGCAGGAGCGCGCGCTCGGCAACTGGCAGGCCGAGATGGCCCAGCTACCCGACGTGTTCATCCATGCCCTGTCGGCGGCGAACGCGCTGGCCGAGCTGCTGGACGGCGTGCAGTTCGACGAAGCACGCTGCCGTGCCAACATCGACGCCCTGCAGGGAACGATCTTCTCCGAGGGCCTCGCCGCGCTGTTCGCACCCGCGCTAGGCAAGCCGGAGGCGCAAGCACGGGTCGCCACCCTCTGTACGCGCGCGATCAGCACCCAGACGCATCTGCGTGACCTGGCGCGGCAGCACATCTCTTCCGAGGCGGGCCTTGCGGCGGTGTCGAGAGCCGAGGTGGACGCCGTGTTCGACTTGGACCGTGCCGCGCGCGCTTCGGCCCAGCAGGTCCAACCGATGCTGGATGCACTTTCCGGCAGCTAGCCCACAGCTAGCCCGGATATTTCACCAGGCCACCCCGTATTGCTTGCAGATGCACACCAGCA
>DAIQQA010000037.1:0-35046 GCA_036787045.1 Burkholderiales bacterium | reverse complement strand
GGGTATTGACCGTGAGGCGTGAGGCGTGAGGCGTGAGGCGTGAGGCGTGAGGCGTTCTATTTTGGGTAACCCATCAACTTACAGCATGTTCGCGTCCCCGGGAAAGTGGGTTGAGCTTGGGGCAGGCGCAGCTCGCCTCACGCCTCTCGCCGCACCCGGCTGAGGAACGAAGCCATGAAGGACTACGATCGCTTCGACGCGACGGCGCTCGCGAAGCTGGTGCGCGAAAAGCAGGTGTCTCCAGCAGAGTTGCTGGACGCTGCCATCGCACGCACCGAGGCCGTCAATCCGCGCATCAACGCCGTGGTCGCCCGGCACTACGATGAGGCGCGCGCGGCGATCCGCGCCGGCCTGCCGCAGGGCCCGTTCCACGGTGTGCCTTTTCTCCTGAAGGACCTGCATGCGCTGCTCGCCGGCACGGTCACCAGCAACGGCTGCCGCTTCTTCACTGGCAACCGCGCAGATCATGACACCGAGCTGGTTGCACGCTACAAGCGCAGCGGGCTGAACATCTTCGGCAAGACCAATACGCCGGAGTTCGGATTGACGGTCACCACGGAGCCGCAGCTGCACGGTCCCACGCGCAACCCCTGGAATACCGACTACATGGCGGGAGGCTCCAGCGGCGGCGCGGCCGCGGCGGTGGCGGCCGGCATCGTGCCCGCCGCGCACGCTTCGGACGGCGGCGGTTCGATCCGGATACCGGCATCGTGCTGCGGTCTGTTCGGGCTGAAGCCCACGCGCGCCCGCAACCCGCACGGCCCGGACCGCGGCGAAGGCTGGTCGGGCATGTCGACCGAGCACGTCGTCGCGCGCAGCGTGCGCGACAGCGCTGCGCTGCTGGATGTGACCTGCGGTCCCGACCTCGGAGCGCCGTATTTCGCGCCTCCGCCCCAGCGACCTTTCGTCGAAGAGGCTGGCGCCGCACCTGGACAGTTGCGCGTAGGCTTGGTCACACGCACTGCGGCTGGTGAAGCGGTGGACCCGGAGTGCGAGCGTGCCGCACGCGACACCGGCCAGTTGATGGAAGGTTTGGGGCACCGGGTCGAGGAAACGTCGCTGGCCTCGGTCGAGGAGGGGTTCGGGCCGGCCTTCCGCGTCATCGTCGCCGGCAACCAGCGCGCCGCCATCGAGACCCACGCAACGAAGATCGGCCGCCAGCCGGCCTCCAACGACCTCGAGAAAGTCACCTGGCTGTTCTTCGAAGCGGGTGCCAAAGCGAGCGCCGCCGACTATGCGCGCGCGGTCGGTGTGGTCCATCGCACCGGTCGCCAGGTGGCGAAGCTGTTCGAGCGATTCGACCTGGTCCTGACGCCCACTCTGCCTAAGCCGCCGCAGAGAATCGGCACCTTCAGCATGATGACGGACGATCCGGATGCATATGGGCGCGAAGTGGCCTACTTCACGTCCTTCACCGCAATCGTCAACGTCGCGGGCAATCCAGCTGTGACTGTGCCGCTGCACTGGACGCCCGACGGGCTGCCGGTCGGCGTTCAGCTGATTGGACGCTATGCGGACGAGGCGACGCTGCTGCGCGTGAGCGCGCAGATCGAGCAGGCGCGGCCGTGGTTCGACCGCCGGCCGGCGATCTGAACTGCGAAACACATGAACCACAGAGACACAGAGGGACACAGAGGAAAAACAAGGTGCGCGCAGGGAAGTGGACACGGACGAGAGTGAATCCGGCCGCCTGCCCGAGACATTGCACGGACACCTGTTTCGGGTTTCCTCTGTGTTCTCTGTGTTCAGTGAGTTGAAGTAGGTCGTTGATGGAGTGAAGTAAAGGAATGGAAGCGTTCCTGCATCAAGTACTGTCGGGACTGGCCACGGGCGGGATCTACGCCAGCCTGGCGCTGGCGCTGGTGATGATCTACCAGTCCACCCACCACATCAATTTCGCCCAAGGCGAGATGGCGATGTTCTCCACCTATCTCGCCTGGACGCTCATCGACGGCGGGATCAGCTGGTGGCTCGCCTTCCTCATCACCGTCGCCGCCTCGTTCGTGGGCGGCATGCTGATCGAGCGGGTTCTTATCCGGCCGGTGGAGCATGCGCCGATCCTCACCGTCGTAATCGTGTTCATCGGCCTGCTGGTGATTCTCAACAGCGTGGCCGGCTGGATCTTCAGCTACACGATCAAGAGCTTCCCCAGCCCTTTCCCGGCGCAGGCCGTATTCGGCGGGCTGATGTCGGCGCACGAGTTGGGAGCCATCGGCGTCACGCTGGTGGTGCTCGTGCTGCTGTACCTGTTCTTCCAGTTCACGCCGCTCGGGCTCGCCATGCGCGCAGTGGCGCAGAACCCGGTGTCGAGCCGGCTGGCAGGAATCCGCGTCGGGTGGATGCTGGCGCTCGGCTGGGGGCTGGCCGCGGCCATCGGCGCGGTCGCCGGCATGATGGTCGCACCGATTATCTATCTGGATCCGAACATGATGTCGGGCGTGCTGCTGTATGCGTTTGCGGCGGCGTTGCTGGGCGGCATCGACAACCCTGCCGGTGCCGTGGTCGGAGGCTTCATCGTCGGCGTGCTGGAGAACGTCATGGGCGCCTTCGTGATCGGCACGGAGCTCAAGCTGACAGTCGCGCTCGTGGTCATCATCGTCGTGCTGCTCGTGAAGCCGACCGGATTGTTCGGCAAGGTGTTCGTTACACGGGTGTAAGGCGTGAGGCGGTCTATATATGAGTAACCCAACACGTTACACCGGATTCGCGTTTGCAGTCAGCCGGGTACGGGTGGAGCGAGCCACCTCACGCCTCACGCCTCACACCGCATCATAGAACCATGGCCACTGTGTCTGATCTCGCCATACCCCTCGCCGGCCAGGGCACCCGCTGGCCCCGGCTACTCGGCATCGTGGTGCTGATCGCCGCGGCGGCGGTGCTGCCGCTGCTCGTGAGCGACTACCGCACGTTCCAGTTCACGCAGGCGCTGGTGTATGCGATCGTGCTCATGGGGCTGAACATCCTCACCGGGTACAACGGCCAGATCTCGCTTGGGCATGGAGCCTTCTACGCCGTGGGCGCGTACACCGCCGCCATCCTGATGGAGCATTTCGGCGTGCCGTATTGGGCGACGATCCCGATCGGCGGCGCGGTATGTCTGGTGTTCGGCTTCCTGTTCGGGCTACCCGCCTTGCGCCTGCACGGACACTATTTGGCGCTCGCCACGTTCGCGCTGGCGGTGGCGATGCCGCAGGTCCTCAAGTACAAGCTCATCGAGGAGTGGACCGGGGGCGTGCAGGGCATCGTGATCATCAAGCCCGATCCGCCAGCGGGCCTGCCGATCAGCCAGGACCAGTGGCTGTACTTCCTGACGCTCGCCATCGCGGTCGTGATGTTCGTGCTGGCGTGGAACCTGATCCATAGCCGGGTGGGGCGCGCGCTGATGGCGATCCGCGACCAGCCGATCGCCGCCGAGGCGATGGGGGTGAACACGGCTTTCTACAAGTCGATGGCCTTCGGGATCAGCGCCCTCTACACTGGCATTGCCGGAGCGTTGAGCGCGATCATCGTGCAGTTCGTCGCGCCGGACAGCTTCACCGGCGTGCTGTCGATCAATTTCCTGATCGGCGTGGTCGTCGGTGGTCTGGCGTCGATCTCCGGAGCGGTCTGGGGCGCCCTGTTTATCCAGTTCGTGCCCAATCTCGCCGATCAGATCTCGAAGGCCGCGCCGTGGGCGATCTACGGCATCTTCATGATCGCTTTCGCCTACCTGATGCCCACGGGCGTTGCCGGATTCCTGCGCATGCTCTGGGGGAAGGTCGCACGCAGGGCAGGCGGGTGAGGCGGTGAGCAGGTCTGAACCCACAGAGAGGACAGAGGGCACAGAGATGAATACCGATCTGTCCGGTGCGTCGCAGGCAGCAAACTGTGTCACGGCCGTGTTGTTCTCTCTGTTTTCCTGTGACCTCTGTGCTCTCTTTAGCTGAATGGGGGTAGACATGAACGACAAGTTCCTGAACGGCCGCGTGGCCGTGGTTACCGGCGCAAGCCGGGGTATCGGGCGCCAGATCGCGCTCGCGGTGGGTGCAGCAGGCGCGCAGCTGGCGCTGGTGGGACGCGACAAGGCTATGCTGGCCGAATCGCTCGAGCTCGCCCGCAAGGCAGGCGCACAGGCCGAGACCTATATCTGCGACGTGCGCGACGAAGCGCAGGTCAGGAAGCTGGCCGACGACGTGAAATCCCGTTTCGGCAGGGTCCACATCCTGGTGAACAACGCAGGCACCGCGATCCGCAAGAACGTGATCGACTTCTCGCTGGAAGAGTGGCGCGCGCTCACCGACACCAACATCACCGGCGTGTTCCTGATGTCCAAGTACATGGTCCCGCTCATGAGAGGGCAGGGCTATGGCCGCATCATCAATCTTACCTCGATCATGGCGCATGTGACCAGCACGGGCCGGGGCGTGTACTCCGCGACCAAGCACGCGGTAGCCGGACTCACCAAGGCACTGGCGCTGGAACTGGTAGACGACGGCATCACGTGTGTGGCCATCAGCCCCGGGTTCATCGCCACCGACCTGACCGCGCCGCTGCGCGCGGACCCCGCCAAGAACACCGCTCTGATGGCGCAGACACCGATGCATCGCTGGGGCAAGCCGGAGGAGATCGCGTCGCTCGCCCTGTATATCTGCTCGGAGGCGGCCGGCTTCATGACCGGGAATGACGTTCTCATGGACGGCGGCTGGTGCGCCCAGTGACGGCTCCGGACTCTCCAGTCGGGCACGGGCGACGCAGCGTGATCTGACGCAACGCGTCGTCCTTTTCCCGCGCGGCGATGCAAGCGGGCGCCGGGAATGTCAAATACCCTTCGTGCGATGACGCTGTAGCACAGCTGTCAACTGTCAATTCACCGTCAAGCCGGCTGGTGCCGATCATCGGCACAAAGCTTGCAGACGTGGTGGGCCGAAGCGGTGCCAGCCGGCATCGCAGAACGCGGGATCCAGCGCTAGCTCGACTCGACGGCCCATGCAGCAGACGGTCATTCAGGACTGGCTCGACGGCCAGTGCGGCCAGATCAACGGCGCCACCGGCGGCGTGGTGATGCTCATGCCACGCGGCGGTGGCAGCGGGCTGTCGTCGGCCGCTTCCTGGCCGCGCGGCGGTCGTGTGGGTCAGGAGCTGGAGGACGCTGCGAAGGTGGCGTTCCTGCGCCAGCAGCCTCTTTCCCAGGGCCGGCTCAACGGCGCCGAGCGTCCCATACCGGTGGGTCCGGTGATCTCCTGCCCGCTCCAGGTCAAAGGCAAGACCATCGGTGCCCTGGCCGTGCTGCTGAGCCCCGACATGACGCTGCCGCCGCAGGCGGCGGTGTCCAGCCTGCAGCACGGGGCCCAGAGCTTCGAGGCGTTCATGCGCAAGAGCATGACGTCGGCAAAGCCGGCCGACGGCGCGCCGGTACAGGGCTACGCACGCACCGCATCTTCGCCTCAAATCCAGGCACGATCTGCTCCCGCGCCGGCCCTCGTACCCATGTCTGCAGCCAGCCTCAGCAAAGCGCCCTCGGGCGCACGCAACGATCCGGACAAGACCCAGGAGCTGCCAGCGCCCAGTTCGGTGCGCCTGCTCCATCTGCTTGCCACCATCGAGGCGCACGACGAGTTCAAGGCAGCAGCAACCGCCTTCGCCACCGAGCTCGCAGAGATGTTCGATTGCGACCGCGTGAGCGTCGGCATCTCGGGGCGCCGCCATATCAAGGTGCACGCGCTGTCGCACAGCACCGAGTTCAAGGCCAACCAGGGTCTGCTGCGCGACATCGGCGCGGCGATGGAAGAGGCCGCCTGGCAGGGCGCCACGCTCCTGTTCCCGCAGCCCGAGGGCGCGCAGCCGCGGGTGGACCGCGCGCACGCGACGCTGTCCCAGCGTCACGGCTCGCAGGCGATCTGTACCGTGCTGCTGGTGAGAAACGGCAAGGCAGTGGGAGCGATGATGTTCGAGCGCAACCGCACCGAGCAGCTCACCCGCAGCGAGTTCACGCTGTGCGAGAACATCGGAGCGCTGCTCGGTCCGCTGCTCGATCGCAAGCATGCCGGTGACCGGCCCTGGCCGATGAAGATTCTGGCCGCACTGCGCGAAGCCGTCGCACCAGTGTTCGGACCCGGCAACCGCGCGCTGAAGATCGGTGTCGCGTCGGTGCTGGTCGCGCTGATCGCTGCTGCCTTCATCCCCGGCGACTACAGAGTGAGTGCGCCGGCGCGCCTGGAAGGCGCAGTCCAGCGCATCATGGCGGCGCCCGGCGACGGTTATCTGAAGCAGGCGCACGTGCGGCCCGGAGATCGCGTCAAGGCGGGCCAACCGCTGGCCGAGCTGGCCGACGACGATCTGCGCCTGGAGCAACGCAAGGCGCAGAGCGAAGTCGCGCAACTCGAAAACTCCTACGGCGCAGCCCTGCTCAAGCAGGATCGCACCGAGGTCGGCATCATCTTCGCGAAGCTAGAGGCGGCGCGTGCGCAGCTCGACCTGGTGGCAACCCAGCTGCAACGCACCAAGCTCGTGGCGCCTTTCGATGGCGTCGTGATCACCGGGGACCTCACCCAGACGCTGGGCGCGCCGGTGAAGAAGGGCGATGCGCTGATGACCCTGGCTCCCGAGCACGACTTCCGCGTGATCGTCGAGGTCGACGAGCGTGACGTCGGCGACGTGAAGACCGGACAACCGGGAAGTCTGGCGCTGACGGCGCTGCCTGGGGACGCGCGACCCTTCGAGGTCAATCGCATCACGCCGGTCGCCACGGCAGGCCAGGGGCGCAACTACTTCGAGGTCGAGGCGAAGCTGAAGGTCAAGGATGTGGAGCTGCGGCCCGGTTTGATGGGCGTGGCCAAGATCGAGGCCGGCTCGCGTTCGCTGCTGTGGATTCTCACGCACCGGGTGTACGGCTGGCTGCGCCTGACGCTGTGGTCGTGGATCGGCTAGCGCCGCTGCGAGGCACGAGGAGTCAGGCGCAAGATGCGAGGCACGAGGCCCGAGGCTCGAGACTTGACTGCTTCTAGGGCCTCGCGCCTGGCGCCTCGCGCCTCGTGCCTCACGTTTCGCGCCTCACGTCTCGCGCCTCACGCCTGACCTTATGGAATCTCTCTTCAGCTCCCGCTGGTACCGCGTTGCGGGTGTCCACCCGCGCCTGCGGAGTCATGTGCGTGTGTCGCGTCACGTCAACCGCGGCCAGGTGTGGTACCTGCTGCAGGACACCAGCACGGGGCGCCACCACAGGGTCGACGAGAACACCTTCCACTTCATCGGCCGGATGGACGGCAAGCGCTCCACCGACGAGATCTGGCATTCCCTGCTGAACAAGCTCGGCGAGAACACGCCCACGCAGGACGAGACCATCGAGATCCTGTGCCAGTTGAGCGACAACGACCTGCTGCAGTGTGAGATCACGCCCAACGTCGCCGAGCTGTTCCGGCGGCGTTTCGAGAAGAACCGCAAGCGGCGCATCGCCATGCTCAATCCCCTGGCGTTCCGCGTGCCGCTGTTCGACCCCGACAAGCTGCTGGACCGGCTTGCGCCGTTGGGGCGCGCGCTGGTGCATCCGGCATCGCTCGCGTTGTGGGTGGTGGTCGTGCTGCTGCTCGGGCTGTTGTCCGTCGGCGCGAACTGGGAGCCGATCCGGGCGTTCGCGTCGCTCCACATGCTTACGCCCGAGTTCCTGCTGCTCATGTGGGTGCTGTATCCACTGGTCAAGACGGTTCACGAGCTGGGCCACGGACTGGCAGTGAAGGCCTGGGGCGGCGAGGTGCGCGAGACCGGCATCAGCCTGCTTCTGCTGGTCCCGGTTCCATTTGTCGATGCGTCGGCGGCCTCGGCCTTCCCGGAAAAGTACCGCCGCGCGCTGGTCGGTGCGGCAGGGATCATGGTGGAGCTGTTCCTCGCATCGCTGGCTTTGCTGGTCTGGCTGAATGTCGGGGACGGACTGGTGCGCCAGATGGCTTTCGTGGTCATGGTGATCGGCGGGGTCTCCACCGTGCTGTTCAACGGCAATCCGTTGCTGCGCTTCGATGGCTACTACGTCCTCTCCGACGTGCTCGATATGCCCAACCTGGGGCCGCGCAGCAACCAGTACGTGGCCTACCTGGCGCAACGGTACCTGCTCAAGGTGCAGGACGCGGCCTCACCGGTCACCGCGAAGGGCGAGCCCGCGCTCCTGCTGTCCTACGCGGTGCTGTCGTTCCTGTACCGCTGGTTCGTCTCCATCCTGATCGTACTCTGGGCGGGCGCCTATTCGTTCTGGCTGGGTGTCGCGGCAGGCCTGTTCATCGCTGCGACGATGGTGGTCAAGCCGTTGCATGCCATCGTCCGGTTCCTGCGCAGCGCACCGCAGCTTGCCCGCAGCCGCTCGCGCGCCTACGCTATCGCAGGCGGCGTCGCCGCAGCGACTGTCCTGGTGCTCTACGCCGTCCCCGTGCCGTTCTCCACCCTGGCGCAGGGTGTGGTCTGGCTGCCGGAGAAGGCCCGCATCCGCGCCGAAGCGGGCGGATTCGTGACCGAGGTGCACGCGCGCGACGGTCAATACGTCAAGCCCGGAGACCGCCTGCTCACGCTCAGCGACCCCGATCTCCTGGCCCAGCAGGCCGCCGTGCAGGCGCGCCTGCGCGCCCTGGACATCGAGTACAACCACATGCTCGACGTGAACGCCGGGCGTGCGAAATCCATCGCCGAGGATGCCGCAGCCACTCGCGAGGAGCTCGAGGATATCGAGCGTCGTATCACGGCACTGGACGTGACCAGCGAGGTCGAGGGCACACTCGTCATGCCGCGCGACCAGGACCTGCCCGGCAGCTATCTGCCGCGCGGTGCGATGATCGCCCACGTGCTGCGCAGCGAAGACATCAGTGTCAAGGTCGCCGTGCCCCAGCAGGATGCCGGCATCATCCGCGCCAGCACTCGCGGCGTCCAGGTGAGCCTGGCGGACCAGCCCGGCGAGGCCCTGAGCGCAACGCTCGCAGGCGAGGTGCCCGCGGCGACCGCCGTACTGCCGGCCGCGGCGCTGGGGGACCGTTCCGGAGGGCCGGTGGTGACGGACCCGACCGATACGCAGGGGACGCGTACACTGGAACCGGTGTTCCTGTTCGACGTCCGCGTCATGGCAACGCCGCTGCAGCGCGTCGGCGGGCGCGTGTGGGTGCGCTTCGATCACGGCGCGAGCCCGCTGGCGATCCAGTGGCAGCGCCGCCTGCTCCAGCTCTTCCTCAAGCAGTTCAATCCGCAAGCGTAGGAGCGCCATGGGATGCGACCGGCTGCCTTGCCGATCCCGGGAATGGCGCTGGGCCCGTACCCCGAGCGCGACGCAGAGAAGGATGGCGGCGCGCCGCGCTTCTCCGGTTGGCGGCTTCCACCGGCGCTGGATCAGCGCAGGCAGCAGCGCTTCCTGGACAGCGTAGACGCGCAGTCGACCGCCGCGCGCACGCTTCCCGCCTCCGCGTTCCAGGGGCGCGTGCGCCAGGTCCGCGCGCGGCTTGGCGCCGAAGGGTTCAGCGACGCTCCGTTGTCCGAGGCCTTCGCCCTGGTGCGCGAGGCCACGCGCCGCACGCTGGGCATGGAGCAGTTCCGCACCCAGCTCACGGCCGCCCGCATCATGCTGGACAACCAGCTCGCGGAGATGGCCACCGGCGAAGGCAAGACGCTGGCTGCCGCAGTCGCAGCCGCCACTGCCGCATTGGCAGGTGTGCCGGTGCACGTGATCACTTCCAACGACTACCTGGTGGCGCGCGATGCCGAGCATCTCGGGCCGGTCTATCGGATGCTGGGCTTGAGCGTGGGCGCAGTCACGCGTCCGCTCGACCAGGCACAACGCCGAGCAGCCTACGCGTGCGACCTCGCCTACTGCACCGCGAAGGAGCTGACCTTCGATTATCTGCGCGACCGGCTGGTGCGGCGCCATCTGCAGAGCGACCTGCATGACCGGGTACGCCAGCTCGACGGCGGCAGGACCGAGTCGACCGGCCTGCTCCTACGCGGCCTGTGGATGGCGCTGGTGGACGAGGCCGACAGCATCCTGATAGACGAGGCGCGCACGCCGCTGATCCTATCGCAGCCGAGGGTGAACCCGCAGCAGCAGGCCTACGTCCAGCAGGCCCTGCGCGTCGCCGTGCATCTGGCGGCGGGCCGCGATTTCCGCCTCGACCCCTCGGCCCAGGTTGCCGATCTCACGGCGGCGGGCCGCGAGCGGCTGGCGCAGCTCGTCACGACGCTCGGTGGCCTGTGGCAGGATCGCCGCCACCGCGACGAGATCGTCTCGCTGGCGTTGGTGGCGCATCACCTGCTGTACCGCGATCAGCATTACCTGGTGCGCGACCGCAAGATCCTGATGATCGACCAGACCACCGGGCGCGTGGCGCCCGGCCGGGTGTGGTCGCGCGGTCTGCAGCAGCTGCTGGAAGCAAAGGAGGGCTGCCCGCTCAGCGGTGAGATGGAAACCATCGCGCAGATTACCTATCAGCGCTTCTTCCCGCGTTACCTGCGCCTGTGCGGGATGAGCGGCACGTTGACCGAAGCGCAGCGCGAGCTGGCGCATGTGTATGGACTGCGGGTGGCGCGCGTTGCGCTGCGCAGACCTTGCCGGCGAGCCGACTTCGGCACGCGCGTATTCCTCCGGCGCGAGGACAAGTGGCAGGCGGTGATCCAGCGCGTGCAGGAAATGCAACGCGCGGGACGCCCGGTGCTGATCGGCACCGACTCGGTGGCCGACAGCGATCAGCTCAGCATCCGTCTGGCGGCGGCGCGCGTCGACCACCAGGTGCTCAACGCTCGCCAGGACAGCGAGGAAGCCGCTATGGTCGCGCGCGCTGGCGAGCCCGGACGCATCACGGTCACCACCAACATGGCCGGCCGGGGCACCGACATCCCGCTCGCGCCGGGCGTGGCCGAGCGCGGCGGGTTGCACGTGATCTGCTGCCAGCACAACAGCTCGCGGCGCATCGATCGCCAGCTGCAGGGGCGGGCCGCACGGCGAGGGGACCCGGGCAGCACGGAGACCGTGCTCAGCCTGGAAGACGGAATGATGGCGCGCTCGCTGCCCGCGCTGATCAAGCGCGCGGCCGGCGCCCTCGCCGGCGGAAAGCCGGTGCTCCCCGCACACCTCGGCAAGCTGCTGGCGCGGCTGCCGCAGACCATCGAGGAGCGGCGCCAGCACCAGCAGCGCAAGCTGCTGCTCGAGCAGGACCGGCAGAGCGAGCGACGGCTGTCGTTCTCCGGGCGCGGCGAGTAGCGCGGGCGAAGCTGCGCTACTCCCTCGGGCGACCGCATCCCCCAAAAAATGGGATGAGGCACGGGCCCATTTTTATCGGCCACGCGCAGAGAAACTTTAGCGCTCGAATACCCGTTTCCTGCTGCGCGGACTCGGCTGGGCGTGCAGGGGCGCGGGCGTAGTCTTTGCATCGACCAGTCAGCGATCCATGAGTCGGTATATGCGCTGCCCGCAAGTCGTGTCGGCTGCGCGGCGCTCCTCCAACATCTACGAACCACGATGGAAGCCGTCAGGAAGCTGCAACCGGACGCCTCTGCCACGCCGCGAGCGCAAGGCGTCGCCATGCGCCAGCGCGACACCGGTGTGATCACCGGGCGCTATCAAGCCATCGGCGACCCCGCCGGCCCCTTCGTCGGACTGCGCGACTTCACCGTCATGCTGGTCGACGACGAGCCGGTGACGCTGGAGGTGATCCAGACCTACCTGGAGGAAGCGGGATACAAGAACTTCATCGCCACCAGCCGGCCGGTCGAGGCCGTGGACCTGCTGCGCGAACGCCGTCCCGACATCCTGCTGCTAGATCTGATGATGCCGGAAGTGAGCGGCTTCGACATCCTGGCGCAGGTGCGTGCGGAGGAGAGCCTGCGCTACACCCCGGTCATCATCGTGACCGCCGACAGCGACCCGGAGAAGAAGCTGCGGTTGCTGGAGATGGGAGCGACCGAGATCCTGACCAAGCCGGTCGACTCGAGCGAGCTGCGCCTGCGCGTGCGCAACGCGCTCGCGTTCAAGGCCTATCAGGACCGGCTGACCGACTACGACGCGCTGACCGATCTCCCCAACCGCAAGCGTTTCGTCACCGACGTGGCGGCCGCCGTCGCGCGGGCGCGCCGCAACGGCAGCACGTGTGCGCTGCTGCACGTGGACCTCGACCGCTTCAAGCAGGTGAACGATACCCTGGGCCATCGGGTGGGAGACGCATTGCTGCGCGCAGTCACCCGCAGACTGCAGAGCGCATTGGTGGATGTCGCAACCACCAACTGGCGCCGGCCGCAGGAACTGGAGCCCAGCCTGGCGCTGGCACGCATCTCCGGCAACGGCTTCGCGGCTCTGCTCACGGGGGTGGTCAGCCCGGACATCCCCAGCCGGGTGGCGCGCAACACACTGAGCGCGCTGGCCGAACCTTTTTCGGTCAGCGGCCAGCAGATGTACATGACCGGCAGCATCGGCGTGGCGTTCTTTCCCAACGACGCCGAAGACGCCGAGACGCTGCTGAAGAACGCCGAGATGGCCATGTACCAGGCCAAGGAGCGCGGCCGCAACACCTTCGAGTTCTTCTCGGAAGAGATGAATGCGCGCGCCCTGGAGCGTTTGTCCCTGGAGGGACAGCTGCGCCGTGCCCTTGAGCGCGATCAGTTCGTGCTGTACTACCAGCCCAAAGTGGATGTGGCGGCGCCCCGGATCGTGGGCGCCGAAGCGCTGCTGCGCTGGAGACACCCGGAGCTGGGGATGGTCCCGCCGACCCGCTTCATCCCGGTGGCCGAGGACACCGGGATGATCGTGGAGATAGGCGAGTGGGTGCTGCGCGAGGCAACCCGCCAGCTCAAGGCCTGGAGCATGCAGGGCTTGCCGCCGATCTCGGTGTCGGTCAACGTCTCCGGCGCGCAGTTCCGCCAACCCCGGCTGCTCGAGACGGTGCGCAAGACGCTCGAGGCGAGCGGCGCCGCCCCCGACAGCCTGATCCTGGAGCTGACCGAGAGCATGCTGATGGACGGCGCGAGCGCCAACGTCGAGATGCTCACCCGCCTCAAGGCCACCGGCGTGAAGCTGTCGATGGACGACTTCGGCACCGGCTACTCCTCGTTGACGTATCTCAAGCGTTTCCCGATCGACGAGCTGAAAATCGACCGTGCCTTCATTTCAGGCATTCCCGCCGAGCGCGACAGCATGGCGATCGTCGCGGCGATCGTGGCCATGGCGAGGGCGCTCGGGCTGAAGGTGGTGGCGGAGGGGGTCGAGACCGAAGAGCAGCTCAGGTTTCTGCGCGTCCTGCGCTGCGAGGTCTACCAGGGCTACCTGTGCTCGCGGCCCGTGCCCCCGGAACCCTTCGCGGATCTGCTGCGGCGCAGCCGCACGCGCGACTGAAGCGCAAACTTCGCGCAGGCAGGTCCTGGGATCGTCGGCAAACCAATCCGACGATTCGCGTCAGATCCGGGTACAGCAGTCGTACCATTCGCGTTTCGCCGCGCTCATCGCAGAAGCGTGGCCGCGCCGCAGTTGTCCGATCCGGCGCGCTCGAGCCATGCGGCCTGGGGCGAATCTGCATCGGTGCAACCATCGGCGGCCCCGCCAACCGCTGGAGGTGTTCCGGCCCCGGCGTAGGTCGAGAACTGCAACCGCCCCGCACCCGGCAGGCCGTCATCGACCTTGCGGTCTACTTCCGCCAGCACTGCGGCCGGCACGTAGTTGCCGGTCTTGATGTTGGGACGCACCACCGTGTTGGTGCTGAAGCCCCAGGCACTGTCGGTGGCGATCTGCAGGTAGCCCCCGAAGCCGTTCCTCGGCGTGTTGTCGGGCGCCGGCACTGCGACGCTCGGATGGAGCATCCGATAGTCACCGCGCAGAAACCCCGCTGCGGCCAGGTGCTGCCAGGCCAGAATGTCCTCATGGATGGCACCGCCTGTGCCCGCTTCCACCCGTCCGTTTCCGTTCCCGTCGAGACACGCGCCGGGGTCACAGGCGATTATGGTGCTTGCCTCGGCGTAGTCGCCCGGGAGTGCGCGGTGGCGGGCTCTCGAATGCCAGGACTGCCTGCTCCACGGCGTCCTGCTGCGCGAGGAATTCACGTACCCGGGCGTTACCGATCAGTTGCTGGCCCTTCGCCACACTGAGGATCAGAAGCCCGACGATCAACAGGATGATCGCAACTTCCACCAACGTAAAGCCAGCACTCGCGCGCGCGGCACAGATGACCTGCACGATAGTTCTTCCCCACTTGTGGTCCGAAGCCGCTGCTCAGGAGCCATGATCTGCCGGGAGGGATCCAGAGTCCCGAGTGCACCGCAGCATGCAAGAGTTGCTCCAAGGCGACACGGACCCCCGAGGGTTCAGGACCGGAGGTTCTTTGACAGTCTCTTCTGCTGTCAAACAACGTCAACGATGTATCTCCGGCACGGGATCTGCCTTGGATTCTGTGAATGGAACGTGCACCGTCCACCCGCCGCCGGCGGCCGATCGTAGAAGAGATCGAGCCACGGATCCTGTATTCCGCCGACTTCGTGCCGGCCGGCCTCGACTCGTCTCCGCTGGCCGATGCGGCGGAGCAGCGCACGCTGGACGGCAGAGGTGAATTCTCCAGCACCGCCGGCAGCGAGACTCATTCGCAGCGCTACGAGCTGGTGATCCTCGACGGCGCGATTCCGCAGCTCGATGCTGTCATCGGCGATCTCGCGGCGGAGCCGGGCCAGCGGCGGCTCGAGGTCGTGGTGCTCGACCCGCAAGGCGACGGCGTCGAGCAGATCGGCGAAGCGCTGGCAGCGCGCAAGGATCTCGATGCGGTCCACGTGCTGTCGCACGGGGAAGCCGGCGCCCTGCAGCTGGGCAGCACCACGCTGGACTACGAAACCCTGCTCGCGCGCGCGGAGAACATCCGGGCGTGGGGCGATGCCTTCAGCGGCACCGGTGACCTGCTCCTCTACGGCTGCGATCTCGCCGCTTCCGAGCAGGGCAGATCGCTGGTGGACTTGCTGGCGCGGCTGACCGGTACCGATGTGGCCGCCAGCGACGATCCCACCGGTGCGCGGGAACTGGGCGGGGACTGGGACCTGGAGTTCGACGTCGGGCTGGTCGAGACCGATGTTGCCGTGGGGGTGCAGGATCAAGCCCGTTTCGGCGGGCTGCTGAACCTGCCGGAAGCGGAACCCGCTCCTGCCGAGGGCGCCGACGCGACCCCGTCGGCTGTCGTCGCCACGGCGCCGCTGGCCTTCGAGCAGAACGTCGGTCAGGCCAACGAGCAAGTGGACTTCCTCGCGCGCGGCACCGGCTACACGGTGGCGCTGGTCGGCGGCGACGCGGTGCTCGGTCTGGAGGACGGTGACAGCAACGATGTCGTGCGTCTAACCGTCATGGGCGCCAACCCGAGCGCACAAGCCACTGGCGAGTCGCTGCTCGCCGCGAGGAGCAACTATCTGCTCGGCAACGCCGACCAGTGGCACACCGATGTCGCCAACTACGCCGGCGTGCGCTACGAGGGCATCTACGACGGCATCGACCTGCGCTACTACGGCAACCAGCGCCAGCTCGAGTACGACTTCGTGGTCGCGGCCGGAGCGGACGTCGCCACCATCAAGCTCGACTTCGCCGGCGCGAGCGCTCTGTCCATCGCCGACAACGGCGATCTGCTGGTGACGCTCGGCTCGGGCAAGACCATCGCCTTGAAAGCGCCGGTCTCGTACCAGGATGGCCCCGACGGACGCGAAGCGGTGGAAAGCCGCTACGTCATTCACGAAGACCGCACGGTCGGGTTCGCAGTGGGGGCCTACGACGCCGGCCGCACCCTGGTCATCGACCCGGTGCTCTCGTACGGCACCTACTTCGGCGGCACCAACTACGATGTCGCCAACAGCCTGGCGGTGGACGCCGCGGGTAACGTCTATGTGACGGGCTACACGAAATCGAGCGGCCTGATCGGTGGTCTGCTGGGGCTGGGTGGCGGCAACAACGTCTTCGTCACCAAGTTCTCCGCGACTCTCGGCTCGGTGATCTATTCGACGTACGTGGGGGGCAGCAGCGACGACTACGGCACTGCCATCGCCGTCGACGGCAGCGGCAATGCCTACGTCACGGGACTTACCCGGTCCGACGACTTCACCCTCGTCTCCCCCTATCAGAGCACACGCAACGGCGCGCAGGACGCGTTCGTGTTCAAGCTGAACGCCGCGGGCAATACCCTGGCGTACTCCACTTACCTGGGCGGCAGCGGCGGCGGCGACGAGGCCTGGGCCATCGCGGTCGACGCCGCGGGCAGTGCCTACGTGACCGGTTACGCCTCGTCGAGCGACTTCCCGATCACGGCAGGCGCCGCGGACTCCAGCTATGAAAGCGGCGAAGCCTACGTCACCAAGCTGACCCCCACCGGCAACGCCCTGGCCTATTCGACCTTCATCGGCGGAGGCGGCGGCGACATCGGCTACGGCATTGCGGTCGACGCGGCGGGCAGCGCGGTGGTCGGTGGGTTGACGGGGTCGATCACGTTGCCGGTCACGGCGAACGCATTCCAAAGCGCCAACGGTGGCGGCATCGACGCCTTCGTCGCCAAGCTCAACGGCGCCGGCACGGCGTTTCTCTACAGCAGCTACCTGGGCGGCAGCGACGACGATATTGCCTACAACCTGGCCCTGGGCAGTACCGGCAAGATCTATCTGACGGGCCAGACCAAATCCAACAACTTCGACCTCACCGCCGGCGCGTTCCAGACTTCGCGATCGGGCAACACCGATGCGTTCGTCTCCGTCATCGATCCATCCCTCAGCGGGGCGGCGTCGCTGGCCTATTCGACCTACCTGGGCGGCAGCAAGAACAACGAAGCGGGGCTGGGAATCGGCGCGGACTCGTCCGGGCGCATCTACGTTGCGGGGTGGACCGATTCCGACAACTTCCCCTTCACGGCTGGCGCCCACCAGACCAGTCGTGGGGGATTCGACGATTCGTTCGTAGTGCAGATTGACCCGAGCGTGTCCGGTGCCGGCGCTCTGCTGTACGGCACCTATTTCGGCGGCGGCCAGAACGACTACATGAACAACGCCGTCTACAGCAACGGCCGTTTCTACTTTGCCGGAGATACCAAGTCCACCTCTGGCATCGCCAAAGCCGGCGGCTACGACACCACGTACGGCGGCGGCACCGACGCTTTTGTGGGCGCCTTCACGTTCTACAACCCGCCGGTGCTGACCACTACGATCGCCACACACGCATACAGCGAGAACGCCGGTCCCGCGGCGGTCGACGCCGGGATGGGCGTCGCCGACCCCGACAGCGCCACCCTGGCCGGCGCGACGGTCACGATCACCGGGAACTATGTCAACGGCGAGGACGTGCTGGCCTTCACCGACCAGCTCGGCATCACCGGCGTGTGGTCGGCCGCCACCGGCACATTGACGCTGACCGGTGCTTCCAGCCCGGCGAACTACCAGATCGCGCTGCGCTCGGTGACTTACCAGAACACCAGCGAGAAACCGTCCACCGCCTTCCGCACCGTTACCTTCGGTGCGACCGACGGCGCCCAGACCAGCATACCGGTCACCCGCCAGATCAGCGTGGCCTCGATCAACGACGCCCCGCTCAACACCGTTCCCGGGCCGCAGACCGGCAGCGAAGACGTCGCGGTCGTGTTCACCGGCCCCACCCGGATCTCCATCGCTGACGTGGATGCCGGTGCCGCAGCCATGCAAGTGACGCTGACAGCAGTCAACGGCAGGTTGACGTTGTCGCAGACCACCGGCCTGAGCTTCGTGACCGGCAACGGCAGCGGCAACACCACGATGACGTTTACCGGGACGATCGCCAACATCAACGCGGCGCTGGACGGCTTGCGCTTCGACCCGAACGCGAACTTCAACGGCGCGTCCAGCCTGCAGATCGTTACCAACGACCTGGGCAACAGCGGCAGCGGCGGCCCGCATACGACCAGCAGCACGGTGGCGATTGATTTCACCGCAGTCAACGACGCCCCGAGCGCCGGCACGCCCGGAGCCCAGGTGACGCCGCAGAACACCGATCTGGTTTTCTCGAGCGGAACGGGCAACGCGATCACGGTCGCCGACGTCGATGCAGGCGCCGGGCTCCTGAGCGTCTCGCTCAGCGTGACCAACGGCATTCTCACGCTGGGCGCGGTCACCGGTTTGTCCGGGCTGAGCGGAGACGGCTCGGCCGCAGTCAGCTTCAACGCGACGCTGGCGGACATCAACAATGCGCTGGACGGGCTGCGCTTCACGCCAGACTTCAACTACAACGGTCCGGCCAGCCTGCAGATCACGGTCGACGATCAGGGCAACACCGGGGCGGGCGGAGCGCAGAACGCCGTCGCGACCGTCAACATCAGCGTCGCTTCGAACGTGGCGCCCGCCATCACCGCGACCGGTTCCGCCCTGGCGTACACGGAGAACGCGCCCGCCACACCCGTGGATCCCGGCCTGACCGTCGCCGATCCGGACAATCCGGTGCTGGACCATGCCAGCGTGCGCATCACCGGCAACTACGTCTCCGGGGAGGATGTGCTGGCGTTCACCGATCAGCTCGGTATTGTCGGGGCGTGGGATGCGGGCACCGGAACGCTGACCCTGACCGGCGCCGCCAGCCCGGTCGATTACCAGGCCGCCCTGCGCTCGGTCACTTACGTCAACCTGAGCGAGGATCCCAGCACCGCGCAACGCACCGTGTCCTTCGTGGCCAACGACGGCATTGCGGACGGTGCCATCGCGACGCGCCGCATCGACGTGACGGCGGTGAACGATGCGCCGGGCAAACCCGTGCCGGGTCCCCAGAGCACCAGCGAGGACACCCCGCTGGTGTTGTCGGTCGGCACCGGCAACGAGATACGGATTGCCGATGTCGACGCCGGGGTCAATCCGGTGAAGGTGACGCTGACCGCCAGCAACGGGGTGCTGATCCTGGCGCAGACCAACGGACTGACCTTTGCCGGCGGCGGCAACGGCACCGGGGCGATGACGGTCACGGGTCTGGTTGCCGACCTCAACGCCGCTCTCAACGGGATGAGCTTCAACCCCACGCCCGACTATGCCGGGCCGGCGGCCGTGCAGATCACCACCGACGACCAGGGCAACAGCGGCACCGGCCCGGCCGGCGTTGTCAACAGCGTGGTCGACATCACCGTCGTGGCGGTCAACGACGCGCCGGTGCTGACACCGGCAGCGCCGCCGCTGGTGCCGATCACCGAAGACGACACCGGCAACGGGGGGCAGAGCATCGCCTCCATCATCGCCGGCTCGCTCACCGACGCCGACCCGGGAGCGCTGCAGGGGGTGGCCATCATCGGCGCCGACCACGGCGACGGCACCTGGCAGTACTCGCTGAACAATGGCTCGACCTGGAACGCACTGGGGAATCCGAGCGAGATGGCCGCGCTGTTGCTGCGCGCGAGCGACCTGGTGCGTTTCGTCCCCGACGGCGCAGTGGGTACCACCGCGGATCTCACCTACCGTGCCTGGGACCAGACCAGCGGCATGGCGGGCGGGATCGCCGACACGACGCTCAACGGCGGGGATACCGCCTTCAGCGTCGCGATGGACACCGCGACCATCGTCGTGTCCTCGATCAACGATGCGCCCGTCGCCGATATCGCCCCCGCGAGCTATTCGGCCACCGAGCAGACCGCGCTGGCGCTGGAAGGCACCGGGCTGTCGATCGGCGATGTCGACGCCGGCGGCGCCGCTGTCACCGTCACACTCTCGGTGCTGTCCGGCACGCTCGACGTCACCGCTGGCACGAGCGGCGTGCTGGTCGCGGGAACGAGTACCAGCAGCGTGGTCCTGACCGGCACGGTGGCGCAGATCAACGACCTGCTGGCCGGTACGGCGGGCGGAACGATCAGCTATCTGAACAGCTCCGATGCGCCGCCGGCGAGCGATACGCTCACCCTCCTGGTGGAGGACGCGGGCAACAGCGGCAGCGGCGGAGCGCAGAGCGACACCGACGCGGTGGACATCACCGTACTAGGCGCCAACGACGCGCCGACCCTGCTTTCTCTTGCCGGCCACTCGGAGCCGGAGGGGCTGAACACCAGCGGGGGCCACGACGTGGGTGTGCTGTCCGCCAGCGATCCGGATGCAGGCGACAGCTTCACCTACAGCGTGGTGGGCGGGGCCGACGCCGCCAAGTTCTTCGTCAGCGGCAACCTGCTGATGATCGATGACGGCGTGCTGGACTACGAGGCAAAGCCGAACTACGTGGTCACGGTGCGCGCCACCGACAGCGGTGGATTGTTCGTGGACAACACCTTCACCATCGACGTGATCGACATCGACGAAGCGCCGATGGTGGGCGCGATCGCCGACCAGAGCGTGGCCGAGGATACCAGCAGCGCTGCGATAGCATTCACCATCGGCGATCCCGAGACCGCCGCCGGCGTGCTGACGGTCACCGCCAGTTCGAGCGATACCTCGCGCATCCCCGACGCCAACCTGGTGCTGGGCGGCAGCGGAGCCAGCCGGACTATCACGATCACCCCTGCGGCCGATGCCTACGGCGGCCCGGTGACCATCACGCTCAGCGTTTCGGACGGCGTGAACACCACGCTGCGCAGCTTCCAGGTCGGCATCGAGCCGCGTGCCGATACCCCGACGGTGACCGACAGCGTGACCGACGAGGACATGCAGACAACCTCCGGGCTGGTGCTCAGCCGCAACGCGGTCGACGGGGTGGAGGTCACGCACTTCAAGATCACGGCGATCAGCGGGGGAGCGCTGTACCACAACGACGGCGCGACACCGATCGCCAACGGCGCGTTCATCACCTTCGCAGAAGGCAATGCCGGGCTGAAGTTCACTCCCGCCCCGAACAGCACTGCGTCCGGCAGCTTCGAGGCCCAAGCATCCACTTCGGCCAGCGACGCGGGCTTGGGCGGCAGCCCGGTGACCGCCACCATCACCGTCAACCCGATCAACGACGCTCCGGTGCTGAGCGTCAATGCGGGCGGCTCGGTGCAGGTTGGCGGTACCTTGACCATCGACAACGGGGCGCTGCGGGCAAGCGACCTGGAACAGACCCCGGCGCAGCTCACCTACACGCTTACCGCCCTGCCGGGCGCCGGAACCTTGTCCGTAGGCGGCACTGCGGTGACGCTGGGCGGGAGCTTCACGCAGGCCGACATTGCCAGCGGACTGGTGCGCTATAAGCATACCGGCAGTGCCACGGGCAGCGATGGGTTCACCTTCACGGTGACCGACGGCGCCGGAGGCAGCCTTGGGCCGGCGACGATGAATGTGATCATCACGGCGCCCCCACCGCCACCGCCGCCACCGCCGCCGCCACCACCACCGCCACCGCCGCCTCCGCCCCCGGCTCCGGCGCCGGCGCCGGAACCTGCGCCGGACCCCGGTAGCAGTGGGAGCGACACGGGCGACGACGGGAGCGGGGACTCTGGCGGTTCCAGCAGCGATGACAGCAGTAACGAAAGCGCAAGCGATTCCGCCAGCGCAGGGCTGGCCGCCGATCTGACGGCCGAGTCTCCTACGCTGACCGCCAGCCTCAATGCGCTGGCCGGCGATAGCGTCGGCTTGCGGGTGGAGTTCACCGGGGCGGTGTTCGACACCAACGGCGGGCAATCGGCGCTGGGCGGCGAGCAGAGCGCTCCGGGAGCGGCGGCCGCCGCGGTCAAGGCGGCCGAGGGCATGATCACCTTGTCCACGGGGCCCAGCCTCGGACAGCGCGTGCAGATGACCGCGGAGGCGCTCACCCGCTCGCTGAGCAACAGCGACTGGGCGAGCGAGCTGGACAACATGCGCCAGCAGGTCGATCAGAAGATCGAGACCGAGGGCGCGCTGGTGGTGTCGAGCGTCGCGGTCAGCGGCGGCCTGTCGGTGGGCTACGTGATCTGGCTGTTGCGCGGGGGCCTGCTGTTGTCCAGCTTGCTGTCCTCGCTGCCGGCCTGGCACGCGGTCGACCCGATGCCGGTCCTGGCGCGCGGCGAGGATGCCGACGAGGGCGAAGGAGCCGAAGCCGATCCCCTGGAGAAGCTGTTCGGCAAGGCGCGCGACGCACTATTGGGGGCGCGCGAGGTCACGCCCGCGGCCCCGGCGCCCAAACCCGCCAGCCTGCCGGCTGACGCGCAAGCCACGGAGGTCAGCACATGAGGCGCCTGAACGCCCGCTTCTTCGTCTCCATGGGCCTGGTGTCGCTGCTCGCCAGCGTCATGCTGCTGGCGATGTACCTCGGGTTCATCCCCGATCACCATGCCACCATCCGCAATGCGCGCGGCACGCTGGCCGAGACCATCGCGGTGAGCACCTCGACCCTGATCGGCCAGTCGGATGTCGAGAGCGCGAAGGCGGTCCTGGAGTTCATCGTCAAGCGCAACGCCGAGCTGGACTCGGTGGCGGTGATCAAGGCGGACGGCGAGGCGGTGGTGACGATCGGCGATCACACGCGCTGGAAGCCGCTCGACGGCGGGGTCTCCACCGATGCGCAGATCCAGGTGCCGATTCTTTCCGCCGGCGAGCGGTGGGGGCGCCTCGAGCTGCGCTTCAAGCCGCTGCAGCAGCCCGGCATCATGGGCTACGTCCGCGAGCCACGGGTGCGGATGGTCGGCTTCGTCATGCTGGTGAGCCTGGTTGCGTTCTACTTCTATCTCGGGCGGGTCCTGCGCCAGCTCGATCCTTCGCGCGCCATTCCCGGGCGCGTGCGCGCGGCCCTGGACACGCTGGCGGAAGGCCTGCTGGTGGCCGACCCGCGCGGCTATATCGTTCTGGCCAACCAAGCGTTCTCCCGCGTCGTCGGTCAGGACGCCGACGCCCTGATCGGCAAGCAGGCTTCCGCATTCGCCTGGACCGCGGCCGACGGCACGCAACTCAAGGGCGATGCCTGCCCCTGGAGCGAGACGCTGCGCGACGGCACGCCGCTGCGCAACGGCTTCGTGCGCCTGGAGGACAGCACCGGGAAGACGCGCTCGTTCCTGGTCAATTGCTCGGCAGTCCAGGGCGGCGGCAAGAAGCCGCAGGGCGTGTTGATCAGCTTCGAGGATATCACCGAGCTGCAGGAGAAAGAGGTCGAGCTGCGCCAGGCGAAGGAGGACGCGGAAGAGGCCAACCGCGCCAAGAGCGACTTCCTGGCCAACATGAGCCACGAGATCCGCACGCCGATGAACGCGATTCTCGGCTTCACCGATGTCCTGCGCCGCGGGTTCCACAAGAACCAGACGCAGATGATGAAGCACCTGAACACCATCCACTCGAGCGGCAAGCACCTGCTCGAGCTGATCAACGACATTCTCGATCTGGCCAAGGTCGAGTCCGGCCGCATGGAGATGGAGCGCATCCCGTGCGCGGTGCACGCGACTATCCGCGAGGTGGTGGAGATCCTGACTGTGCGGGCGCAGGAGAAGGGCCTGTGGCTGCGCTTCGACTGCGACGGGCCGGTCCCGGAGTCCGTCCTCACCGATCCCGGCCGCGTGCGGCAGATGGTGACCAACCTCGTCGGCAACGCGCTCAAGTTCACCGAAACCGGCGGCGTGACCGTGGTCCTGAGCCTGCGCCCGGGCGGTGACGTGCGGCTCCTGGGCATCGACGTGGTCGACACCGGGATCGGCATTCCCGCCGACCGCCTGGAGGCGGTGTTCGAGCCGTTCACCCAGGCCGAAGGGTCCACCACGCGTCGCTTCGGCGGCACAGGTCTGGGATTGACTATCAGCCGCAAGTTCGCCCGCGGACTGGGTGGCGACATCGTCGCGCACAGCGAAATAGGCAAGGGCAGCGTGTTCAGCATCACGCTGGACCCCGGTCCGTTGGGAGGTGTGCGCATGCTGACCCCGGAGGAGGCCACTGCTGGCGCCACGGACGCGGGTCCGGTGGCCGGCACCACCTGGCAATTCCCGCCGAAGCGGGTGTTGGTGGTAGACGACGGCGAAGCCAACCGCGAGCTGGTCCGGCTTGTGCTGGAGGAGGTGGGGCTCAGCGTGGCCGGGGCCGAGAACGGCCAGGTCGGCGTGGACATGGCAAGCCGCGAGCGCTTCGACGTGATTCTGATGGATATGCAGATGCCGGTAATGGATGGCTTCACCGCCACGCGGACACTGCGGCAGCAGGGCATGAAGCTGCCGATCTTCGCGCTGACGGCCAATGCCATGAACGGCTTCGAGCGCGAAGTGCTGGATGCCGGCTGCACCGGGTACCTCACCAAGCCGGTGGACATCGACCTCCTGCTGCAGACGCTGGGCGAGCTGCTCGGCGGACGCAAGGTTGAGGGCACGGTAGCACGCAGCCAGGCGGTTGCCGGTCCTACCGAGGGCGAAGGGCTTCCGCCGACGGTGTCGAGCGTGGCTGCGGGTCTGCCGGTCGTATCGCGGCTGGCCAACCATCCGCGCCTGCGGCCGGTCGTGCGCAAGTTCGCGGAGCAGATGCCCGACAAGATGCGGGCCATCGAGCAGGCCTGGGAAGCGCGCGATTTCGATACGCTCGCCTCGCTGGCGCACTGGCTCAAGGGATCGGGCGGGACCACCGGCTACGACGCTTTTACAGCGCCGGCAAGAGCGCTCGAGCAGTTCGCCAAGGCCAGAGACGAGCAGCGGACACCTGCGGCGGTAGCGGAGCTGCGTCAGATTGTCGAACGCATGGTGGCGCCGGAAGAGGAGGCGGCGGCATGAGCTACCTGGAGAGGGGGACTACGCAGCGAGGAGCAGGGGCCCCATTCATGGGGATGCGACCGCGGAGTAGGCCAAGGGGCGCGCATCGGATCCCCTCCCGCGCGGGCTTCCAGCGTTGGATCCAGCAGGGAACTCTCCTCGGCACTCCGGCGCGCCCCGCTTGCGGGGATCGACGGCCAAGCGAATGCCGCCCGCGGGCGACGCGCAGATCGTTGCACTGCTATGAAGTCTGAGGAGGCCGCGGCATGAGCGACCCTGCCAAGGGACACACCGTATGAACAACGCAGAAAGCATTCCGCCCAGAGTGGCCGCCCAGATGGCTGCGCCGGCCGCGACCGCGGGAACCCGCACTGGCTTCACGGCGCTGCGAACGTCCACCGTCATGATGGTGGACGACGACCCGCTGATGCTGGAGGTGGTGCAGACCTACCTGGAAGAAGCAGGCTATGTGAGCTTCATCACTACCAGCCAGCCGAAAGAGGCCATGGCCCTGTTCGTCCAGCATCGCCCGGACATCCTGCTGCTGGATCTGATGATGCCGGAGGTGACTGGCTTTGACATCCTCGCGGAGGTGCGTGGACACGAAGAGCTGCGCTACACACCGGTGATCATTCTGACAGCGGAGAGCGATCCCGCCGCCAAGCTCAAGGCCCTGGAGCTGGGGGCCACCGACCTGCTCACCAAGCCGGTCGATCCCAGCGAGCTGCGGCTGCGGCTGCGTAATGCACTCGCGTTCAAGGCCTACCAGGATCGCCTGGTCGACTCCGATCCGCTGACCGGGCTACCCAACCGCAAGAAGTTCCGGGCCGAGGTGGAGGCAGCGCTCGCAAGGAGTGCCGCACAGTCGTCGCGTGCGTGCACGCTGCTGCACATCGACCTGGACCGCTTCAAGCAGGTGAACGACTCGCTCGGCCACCGTGTCGGCGACCGCCTGCTGTGCGCCGTTGCCACGGTCCTCGAGCCGGTGTTCTCCTCGTTCAAACCTTCGCAATCGACCGGACGCGACGTGTCGGTCGCGTTCGCCCGCATCGGCGGCAACGGTTTCGGGGCGCTGCTTCCCGACCTGCACAACCTGGCTAAGGTGGACGACGCGACGGCCATGGCTAGGCGGATCCAGAACGCACTGTCCGAGCCGTTCGAGGTGGACGGTCACAAGCTGCGTGTGAGCGCCAGCATCGGCATCGCCGTATCGCCCGGCGACGGCGAGGACGCCGACACACTGCTCAAGAACGCCGAAGTGGCCATGTACCAGTCCAAGCAGCGCGGGAGAAAGACCTACACGTTCTTCTCCAACGAGATGAACGCTCATGCCGCCGAGCGCATGACGCTGGAAGGGCAGATGCGCAAGGCGGTCGATCAGGGCGAGTTCGTGCTGTTCTACCAGCCGAAGGTGGAGATCGCCAGCCGCCGCATCACGGGCGCGGAGGCGCTGCTGCGCTGGCGGCATCCGGAACTGGGGATTCTCTCGCCCGAGAAGTTCGTTCCCATCGCCGAGGAGACCGGCCTGATTGTCGAGATCGGCCAATGGGTTCTGCGAACCGCGTGCGCTCAGGTCGCAGCCTGGCATCAGCAGGGCCTGCCCCGCCTGTCCGTCTCGGTGAACGTCGCGGTGCCGCAGTTCAAGAGCGGCACCATCTGGCACGCCGTGCGCGGCGCCGTGGAGCGCAGCAGGATTCCGCCGCAGCTGCTGGCGCTGGAGCTGACCGAGAGCATGTTGATGGACGACGGCGAAGAGACCATCTCCATCCTGCGCGAGATCAAGGAAATGGGCGTGCGGCTGTCGGTGGACGACTTCGGCACCGGTTACTCGTCGCTCACCTACCTGAGCCGGTTTCCGATCGATGAGCTGAAGATCGATCGCACCTTCGTGCGCGGACTGCCCGGCGAGAGGCAGAACGCCGCCATCGTCGGCGCCATCCTCGTGCTGGGCCGGGAGCTGGGCATGAACGTGGTGGCCGAGGGCGTCGAGACCAAAGAGCAACTGCAGTTCCTCGCGCAGCGCCGCTGCAACGAGTTCCAGGGCTATTTCTGCAGCCGCCCGGCTCCGGCGGAGCAGTTCGCGCAGCTCGTGCGCAGAAGCCTGCCGCAGGCGGCCTAGTTCTCACAGGACCGAACCACGGAGGACACGGTAGAAAAGCGCGTGCTCGAGAGATCGAGCGGCGCGCAGCGGTCTGTCACAGCTGAACCACGGAGGACACGGAGGACACGGTGGAAAAGCGGGCGCTCGAAAAAATCGAACGCCCAGCATTCGGGCAAGGATGGTGGGCGCCATCAATTGGCACCAACGTTCTTGCTCCTCCGTGTCCACCGTGTCCTCCGTGGTTCAGGCCTTCCATATTGGGCGGCAAGTCTCGGCCCGGTCCTTGCATAGTGACGCGCAGAGGAAAACCGAGCAATCGGAAGGTAAAAGGAAAGTGACAATGGCACGACTGATCATGCTTTGGACCGCCGGCGCAGTGATGTGCAGCGCCGCCCTCGTCCGCGCCGAGCCGCTGGGCTGCCTGATCCAACCGTTCCAGGAAGCCGAAGTCGGCACTCAGGTCGTGGGCGTGCTCGACAGCGTGATGGTGGAGCGCGGCGATTTCGTCAAGAAAGGTCAACCGCTTGCCCAGTTGAACTCCGACGTGGAGCGGGCCGCAGTCGCGTCTGCCAAGGTGCGCGCCGAGTCCTACGCTGAGCTGCAGGCGGCTGCGTCCAACCACGACTTCGCGCAGAAGAAGCGCGTCCGCACCCAGGATCTCTACCGGAAAAACTTCGTCTCGCAGCAGGTCAAAGACCAGGCGATCACCGAAGCGGAGGTTGCGGAGATGCGGCTGAAGCAAGCGCGCGAGTCGCAGCGTCAGGCGAAGCACGAGTTGGCGCTGGCGAGCGCACAGATGGCTCAGCGCACGATCCGCAGTCCGCTGTCCGGCGTAGTTGTGGAGCGTTACCTGTCCGAGGGCGAGCGGGTCGAGGAGAAACCGGTCGTGAAGGTGGCCGCCATCGATCCCCTGCGGGTCGAAGTGATAGTGCCGGCAACCTACTTCAGCAGGATCAAGCCAGGAATGGTTGGGACGGTGAAACCCGACATGGCCGAGGCAGATCCGCGCACGGCCACGGTCATCGTCGTCGACCGTGTGATCGACGCCGCGAGCAACAGCTTCCGCGTGCGCCTCGAGTTGCCCAACCCGGACAACGCACTGCCGCCAGGGCTGCGCTGCAAGGTGGACTTCGAGGCGATGCCTGCTCCCGACAGCACCGCGGCCAAGCCGATGCCGGCCAAGGATGCTGCCACCAAGCCCATCCCGGAGAACCCGGCGCGCAGGCCTGCGACCAAAGCGTCAGTGGCGGTGGCGCCGACCAAGTAGCCCCCGGGCGCGACTTGCCGGGCGGGCTGCTTTCTACGGATCGACACAGGGCGGGGCGACCCGCCCTTTTGCATTCTTCACCCTCCGCTCGGAGGGTTGACATTCCCACCTCGCTGCGGGTGCACAACGCCTCGTCTTCGCGCTCGCTGGGCACCGTCATGCCAGCGTCACAGGCAAGTTCCTTGCATCGCAGGGTTCGTTACCTGCGCCCACCGCGCATGCAGTGCCAGTGAGAATCTGTGAAATCAGGTGAATACGAGGGCGTCTAGACAAGCCCGAGACGAAGGTGAGGCAAGCGATGAAAGCGAAATCGGAGAAGAAGCGCCGAGCCGTGCTCGAGGAAATCGAGCCGAGGATTCTGTATTCCGCCGACTTCGCGCCGGCGCTGGCCGACGCCGCCGCGTTCGTGCCCGAGGCAGAGCAGCGCACCCTGGAGCCCAGCGGGGAGTTCATCCAGGCTTCCACTCAGGACACCCAGTCCCGCCGTCACGACATCGTCTTCGTCGATCCGGCCACTCCCGACTACCAGAAGCTGATCGACGACATTCGCGCCCAGGACGGCGACGCTGATATCGAAGTCGTGCTGCTGGATGTCGAGCGTGACGGCATCGAGCAGATCAGCCAGACGCTGGCTGGCCGCCGCGACATCAGCGCGATGCACCTGATCTCTCACGGCGCCGAGGGGTCGGTGCAGTTGGGCTCGTCGCTGCTGAACTTCGATTCTCTGCTCCAGAATGCCAAGCAGATCAAAGGCTGGGGCCAGGCGCTCACAGTGGATGCGGATCTGCTGATCTACGGCTGCGATGTGGCGGGCAGCACAGAGGGCAAGTCACTGGTGGATGCGCTGGCACGGCTAACCGGTGCCGACGTGGCCGCTAGCGTCGACCCGACAGGTACAACGCAGCAGGGCGGGGACTGGATTCTAGAGTACCAGGTCGGAGAGGTCGGCACCGGCGTGATCGTAAGCATCTCCGCGCAGCTCGACTGGCGCGGAACACTGGCCGCACCCACCGCTGCCAACGATTCATACACGGTCAACGAGGACGCGACGCTCGACGCCAACACCCAGGCGTGGCAGTTCAGAGAGAAGCTCACCTTCAACAATGCGTCGCGGCCGGAGAATCTGGTCAACATGCCGGTGCTGGTGAAGCTGGACAACACTCGCATCGACTATGCTGCCACTCAAGCCAACGGCGCAGACCTGCGCTTTTATGACCCCGACGGCAGCGCGCTCGCCTACGAGATCGAGTCGTGGACTCCTGGCGGCACCTCCTACGTCTGGGTCAAGGTGCCGCAGATCGATGCAAGCTCGAGTACGGATTTCATCTGGATGGCTTACGGCAATCCCAGTGCTACCGACGCCCAGAACTCTGCCGGAGTGTGGGACGCGCAGTATCAGGATGTCTGGCATCTGGACGAAGTCGTTACGGACGAGGCGAATACCGCAACGCATGTTGACGTAACGTCTGGCGCCAGCAACGGAAGTCAGAGCGGCAACAATGACATCGCTGGGAAGTTTGCGCCGGGTCAGGACTTCGACGGCATCGATGATTACGTTCAGACAACCAGCAGTATCCTTAAGACGGCCAACAGCTTCAGCATAAGCCTGTGGTTTAACGCCGATGCAACCGATTTCGCTCACCACCTGTTGTGGCAAGGAGATGGCACGGGTAACGGGTTTGGCGAGCCCATTCCACGCCCTCAGGAGATGAGCCTATCGCTTGGCGGGATCTCCCCGACGGGGGTAAGCGAAAGCAACATGCTGAGCTTCAACCTCGGCGATACCGATCAGGCAGACGATCCCAACGTTCTCGCTATTAGTACCGCATTCAGCGACACGGCGGGGTGGCATCACGTCGTCGTGAACGTGTCGAATCTGGGGATCGCTCCATCGGCTGAGATGTACCTCGATGGCGCTCTGGTGGGCAGTGACACGGGCACAACGGCACGCACGCAGCGGACTAACTGGGACACAGATATGCGCTTGGGAGCACCAGGCGCTCCCCAGCGCTACTACGATGGCGCCCTGGACGAAGTGAGAATCTCGACGAGCACGCGCTCGAACAACTGGGTGTCGGCCGAGTATGCGTCGGCCAACGATACGCTCATCGGTACGTACGGTGCACAGGTTACCCAGGCCGGGGTCCTGAGCAACGATTTCGATGTCGACGGACAGACGCTGACCGCAGTCCTGGATACCACGACCACGAACGGTGCGCTGACGCTCAGCTCGAACGGTTCGTTCACTTACACGCCGAACGCCAACTTCTTCGGCACGGACACTTTTACCTATCATGCTTTCGACGGGACGTCGTCCTCTGCAGTCAGGACGGCGACCATCACGGTCAACCCGGTGAACGATGCGCCTGTGGCTTCGGGCAGTGCTACTCTGGTGGCCGTTGCGGAGAACACTGCAAACCCAGCGGGCGCCACCGTGTCCGCCCTGTTTGGCGGCAACTATAGCGATGCCACAGACGCAGGGAATGCGACGGCATTGTCGGGTGTGGCCATCATCGGTGACGCCGCCACGGCTGGGCAGGGTGCGTGGCAGTACTCCTCGGACGGCAGCACCTGGAGCAACGTGCCGACCGCGGGTCTCGCTAACGCCACGGCGCTCGTGTTGCCGGCGAGCTACTACCTGCGCTTCGTGCCCGCGGCCGACTACAACGGCACGCCGGGCAGTCTGACGGTTCGGCTTTCGGACAGCTCGGCGGGGGCGATCGCCTTCAACCCTTCGAGCAACATCAGCGCCGCGATAGGCGGTACGGGTAACTGGTCTTCGGCGACGGTCGCGCTTGGGACATCAGTGACCGCCGTCAACGATGCACCGACCATCACGAACGCTGCGACGGTGAGCCTGACGGGTACCAACGAAGACACCACCTCGTCTGGCACGACTGTAAACACCATCCTCACGGGGGCGAGCTGGGCCGACGTGGACAGCGGCGCGCTAAAGGGCATCGCCGTCACGGCAGTCACCGGCAACGGCACCTGGCAGTACTCCACCGATGGCATCACCTGGACCAACTTCGGCTCGGTGTCGGGCGGCTCGGCCCTGCTGCTGGACTCGGCTAGCCAGGTGCGCTACGTGCCCGATGGCCAGAACGGCGAGACGGCTACTTTCGGTTTCAAGGCCTGGGACCAGACCACCGGGACAGCTTCAGCCAACGGCAGCCCCAGCACCGTCAACCCCGGTGCCGGGGGCGGCAGCAGCGCCTACTCCAGCCAGAACGCCAGCGCTTCGATCGTGGTAAGCGCGATCAACGACGCACCGACCATTACCGGCACACAAGCCGGTCAGGCGGTCAACGACACCGGCACGATCAATCCGTTTGCGGGGGTGAGCATCGGCGATGTGGACAACCCGGCGCAGACGCTGACCGTGTCGGTCACCCTGGACACGGCGGCCAAGGGTGTGTTCTCCACGCTCAACGGCTTCACCGACGCCGGTGGTGGCGTGTACACCTTCAGCGGCACGGCTGCAGCCGCCACCACCGCGATCCATGGCCTGGTGTTCGATCCCGCCGACAACCGGGTGGCGCCCGGATCGACCGAGACCACCACCTTCACCATCAGCGTCGACGATGGCAGTGCTGCGGTGACTGATAACACCACCACGGTGGTGTCGACCTCGGTCAACGATGCGCCCACCGGGGCAGATGCCGGCATCAGCATCGACGAGGACAGCAGCTACATCTTCACCACCGCCGATTTTGGCTTCGCCGACGTGGACGCAAGCGACAGCCTGCAGGCGGTGCGCATCGTCAACGTGCCGGGGCAGGGCAGCCTGATCTTGAGCGGGGGGGCGGTGGGCGCCGGGCAACTGATCTCCGCAGCCGACATCATCCTGGGCGAGCTGGTCTATACCCCGGCGCCTGATAGCAGCGGCGTGGGCTACGCCAGCTTCGACTTCCGGGTCAACGACGGCACGGCCGATGCCCTGGCCATGAACACCATCACCATTGACGTCACCCCCATCAACGATGCGCCCAGCTTTACCCAGGCGGGCAACCAGAACGTCGACGAAGACGCCGGCGGACAGATTGTCCCGGGCTTTGCCAGCGGCGCGCCCGGCGGCGGGGCCGACGAAGCGGGGCAGCTGCTGAGCTATACCGTAAGCAACGACAACAACGCCCTGTTCAGCGTGCAGCCAAGCATCGACGCGGCGGGCAACCTGACCTACACCACGGCGGCCAACGCCAACGGCGTGGCCAACGTCACCGTGCTTGTCAGCGACAACGGCGGAACAGCCAACGGCGGGGTCGACGCCACGCCCGCGCAGATCTTCACCATCACAGTTGCCGCGGTCAACGACGCCCCGGTGCTGGGGGCCAATGCCCTGACCGTCGATCAGGGCCAGTCGGTGATTCTCTCGGTGGCCAACCTGAGCGCGAGCGACGTGGACACGGCGGCTGGCGTGCTGAATTTTGCTGTGAGCAACGTCAGCAACGGCCAGTTCGAGCTGGTCGGCGCTCCAGGGGTGGCCGTCATCGCCTTCACCCAGGCCGAGGTGGCGGCAGGCCAGGTGGTGTTCGTGCACGATGGGAGCAGCAGTGCCCCGGCCTACGATCTACAGGTGGACGATGGAGCGCTCACCGATGGCCCCTTCGCGGCGAGCGTTCTGTTCAATCAGGCCCCCCCGGTCGTGATCGTGCCGATCCTGCCGCCGGTGCCCGAACCCGCACCCGTCCCAGTCGTGACCCCTCCAGCGCCGCCGGCTGTCGAGCCGGCCCCGGCCGAGGACGCGACTACGGCTCCGCCGGCGCGCCCAGGCCGGGCCCCCGCCGTGTTCTCGCCGGGAAGGCCGGAGACGCCGGCGGGCGACGGCACCGTCCCCGCCGGGCTGGCTCCCGCGTTAGCTCCGGTGCGGATTGTGCAGACAGCGGCTACACCGAACACGTTCGAGCCTGCGGCGCGCATCGACCCAACGCTGCAACTGCTTGCGGTGCTACCGGCCAACCTCCAGTACCTACCGTCGGTGCCGGCGGACTGGACGACCCAGACGGCCTTCCCGGACGGCGAGGAGCCCGAGCGCAGCCGGATCGAGGTGCTGCTGGAGCAGGTCGAGCTGGGCGGCATGGCCCTGTCGGTGGGTGTGGTGTGGTGGGCCAGCCGCATCAGCGGCCTGCTGGGCAGCCTGCTGGCCTCGGCCCCGGCGTGGCGGCACATCGATCCGCTGCCGGTGGTGGGCCGTGATGAGGACGAGGAGAAGAAGTGGTACGACCCGGACGATCGCGACGCCGACGCAAACGAGCTGGCGATTGCCAACGTGCTCGAGGGGGCGCACGCCCACTCCGAGCCGGGTAACTGAACTAGGACAAAGCCATGCGTCTCGGACCTGTTTCGCGGATCAGCATGGGACTGATCTCCCTGGCGGCCTTCCTGCTGCTGGTGGCCGACCTGATCTTCGGTCTGCTCCCCGATGAAGCCGATGTGGCCAAGCACGTGCGCAAGCGCACCAGCGAGGCGCTCGCGGTCCAGATCACGGCGCTGGTCCAGACCGAGGCCTGGGAGGCGCTGCGGCGGACGATGCACGCGGTGATCTCGCGGGACCCGGAGGTCCTGTCCATCGCCGTGCGCCGCAGCACCGGCGAGGTCGTGGCCGAGACTGGCAACCATGCCAACCACTTCATTCCTCCAGCCAACAACAAGTCGACGCTCACCAGCGTGCTCGTGCCCATCGAGTCCGGGACGGAAACCTGGGGCCGCCTAGAGGTGGCCTATCGGCCGACCACGCCACAGACCCTGCTGGGATGGCTGAGATACCCGGGTGTCGCCCTGACCCTGCTGATGCTGACAGTGGGCTTCGGGGCGTTTTACCTCTACCTGAAACGCATCCTGCAGCGTCTGGATCCCAACGCCGCCATTCCCGATCGAGTGCGCACGGCCTTCGACGCGCTCTCGGAAGGAGTCCTGGTGATCGACAAGCAAGGCCACGTGCTCCTCGCCAACCGCGCGTTCCGAGCTCTGCATCCTTCCGCTGGCGGGGAGCTGACCGGCAAGCGCATCAAGGATCTCACGTGGCTGACGAGCGCTTGCGGAGACGGACCGCCACCGTGGACCCGCGCCATGCTGGAACGCACGGCGGTGACCGGCGAGAGCATCAAGATCCCGCAGGACGACGGGGACCCGGTCAAGATCGTGGTCAACGTCGCGCCGATCGTCGACGACCGTGAAACCGTGCGCGGTTGTCTGCTCACGTTCGACGACATGTCGATGGTGGAGCACATGAATCAGGCGCTGCTCGATTCGGTGGCGCAGCTCGAGGTCGCGAAGCACAAGATCGAGATGCAGAACGTGGAGCTCAAGCGGCTGGCTGACCACGATCAGCTCACCGGCAGCCTTACGCGCCGCGCGTTCCTGGAGCAGGCGCAACAGGCCTTCCTCGAGGCGGCCTCACAGCGCTCCAACGTGTGCGTCGTGATGGTGGACATCGACCACTTCAAGTCGATCAACGACCGCTACGGTCACCTGGTCGGCGACCAGGCCATCCAGCACGTGGCCAACACGCTCGAGGGCGCAGTGCGTGCCGGCGATGTCGTGTGTCGCTACGGTGGCGAGGAGTTCTGTCTGCTGCTGGCCGGCATCGAAGCGAGCCAGGCCCAGGAGCTGGCCGAGCGGGTGCGCAAGCAGATCGAAACCGGTTGCGGTCCGTCGATCATTCCCGGTGAGAATGTACGGCTCACCGCAAGCTTCGGAATCGCTTCAATCCAGCACGGCGCTACTACGCTGGCCGAGCTCATCAAGCAGGCGGACCAGGCGCTGTATGCAGCCAAGGCCGCAGGCCGCAACCGCGCCCTGCGGCACGATCAGGCACTGGCGATGAACCAGGGGTTGCTGGCGATGCACGCGGCGTAGCGCCTCCAAACTCCGGCTTTCTTGCACCTCAACGCAAAACCTGCCCCGGACTCCGATCCGGGGGCGCAAAGAACGCAGAGGCTGCAAGGGCCGCAAAGGTGACCCCGACCGAGCGGTCTCTGCGTTTTCAACCAACAATCCCGCCTCGGCCCGCCTTCTCCGGTCAAGGGGGAGGGAGCCAAGCCTTCCGCACGGCCCACCGGCCAACCTGCTCGAAGGTATCCCTGGGGCTCCAGTGCTGAGAGGCACTAAGCCGCAATCCCCGTTCTTCATCGAGCTATACTCCCAACGAC
>DAIQQA010000136.1:10850-13520 GCA_036787045.1 Burkholderiales bacterium | reverse complement strand
AATGGCGCTCAACACCGGCCGGATGTCGATATCGGCGTTCATGCGAACCAGCATCGCTGCAGCACCGGGACTCGCACTCGATCTGAGCCATCGAGCCCACCACTGTCGCGCTCTTTCGTCTTGCGCCATGCTCGGCGCTCGCTTGTCTATCGCAACGGGTCCGCCCCACTCCCGCTGCAATTGCTCGACGAACGCCTCGGCTTGCGCTTCAGTACGCCCCCACGGGTGATCGGGAGCCCAGGTACGCCGTGCGAAGGCGGCATGCATGATCAGGGCGGAAGTCCGGCTTGGATAGGTCGCGGCAAACAAGGCAGACATTGCGCCGCCCTCGGAATAGCCGAACAGTGCGGCGCGCTCCGCTCCGGCGTGATCCATCACGGCACGCACGTCATCCATGCGTACTTCGAGGGATGGCATATCGGCCACTCGATCAGACAAGCCGGTGCCGCGTTTATCGAACAGAATCAGGCGAGAAAAGGACGACAGCCGTGTGAAGAATCGCGCCAGCGCCGGCTCCTCCCAGAAGACATCTATGTTCGATACCCAACCCGGAACAAGGACGAGGTCGGGCGGCCCCTTTCCTAGGACCTGGTACGCGATGTTCACCTCGCCGCTTCTTGCGTATCGAGTGTCAGGCAGCATCTTCAGTGTCTACGATAATCCACGCTGCGGAAAGCGTACTCTGATTCGTCCCATGGCGCTCTCGGATAGGCATAGACTCGTGTGGGTTCTACAACCGAACGGCCCTTCTTCGTGGGGACGACCCCTCCTCGGGCAGGCTCCCACCACCCCGCCCACTACGTGGGCACCCCTCCTCGGGCAGGAGGGGAAAGAATGCTTTCTCTCCCCTCCTTACTAAGGAGGGGTGGCGCCGAAGGCGACGGGGTGGTTGGCTTTGCACTAACTGCGGCTTGAGCGTAATGTATTTGTGCAAGGCTCAATAGGGAAACGTGGTATCGCTTGATCACTGTGTCCGACCCAGATAGCTCTCTGCCTCCCGTAGGGCTGCGTGTCGCGTCCCATCATGAGCGACGTCGAGAAACTCCTGGTAGAAGCGGCGCGCCAACGACTCATCACCGAGCCCACGTGCCGCCCGAGCGGCGCCCAGCAGGCCGTTGAAACGCCGAGGATAGAGCTCGATTGAGCGCCTGTAGGCGGCCAGCGCATCCCCCGGTTGCTTCTGCTCCATCAAGAGGTCGCCGAGAAGCTCGTGGGCAGGAAGGGTCGGTGCAGGCGTAACGGCATGTTTTGGCGTCGAGGCCTCAAGCTCAGCGGCCTCTTGCATGAGCCGAACGCTCGACTCTGTCTGCTGTTCCTCGTGTGCGAGCCAGGCGCTCAACTCGAGCCGCAGCACGCGAATATTTCGAGCAAATAGGGCCTCACCTTGCTTGTGGGTCGCCTCTTCGAGTTGCCAGAGACGTTCACGGGCTGCTGTCGCCTCGTTGATCTTGCCAAGATGCGCCGCGCCAAGACCGCTCGCGAACTGCTTGATAGCTTCCGGCCAGGCGAAACGGTCCCCCTGGAGTGCTGGAGACTCTCGGGGAACGAGCAGCGCAGCCTCGTTCCAGGCCCGCCGCTCGAGTGCGTAGCGCGCTGCCGTCGACGCGAGGTGAAATGCCGTCTTGAACGTAGGTTCCAATCGCGGTGTGGCATGCAACCGCGTCAACTGGGCGGCAGCCTGCTCATCCGCGCCTTTCTGAAGATACGCATAAACAAGATACTCTATGGCATGCGGGAACTCGTCCCAGACGAATTCCCCCTTCTCACCCGCCGGGTACTCCAGGGCCGCGTCCGCTGCCCGCAGGTTCCCTCGGATCACGCCGTCCCAATCCCCGAGACGAGTATAGATATGGGTCGGCATGTGCAGCGCGTGCGGATTGCGCGGCGCTACCGCGTCATACTTGCGCGTAATCGCCAGCGATTCTCGCTCGCGTCCCGGCACATCGTTGGCGTGGACCAGATAGTGCATGGCGCCCGGGTGATCCGGATTCCGCTGGTACAAGCGAAGGAGGAGTTCTGCAGCCCGGTCGGAATGCGTGCGGGAAATGGTATCGGCAGGCGCAGTGGCCAAGTGCGCCAGAGCATAGAAGGCGGCCGCCTCCGAATCATCGGGAACAGAGGCATAAGTTCTCTCCATGGCCTGTTCCCACCGGCGGATACGGAGCCAGTAGTCCGACGCCTTCGGGTCGAGGAAGAATGCCTCAGCGGCAGCCACGAAGAGCCGCTCCCGCTCCGTCGGCGGCTGCAAGGCCTTGGCCTTCTGTACGGCCTCCCAGCCCTGCTGGAGCGCTTCGCTTCCCGGCCGCGTAGGCCAGAGCGGCTGAAAAAGAGTCATCGCGATGCCCCAATGCGCCATCGCACACTGGGGGTCGGTCATTACGACTCGGTGGAATGCCTCTCGTGCCTGTGGATAGGTCATGTGATGCAGCAAGGCGACGCCCCGATTGAACTCCACTTGGGCTTGCTCGGAGCAGGTGATGCGAAAGTCAACGGTTCCGAGGGGATGGCCGGCGTGTTCCTGGACCTGACCCATAGTGTCGCCCGCAAAGAGTCCGGGCAAGACGGTAATTAGACCGGCAGCGAGGTGCGAAAACGCACGATGCAGTGGCAGCGTCACCCACTTACGCGGTTCCTGCCTGAGAAGCGTTCTGTTCGCCATTCCTATCTCTC
>DAIQQA010000136.1:0-10750 GCA_036787045.1 Burkholderiales bacterium | reverse complement strand
GGGGTCTCGGTCGTCACCGTGAAGGCGCTGGCCCGCGCCGGGTCGATGGGCCGGATCTCGTAAAACAGGCCGCAGGCCAGACACGGGTTCTCTGCCGCAATTTTCGCAGCTTCCTCGAGACTGCGGGCCAAGATGAACCAGTAGCCGCCGATTACCTCCTTGGTTTCGCTGAAGGGGCCGTCCGTCACCATCTCTCTTGAAACCGTCTTTCCCTCGCGCGAGAGTCGTTGTCCGGCTCTCATCTTGCCCTCATCAACGAGCCGGTCTCTCCAGACGTAGAATTTGTCGATCGCGTTCTGTATCTCCTCCCGCGAGAGATCCTTGTCCCATTGCCCTCGCGAAATGACGAGGTATTCGGATAATGAGGTTTTTTTGTTCATAGCGTGCTTCCATTAGATAGGGTTAGACCGCGGCTGATGGCTCGCGACGCAAGAACGATTCGGCATCTTGACCTCCGAAGTAAGTGGGATGTCCAACTTTGAAATCAATCGCAAATCTGCAGCATGTGGCGGGAGCCATTGTTAGCGGCAACGACCTATTTGGCAAGTGCGTCAGTGACCTAGGCTCATTCCCCGTCCATGCCTTCGCCGGGATACGCCGCACCACTGGAAACTTCGCACGCCACCGATTCGGCTCTGCGACCGCCATACAGCCCCAGGCGGAACACAGCTTTTGCCAAATCGCTTGCAACGGTCGTAGCATTCATTTCGGACTTTCCTTGTGCGTGTTTTGTCGATCCCTGCATGCCAATGACGAAGACCAACTGGTACCATGATGCGGCGCACGAACGGGGGCGGGGTGCGTCCCGTCAGTCAACCAGACCACCTGCAATCTGTGTTTGCAGGTTCCCTCCACCATCCGCGCTCAGGTAGGCTAGCGCCGCGCCATGGATGCCCTATCCGAGGTGCTGGGTGCTATACGGCTCACGGGCGCCGTATTTCTCGATATGGAATTGCGCGCCCAATGGTCCTACCTCACGGCGCCGATCCGGAAGATCGCCGATGTGCTGATGCCGGACGCGGATCACGTCATTCCGTACCATTTGGTGACGGAAGGCACATGCTACGCGCGGCTGCTCGATGGAGATCCGGTCGAGCTTCATGCCGGCGACCTGATTCTGTTTCCTGCGGGCGATCGGCATGTGCTCGCGACGGCGAGTAAGGCCGCGTTGCGCCTCAAGCCAGTCGACATCACGGGCGCAAGCCTGAACAAGCTTCTGAAGCGAGGTGAGATCGCGGCGCTCAGGACAGGCCGTGCCGGGGGAGCGACGCGCATCGTCTGCGGATTTCTCGCCTGTGACAGGCGCCTGGCCGAGCCCATCCTCCTGAGCCTGCCGCGTTTGCTCAGGGTCAGCATGCACGATGGGGGCACCGCCGCCTGGGTACAAAGCTCGATCCGATACTCGGTCGCCGCAAGTACGTCGTCCCGTCCAGGCTCGGCCGTCGTGCTCGCGCGCCTTTCCGAAGTGCTCTTCGCCGAGGCTATTCGGCACTACATGGACGAGCTTCCACCCGGCAAAACAGGGTGGCTAGCGGGCCTGCGGGACCGCTACGTCGGTCGGGCGCTATCGCTCCTGCACGAGCAACCGGCGTATCCGTGGACCGTGGATGATCTCGCCAGAGTGGTCGGACTGTCTCGCTCCGCGTTGGGCCAGCGCTTCACCGCGCTGATCGGCGCGCCGCCGATGCAATACCTGACCCGCTGGCGGACTTCGCTCGCCGCCACGCAATTGCGGGAGAGCGATGTTTCGATCATCCGGGTTGCCACGGAGGTCGGCTATGAATCCGAAGCTGCGTTCAACCGAGCGTTCAAGAGGGAGTTTGGACTGCCGCCCGCCGCCTGGCGGAAGCGGGCGGCGGGCAGCGGCTAGGCTGCCTTCCGGGCGGCGATCGCCTTCACCTCGGCGGCGGTCAATGGCTGCCCGCCGACGGCCCAGTCTCCACTCTTTACTTCCTCCACGATGCACCAGGTGACGGAGCGCAAGGCTTCGCCTTCGATTTGCACCATGGCGTCGGTCAACGACTTTGCGATCTGCTTCTTCTGCGGTTCGGAGAAAACACCTTCGATGAGTTTCACATTGATGAGTGGCATTGCTTGCTCCTTTGCTGATGGTGGTTGAGGCTGGTCCCAGTGCCAAGCGCGTTGCCGACGGACGGCCTCGTGCTCGATGCTCTTGAAAACTTCCAGTTGGATGCGGCTGCCGCCGGCGCCGCCGAGGAACGGTCGCAAGCCTGCGAAAAGTGCGGCCGCCTCGTTGTAGCGTCCTTCGGCCCAGGCGCCAAGCGCCCGCAGACCCGGCTGGGTGATGTGTCGCGCGCGCCAGGCTGCGTAGTTGCCGCCTTCCGCACATCGCTCGATCGCCTGCACGAGCCGTTGCGCCCGCGCCTGCTTCCCAGCGGTCAAGTGCGCGAGAGCCGCATGAAGGTCGACATAGGGCCAGAATCCCGGCGTCAATGCCCGTTCGAAGGCGTCGGAAACGCTGCACCAGCGGCCTTCGTCGTCGACCCCCTCGGTCGCCAGGCGCCACAGCAGAGCAGCGGCGTCGCACGCATCGAGCGGCGATCGCGCACTGGCGGGAAGCAACCATGCATCGAGGATGCGCAGCGCCGACGCGACGTTTCCTTCCTCAACGTCGAACATGGCCAGATGCCACGCGTTGTGTGTGCGCATGCGGCTCTCTCTGGCCCAGTGGGCGTGCTGATCGCGCATCCATTGCGCGCCGTTGCGGTGTCGCCCGGACTCGGCAAGCGCGTGCGCCACCGCGTGCACACCAAACGGGCAGGCAGGGTCGCTCGCCAGTGCTTCCCGCCCTAGCGCCTCGGCGTACTCGGCGTCGCCGCTTTCGGCGTGCGCGAACGATGCCATGGCAAGCAGGAAGGCGAAACCGGGCTGATCCCGTGTCCATGCGGGCACTACCGCATCGACGACCGCGCAAAGTCGGTCATGCCATCCAAGGAAGAAGTAGCACGACTGCGCGAGCCGCAGCGCCAGCAGATCGCAAGGCCACCTGTTCAGGATCGACGCATAACTTTCAGCGGCGAGGACCGGGTTCCCCGACAGCCACGCCTCGGCGGCGGCAAGGTGGGCGCGCGTTTGTGGCGCCACCGCAAGTCCATCGCCTGTTCGAATCGCCTGCGCGATCGCAGGCAAGGTGTCCGGGATCTTTGCGAGGACGCCGGCTGCGGCACGGATGGTCTGTGCTTGATTGAACTCCGGATGGCCGGGACCGATATCGAAAAGCTCGATGACGGGATCGCCGACGCCGCACAGGAGGTGATCGAGGGCTAGAGAGGTCGCTTGCATGGTTGTGAATTCTGCAGGCGAGCCAGATCGCAGACTTGATGCAGACGCCAGCGTTCTTTGCAGGTACGCCGCTTCTGCCGTCCGCCGGCGCGCTTGCATGCGCGGCTCGCGCCAGCAGTCCAACGCGCGACGAAGACGACGTTGCCGAGACCTCTTTCGTCGGGGCAACCTAGCCAGCGGACTGCACCTTCTCGGAAACGCGTCGGTATTTCCGGCAATGCTCGGAGCGACTATAGTCATGGCCACGGTCGGGAGGATGCTGGGCGACATCGAACCATTCCACACTGAAGATCGAGGAGAGCCAGATGGCCCAGAACGACGTCCACCAGACTGAAGGTTCACATCACGACCATCCGCATCATGACCAGTCGCGAGCTTGGCGTGGACAGCCGAGCCCCGAGGCGACCAGCCATACCCACGACGCCCACGACCATGCCGGCATGGTGGCCGAGTTCCGCCGCAGGTTCTGGATCGCCCTGGTCCTGACTGTTCCGATCCTGCTGCTCTCGCCTGCCGGCGGACACGGGCTCGGGCTGATCGGGGCCATCATGTTTCCCGGCTCCCACTTGGTGCTGCTGGCCCTGTCCAGCGCCGTCTACTTCTACGGCGGGTGGCCTTTCCTGGCCGGGCTGGTGAGCGAGTTGAGGCAGCGTCAGCCCGGCATGATGACCTTGATCTCGCTGGCCATCAGCGTGGCCTATTTCTATTCGGCGGCGGTGGTGCTGGGCCTGAGCGGAACCGTGCTGTTCTGGGAGTTGGCCACCCTCATCGACATCATGCTGCTGGGGCACTGGATCGAGATGAAGTCGGTGATGGGGGCCTCCGGCGCGCTCAAAGCGCTGGTCGAGCTGCTGCCCGCCACCGCACATCGGCTAGCGCCGGACGGGAGCCAGCAGGAAATCGCCGTAGGCGACCTGCATCCTGGCGACCGAGTGCTGGTCAAGCCTGGCGAGCGGGTGCCCACCGACGGCCAGATCATCGAGGGCACCACCAGCCTCGACGAGTCCATGCTCACCGGCGAGTCGAAGCCGGTGACCCGCGGCCCTGGCGAGACGGTGATCGGCGGCTCCGTCAACGGTGAGGGCGCGATTACCGTACAGATCGCGAAGACCGGAAAGGACACTTATCTGTCTCAGGTCATCGAGATGGTGAGCCAAGCCCAGGCCTCGCGTTCACGCACGCAGGACCTCGCCAACCGCGCAGCCCTGTGGCTCACCTTCATCGCCATCGGTGCGGGCTCGTTCACATTGGCGGTGTGGCTGTTCTCCGACCGCGGTTTCGCCTTTGCGATCGAGCGGATGGTCACAGTGATGGTGATCGCCTGTCCGCATGCGCTCGGGCTGGCGGTACCGCTCGTGGTGGCGGTGAGCACCACGCTGGCAGCCAGAAGCGGCTTGCTGATCCGCGACCGCGCCGCCTTCGAGCGCGGGCGCGAGCTGGGTGCAGTCGTGTTCGACAAGACGGGCACCCTGACCGAGGGCCGCTTCGGCGTCACCGATGTGGTGTCGCTGGCCGACGCGGACGATCGCGAGGTGTTGCGACTTGCGGCTGCGCTCGAGGCTCAATCGGAGCACCCTATCGCGCGCGGCATCGTGCAAAGAGCCAGGGAGCTTTCGATCCCGATCGAAAGTGTCACCGGGTTCCGCAACATCACGGGCCAGGGCGCGCTGGCTCGGATCGACGACGCGGAGATCGCGGTAGTGGGCCCCACCTATCTTGCTCAGCAAGGCGTGGACATCGACCACCCGGGTGTCGCCGGGCTCACATCCCAGAGCAAGACCGTGGTCTTCCTCCTTCGGAACGGGCGTCCGCTCGGGGCCATCGCACTCGCCGACATCGTGCGGCCGGAATCGCGCGCCGCCATAGCGAAGCTCAAAGGGATGGGTATCCAGTGCATGATGCTGACGGGAGACAACCGGACCGTGGCTAAGTCGGTGGCCGACGAGCTGGGTCTCGACGAGTACTTCGCCGAAGTGTTGCCGGCGGACAAGGCAGACAAGATCCGCGAGGTCAAGGCGCGCGGGCTGACAGTGGCCATGGTGGGGGACGGCGTCAACGACGCGCCTGCGCTGGTGGCCTCGGACCTGGGCATTGCCGTGGGCGCGGGCACCAACGTCGCGATCGAGTCCGCCGACGTGGTGCTGGTGCGCAGCGACCCGCGCGACGTGGCCGCGATCCTGGGTCTCTCGCGTGCCACCTACCGCAAGATGGTGCAGAACCTGTGGTGGGCGACCGGCTACAACGCGGTGGCCATCCCGCTCGCCGCGGGATTGACAGCGGGGCTGGGGTTCTTTCTCTCTCCTGCTGTCGGCGCAGTGTTCATGGCCGCCAGCACCGTAATCGTGGCGCTCAATGCAAAGCTCCTTGAGCGGGCCGATTCGGCGCAGCACGCCAACGCAGGAAGGTGAGGCGGCTGCCACGGGTGAAAGGGTCGGACGACCGCCTGGACACAATGCACACTACTGCGCGACCCAGCCGCCGTCGACCTGCATGGCGAGCCCGGTCACGAACGACGCGCGGCTCGAGCAAAGGTACAGGACCGCGTCGGCGATCTCCGAAGGCTCGCCGATGCGGCCGATCGGTTCGCCCGCTATGAGCGCCTGCATCGCTTCCATGTTGTCGCCGACGAACCGATCGATCATCGGCGTGTGAATGACGCCCGGGCAGACGGCATTCACACGGATGTTCATCTTGGCGTATTCGAGAGCGGCCGTCTTGGTGAGCCCGATCACGCCGTGCTTGCTGGCGACGTAAGCGGAAAGGTTCGGAAAGCCCACCAGACCCGCGATGGAAGAGCAATTGACGATCGCCCCGCCGCCCTGTTTGAGCATCTGCGGGATCTCGTACTTCATGCAGAGCCAGGTCCCTTTGAGGTCGATCGCGACTGTCCGGTCCCAGTTCTCTTCGCTGCACTCGGCCGTTGGCGCTTGCACCCCCTCGGTGCCAGCATTGTTGAACGCGTAGTCCAGGCGTCCGAAGCGCTCGACGGCGTGGCGCACCATGCGCTCGACGTCCGCCGATTTCGAGACGTCGCAGTTGACGAAGCTGGTCGGAACGCCGGTTTCCTTGTTGATCTCAGCGGCGGCCCCTTCCCCGGCTTCGACTGAAACATCGGCGAGAACGACTTTGACCCCGGACTGTGCGAACGCCAAAGCCGTGGCGCGCCCGATGCCAGATGACGCTCCGGTGACTAGGGCGACTTTCTCGGTCTGTTTCATTGCCCAACCTCCTTAAGCCGACAGGCCATGCGCTAGCGGCCCATTGCACGAATGTTAACCACCAGCAGGGATACCGTTCTGATCTGCGTCAACAGGGCGCGACGCGACGGTGCCATCCCGCGTTTTCGTGCCTGGTCGCGTGCAGAACACTAAGCCCCATGGCTTCCGCTGTCCATACAGATGCTGCAGGGTAAGATCGCCCACAAGCGGCCCGGGGTCGCCAAGATCCGGGAGATTGCACGTGATATCCTGATCCAACGGGTCGGCGTGATGAGATTCAGATGAGATGCCCCGAGTGTCAGCAGGATAACCGGGAAGGCGCGAAGTTTTGTGACACCTGTGGCACGAAGCTGCAAGCTCGATGTCCGGTCTGCCACACCCAGCTTCGCCCCCAAGCGAGGTTCTGCGACGAGTGCGGACACGCACTGGCGCCGGAGACCAGCGACCTCGACACCGGCGCCCGTGCGCCTGCCGTAGAGGTCGCCGAGCGGCTCGCGCGACCGCCGTTCGGATACACCCCACGGCATCTCGCCGAGAAGATCCTGACCTCCCGGGCTGCTTTGGAGGGCGAGCGCAAGGTCGTGACCGTGCTCTTCGCCGACTGCGCCGGATTCACTGCTCTGTCGAGCAGCCTCGACCCCGAGGCGCTGCACGACCTCATGGACGGCTGCTTTCAACGTGTCCTCCACGCGGTGCATCGCTACGAAGGCACGGTAAACCAGTTCACGGGTGACGGTGTGATGGCGCTGTTCGGCGCGCCGATCGCGCACGAAGATCACGCTGTGCGGGCAGTGGCCGCCGCCCTTGCGATCCAGCACGCGCTGGGCGAGTACGGACCGACCGTGCGCGCCCAATGCGGGATCGACTTCGCTCTGCGCATCGGCCTGAACAGCGGCGCCGTCGTGGTAGGACGGATCGGCGACGATCTGCGCATGGACTACACGGCGCAGGGAGAGACCGTGAACCTCGCGGCCCGTCTCCAGAGCGCGGCGCCTCCGGGTGGCATCCTGATCGGCGAAGCGACACATCGGCTGGTCGAGAGATACATCGTCACGGAGGATGCGGGACTGCTCGATCTCAAGGGGTTTGCGCGCCCGGTCCGCGCTTTTGCGGTGGCCGGTGAGCGCGCTCGACGCGCGCGTTTCGAAACCGCGCTCGAACGGGGGTTGACAGCGCTCACAGGCCGCAGCACGGAGCTCGCCGTCCTGCGTGCGTGCTTCGAGAAAGCGCGCGAGAACCGAGGGCACGTGGTCTCCCTCGTGGGAGAGGCGGGCATCGGGAAGTCCCGCCTCGCCTACGAGCTGCGGGGCGAGCTCGACGGGGTCGCCGTGACCTGCCTGGAAGCGCACTGCTTCCCCCACAGCCAGTCGTTGCCGTTTCATCCGGTGTTGCAGCTGCTGGAAGCGCAATTCGACCTCGATGCGGGGGAGCCCGAAGCCGCGAAGATCGCAAAGGTCGAAGCCGGCGTCCAAAGGCTGGATCCAGCGCTCGGCTGGACCATCCCGTACGTCAAGCACCTGATGTCGCTGCCTCCGCTCGAGCTGGAGGCAGACGGGCTGGATCCAGCGCAGCGGAAGCGGCGTCTCATCGAAGCGGTCAAGGCGGTAATGCTGCAATCCGCGCGGCACGGCCCCCTGGTGCTGTTGATCGAGGATCTGCAGTGGATCGACCCGAGCTCGGAGGAGTACCTCGGCGCACTGGTCGACGGCATCGCCGCCTATCCGCTCCTGATCGTCTGCACCTACCGCAGCGGCTACGCGCCGGTGTGGAGCGAGCGGCCGACGCATCAGCGCATCGCGCTCGATCCCCTGTCCGACGAAGAGGCGATGCGGATGGTGGGCGATCTTCTCGGCGGGTCCGACCTTGCGTCAGTGGGCAGTGCTGTCATCAAGCGCGCTGCTGGCAATCCGTTCTTCATCGAGGAGCTGACCGGCTACCTGCGGGAGCACGGGCCACGTGCGCAGCCCCTCCCTGAGGGCGAGCTGCCGGCGACGATCCACGACCTGCTGACAGCACGCCTCGACCGGCTGCCCGAGTCCGTCAAGCGCACGCTGCAGCTCGCGTCGGTGCTGGGGCGCGAGTGGCCGGTCCGGCTGCTCGAAGCCATCGCGCCGCCCGACCACGAACTACATCGGGACCTGGCAGAGCTGGTGCGCCTCGACCTCCTGCGCGAAACGGAGATCTTGCCGGTCGCACGCTACAGCTTCGCCCACCCGCTGATCCAGGAAGTGGCCTACCAGCAGCTGCTGCTGAAGTCTCGCGCGGAGCTGCATGGCCGCGCCGGGCGAGCGCTGGAAGCGTTTCATGCCGACCGCCTCGACGAAGTGCTCGAGACGCTGGCGGAGCACTATGCGAGGAGCACCGCGTGGGAGAAGGCGGTTCACTTCCTCATGCGCGCCGGCGACCGCGCCGTCGGACTCTTCGCGTACCATGAAGCGGCTGCCTACTACAAGCGTGCGATGCTAGCGCTGCCGGCCGGCGACGCCACAGATGATCAACGCTCCTCGATTCTGGAGCGATTGGGCGATGCCGCCTACGCGCAAGGCGCGGTGAACGAAGCCCGGAACCACTGGCAGGCAGCGCTGAGCGCGCTCGATATCACCGGCAATCCGTGGCGCGGTGTCGACCTTCACCGCAAGATGGCCTGCGCCTGCTGGGACGCCGGGCAGAAGGATGAGGCCCTGGCGCATCTGGATCGCGGCCTTGCGGAGATGGGCACAGACGGCGAGAGCCTCGAAGCGGCGCGCCTCTACCAGGAGCTCGGCCGGATTCACTTCCGGCTGGCCGACAACGAGAACCCCATGCAATGGGCGGAGCGCGCCCTCGCGCTCGGAGTCCGGTTCGACGCGGCCGACGTGATCGCCCAGGCGTACAACACCATAGGAGTGGCGCTCGCCCGGGCCGACAAGATCGAGGAGGGAGCGGCATATGTCCGGCGCAGCCTGGAGACGGCGCTGGCCAATCAGCTGGGGTCCATCGCGTGCCGCGCCTACACCAACCTCGCGGTCATGTATGCGACACTGGACGCCGACCGTGCGGCCGAGTACTGCCGCGAGGGACTGACACTCGCCCAGAGGATCGGCGACCAGCTCCAGCAGTCGTGGCTGCATTGCGCGTTTGCCGGAGGCCACTGCCTGCTCGCCGCCGACTACGACGAGGGCGTCAGGGCGGCGGAAGCCGCGGCCGAACTGGACCGCCGCCTCGGCCAGCGCAGCCATCTGCCCATCCCGCTGATCCTGCGCGCACAGATCTATCAGTGCCGTGGAGACTTTGCGCGCAGCGCCGAATACTACCGAGAAGCGCTCGAGGTCGCACAGGCGGTCAGCGAGCCTCAACTGCTCGTCCCCTGCTACGAAGGTCTGGCAACCCTGGCCATCGAGCTGGGAGACGAGGCCGAAGCGGAAGCCTGGCTGGCGAAGAGCCACCGGACGATGGAGATGGCGGGTCTGAGCAGTGATACGTTTACGATACTGCCGTTCCTGTGTTGAGCGAGGTGAAGGATGACAAGCGTTGAAGTCGGGCAGGTCGCGCCGTCGTTTCGCCTGCCATCGGGCCATGGGCCCGAGATCGGTCCCGATGACTATCGCGGACGCCAGAGCGTGGTCGTGTGGTTCACCAAGGGTATGGGGTGCCCCTTCTGCCGGCAGCACATGACCCAGCTCGTCCGCGGGTATCCGAGCTTTCGGGCGCGGAACGCGGAAATCCTCGAGGTAACGCCGACCTCACCGGAGCGCGCGCGAATGTACGTCAGCAAGTTCAACATCCCGTTTCCGTACCTGTGCGATCCGAAGCGGCTGGCGCGACGCTCATGGGGCCTCGAGAAGAGATCGCATTCGATCGGATGGTACGCGATGACATTCTATGCGGGTATGAAGCTGGATCAGCCGCCCAGCGACTTCGGCAAGGTCGAGCCTTCGCTCGGCGAGATGCCGGATATGCTCGCCGACGACGATATGGGCTTCTACATCCTGGACCAGAACGGCGTGGTGCGTTACGCGCTGGCGGGCTCGTACATCGACGGCAGGGCGGCGCGGCAGATTCCCAGCAACGAGGAAATCATTCGCGAGTTGACGCAGTGCGAATCTGGAGGATGAACGCGGTCGGACCAGCGCAGTCGCCGGTGCACGTTCAAGGCAAGCGCGACCTCTCCCCGCAAGGGGCCTGTGGCAACACCGACGGAACCTGGTCGCTGGCCCGGTAGTCAACTCCGCGGAGCGGCTGGTTGACGG
>DAIQQA010000287.1:0-3870 GCA_036787045.1 Burkholderiales bacterium | reverse complement strand
ACCTCGGTCGAGAAGAGGATCGCCCCGCGCTGCTTGTACCAGAGGCGCCGCTCCTCGAGGCTGATCACCAGGTAGGGCCGATCGTGCGGCGGCTCCGGCGCGCCTTCGGCGTCGCGTAACATCCGCGCGGAGCCGGCCACGCGCCAGCGCGCGCTGTCGAGGACCTCGAGGCGATCCTCCAGCAGCAGGCGAGCCACGTCGCGGCGGAGGCGCATGCCTACAGTATCGACGAGAAGGGCGCTACTGGCCGCGGTGAGGCCAAGCATGATCCCGACGAGCTGGATGGCCGCCCCGCGGCCATGGCCGAAGAAACCCGCGACGCCAGTCTTGAGCTTCAGATTCTCCACCGGGGCCATGTCAGTGGAAGTACACGGCCATGCCGGGCTGCAGGTTCTCGCGGATGGCCTGGAAGTCGGGCGCCTCCACCCGGACCCCGCCCGGCAGGACGTAGCCCACGTCGCTGAGGGGGCCCACCGCGGACCGCGAGTAGAGAACGGCTCCGCTGTCCAGAATGATGGCCAGCGGACCCAAGGCGCCGGGGATCCGCCTGTCTGCCGGCACCGGCCACCCGCGGTCGGCGTAGACCCACTCCGGTACCGTCCAGAGATACGAGCCGTTCACCACCCGCGCCACCGACCGCTTGCCCAGCGGCGGTGTCAGGAGCACGGCGTCAGGGGGCATGCCCACGGTCACCGCCCGACCCAGGCGCACGCGCATCTCGCGGAGCTGTGCCCCTTGGCGCTCGAGATACAGGAGACCGTTCTCGGTGTCCACCACCAGGTGCAGCTCCGTGTCGCCCAGCGCCTGCCGGCGCGCGAGCTCGGCGGCGATGGCCAGGCGGTTGACTTCCGAGGCCGCAATGGCGTCGACTCGCCGGCGCTCGGTTTCCGTCATGGAGGCGCGCATGCGCGCGAGCTCCCTGCCGTACTGCACGCGCTTGTAGGCGAGGACGAGGTCCGTCAGGAGGAGGATGGCGATGCCCAGAACCATGCCGGTGACGATGCGCGGGTAGGCCTCCCGGAGCTCGCGCCAGCGCTGGCCCATTCCACTAGTCACGCGGGAATTGCAAGTTCGTCGACGGTGAGCGACTTCACTAGATGGGGAACTCCTATCTCAGGCGAATGTCGCCGAACATTTGAAGTAGCGCGGAGACGATCAGATAGGCCGCGACGATATAGCTCAGCATCCGAGGCACGATCAGAATGAGGATACCGGCGAGAAGCGAAACCAAGGGCGCGAGGCTCAAGTTGATATTCACGGCAACATCCTTTGCGGACAGGGAACGATCGTTGCCGCAATTGTCCTCCTCGCTCCCGAAAACGCGCCGTGCGTTGGCGTACATACGGCGAAAAGTGTCACTGTCGTCGTGACGCCATCTTCCGTTGGAGAGGGAGGGCGAACACTGGCGAGGGAGTGATGCGCGCAGCCGCTATACGCCCGGCGATCTGCCCGGTCAAAAAGGGAGCGTCTGTGTGTGGCAGCGAACAGACTAATCGGCCCGCCGACCCGCCTAATGGAGACGCTAGTCGTGACCGACCGTTTAACAACTACTGCTTGCCGAAGCAGGTCGGCCACGCCCACCTGTGAGGAACCTACCATGAATACCGCACGACTTGGGATGCTTTGTCTGTCAATCGCTGCGCTGGTGACGACCGGCTGCGGCCTCCTTGGCGGGGCAGGTGGCTCAACCACGCCGAGCCCGTCGCCGGCGCCGACGAGCGCGGCGGCTGTTGTCGGGACCGTGCAGTCTGTCGATGCCCTATCGCATTCGCTGACAGTTGGTGCAGGTGCCAGAAACCAGATGAGCCTGCGCAGCAATGAGCGGACGGTCCTGACCTATGACAGCTCCACCGTCGTCGAGTACCAGGGGCAAAAGTCCTACAACCCTCAGGATCTCGAAGTCGGAGACCAGATCGAAGCGCAGGTCGAACGCAGCGGGAATGCCGTGCTGGCGCGCAACATCAAGGTGGTCTCCAGCGTGTCCCACAGTGGCACGAACAGTACCGCCCTTACGGACTGGGATGCGACGGTGCGCTCAGTGAACTCGGGTGATCGGACCGTCGAGCTCGTGCAATCCGGCAGGGAACAATATCCGGTGACGGTTCACTACGATGCGAATACCCGTGTCGAGTTCCAGGGCCGCTCCTATAACCCCGCAGATCTGGAGCGCGACGACGGAGTGCACGTCCGAACGCACAACTCCGGTAGCCAGCTGATCGCCGACCAGATCGTCGTCACGCGCAACGCAAGCGGCAGCACTGCCGCAGCAGGTCAGCAGCAGCTCCGCGGCACGATACGCGACATCAATATTGCCGCGCGCAGCATAGAGCTCGACTCTTTAGCATTAGGGCAAGGACAAGGGCAGGTGGAAGGGCAAGGACAAGGGTTTGACACCACCAAGAACGGCGGCTCCACCACGATCGCATACGACGCGGGCACGATCGTCGAGTACCAAGGCCAACGCTACGGCATAGGGAACCTCGAGCGCGGCGACGTCGTGAGCATCGACGTCACCCAGATCGGGAATGGTTACCTTGCCAAGCGCATCACTGTAGCCCAGGCGCGCTGAACCGAGCGGGGTTCCCGTTGCAAACAAGCTAAGGCAGGATGGTGTACTGGGTTAGTTGAAGACAAGCAGCCCGACAATACAGGGCCGGTTGTAGCGTGGCCGGTTAGCTAGTGGACGAGGCCAGCGTCACGATAGTAGTTCAGCGCCCCTGGATGGATCGGTATGGCAGCCTCGCCGGGCAACATGTCCCTGATGTCCACGGTCGACAGCGCGGGGTGCAGGCGCCGGAAATCGGCGAAATTCTCGAACACCGCCTTCACGACGGCATAAGCCAGCTCATTTGGCTGATTGCTCGATGTGACGAGCATGGCCCGAGTGCCGATTGTCGGGACATCGTCGGGGTTGCCAGCGTACATGCCGCCGGGGAGGGGGTGGGGGCTGGGGCTGGTACAAGGACTACACGTTCAATGTCAAGTGACGACATTCTGCGTTCCGACGGCAACAAGGCGAGGGAGATCGCCGACTACATGAATCGGAATCCGTCCCTGCGAGTCGGAATCGACGGTTCCAGCGCCCGCCGTGTCGCTAACGTTCGTGACGCGTTGATCAATGCTGGCGTGCCGGCTTACAAGATCCAGCCACTGGAGCGCAAGGCTCGAGTGTGCCGGGTCCTGCCGGTCCGACGGGCCCTGTCGGCGCTGCGGGCATTCAAGGCGTGGCCGGAAGCACGGGCGCGCAAGGCCCGACCAGGGTTGGTCCGACCGGCCCGGCCGGCGCTGCTGGCGCCACTGGCGCGCAAGGCGCAACCGGAGCTACGGGTGCGCAGGCCAGCACTGAGCTGGCAGGCGTGGCCGGCCCGACTGGCCGTACCGGCCCTGCCGGCCCGCAAGGCGCGATCGGTCAGACTGGCGCGCAAGGCCCGAGTGCGACGGTTGGCAGTTCGACTCAGAGCAGATCCACTGTCGCGGTGACCCCGGCGGAGGGAATCAACGTGAAGGATGGAACTCCGCAGATGGAGGCAGAATACCAAGCGGCGATCAAGAAATGCGAATCGGTGAACTTCAACAGGACGCAATGCATCAACGCCGCCAAGGAAACCTACGGCCGCATTTAATCCGCTAAGACAGACGCTCTGAGAAGTGGCGGACGCCAGCGGCGTCCGCCATTTGTCTTTTGAAGGAGGTGGCCGGGGGCTTGATTTGTGAGCGCCTCGAATGCGCGAACACCCGTGAGCCGCCTAGGGCGGCGATGTGATGTGCTCCTTCCCCCTCCCGCGGGGGAAGGCAGGGATATGGGAGTGCGGCGCCGGACATCACCACGGCGCATGTCGTTGCATCCCACCCTGGCCCTCCCCCTGAAAG
>DAIQQA010000036.1:17873-35497 GCA_036787045.1 Burkholderiales bacterium | reverse complement strand
GAACCACAGGTACATCGTGCCGATGTCCTTGTGGTTCGTGGTGGTGACCCACCGCATGATCCCCGACGGGACATGCTCGTGCCCATGATCGTGGGCGTGGCCGTGTGCCGCTTCCATGTGTCCTCTCCTGCCTCTGATGTTCGAAACGTGTGACTCGGGGCGTTCTACTGCACCGTGCTGATCATGTAGTCGACGGCCGCCTTGACCTGCGCGTCGGACAGCGTGAGGTTGCCGCCCCTGGGCGGCATCGTGCGGATGCCGTTGATCGCGTGGCTCACCAGCGTCGCCTCACCCTGCGCGAGGCGCGGCTCCCAGGCCGCCTTGTCCCCCGGCTTCGGTGCACCGGCCAGCCCGGTTGCGTGGCACATCTGGCAGGTCTGCCCGTAGACCGCCTTGCCATCGGCAGCGGCGACCTGCGCACCTGCGGCTGCTCCAGCGGCAGGTTCGGGGGAGACCGCCCTGGCAGGCTCCGCGGCCGCGACGCCGCCGCCCTGCTTGCCCTGGTGCTCTGCCAGCCACTGCTGATACTCGTCGTCCGTCACTGCCCGCACGACGATCGGCATGAAGCCGTGCTCCTTGCCGCACAGCTCCGCGCACTGGCCGCGATAGGTCCCCGGGGTCTCGACCTTGAACCAGGTGTCGCGAATAAAGCCGGGGATCGCGTCCTGTTTGACCGCCAGCGCGGGGACATACCAGGCATGCAAGACGTCACCCGCGGTAACCAGGATGCGCACCTTCTTGCCGACCGGGACGACCAATGGATTGTCCACTTCCAGCAGGTAGTTCTCCCCCTTGGGTTCGGTGTTATGGATCTGCGCCTGCGGCGTGACTAGCGTGCTGAAGAAGCTCACCCCTTCCTGTAGGTAGTCGTACTGCCACTTCCATTGATAGCCGGTGACCTTGACCGTCATGTCGGGCGCGGACGTGTCGCGCTGTGCCAGCAGTGTCTTGGTGGCGGGATAGGCCATGCCGACCAGGATCAGAAACGGGACCACGGTCCAGATCAGCTCGACCGTGGTGTTCTCGTGGAAGTGGGCGGCCTTGTGGCCCACCGACTTGCGGTGGTACACGATGGAATAGAGCATCGCACCGAACACACCGATGAAGATCACCACGCAGATCAGCAGTACGATCGTGTGCAGATCGTAGATGGCATGCCCCAGCGCAGTGTGCTGGTCCTGCAAGTTCAGCCGCATCTCAGCCGACGCGGCACCTGCCCAGAGCGAGACCGCAACAGCCGGCCATAGCCCGTTGCGCATTCTTCTAGTCATGTTCCCTTTCCCCCCGATGGAGACTTCGCGTGTTAACGGTTGCCAAGCTCGTCCCTGATTGCCCTGGCCGCCTCGCACCGCTGCTCCTCGGTGAGAAGGCGCCCGAACTCCACCTGTCTGCCGTGCGAGCGCAACGCCAGCACCGCTTGCCGGCCCCAGCGGGCCGGCTGCAGCACTACCTGCGCCCAGTACCGATTGAATTCGTGCCGGCTGACCTCGCCGCGCTCGCGGCGCTCGATCAGGACCCGGTCACCCTGGATGGAAAGGCTCTCGAAGTCGCCGGCGTGCCGCTCGAGACAGCGAAACGCCAGATACACGAAGACCATCTCAAGCCCCGCGAAGGGCAGGATCATCCATGCACCTTGGAGAGCAAAGCCCAGGGAAATAAGGAAGGATATTACAAACAGCGAACCGAGGACCAGATTCCGGCCGGCGGTAGAGAGGGAATTGTTCCTGCGCGCGACCAGCGTGAAGCCGACCGATTCCCCTGCATTGGCGACTCGCATCTAATGGCTCTGACTGCTCTCAACTACGGGTCTCCCTCCTCGACCGCGTTGGAATGTAGCACAGGGCCAACGGCCAAAGCAAGGACGCACCGTTGCGCTCAGCGCCTGCCCCCGCGCCGGGCGATGCGGATGACTGCGCGTCCGTCCGGCGCGACGCGCGGCCCCTCCTCCGGCTTCCACGCATGGCCGTATACGATCTCGAACGTAGCGGGCACGCGGCCGTCCATCCGGAATGCGGCGTAGCGCTCCTCGAGCCCCGCCCGCCAGGCACGACCGCGCAGGCCCTGCAGCCGGCCGGTCAGGGCAGTGCGCCCGCCGGCGGCCCGCAGCTCCGCGAGCAGCGCCGCAAGATCGGGATAGGTCAGCGTGAGCCGCTCCATGTCCATCACAGGGTCGGCGAAACCGCAGCGCACGAGCAGATCGCCGACGTCGTGCATGTCGGCAAAGGGATGGACGGCGGGCGCGCCCGCTGGCGCAAGCACGGCGCGCAGCTCCTTCAAGGTATCGGGCCCGAACGTAGTGAACATGAGCAACCCGCCGCGCGCAAGCACGCGGTGAAGTTCGCGCAGCGCCACTTCCAGCCGATCGACCCAGGACAGGGCGAGATTGGAGCAGATGAGCTCCACGCTGGCCGGCGCCAGAGGTAACTGCTGGATGTCTGCGCACACCGGCTGTCGCCTCGCAGGACGCACCAGATTGAATAGCCGTCCCCGCCAGTTGGCGCTGCGCAGGCCGGCGCGCAGCATCGCCAACGACAAATCCACCTCCACCACACCGGCCCTCGGGTAGCGCTGCGCCACCTGGGCGGCAAGCCAGCCCGTGCCGCTGCCAGCATCGAGGATCCGCGCCGGCTGCAGTCTGACCAGACCGAGGCGCTCCACCAGGCGCGTGCCGACTTCGCGCTGCAGCGCGCTCGCGGCGTCGTACCCGGAAGCAGCACGCTCGAAGCGCCGCCTGACCAGGCGTTTGTCGATGATGGGATGGCCTGACATGGGACTTCACTTCCGACTTCTATAAGCCGAAGACCGGACCGCAGAGGCGCAGAGTACGCAGACGAGGGACAATGCGTTCCAGGATCTGGCAGGCGCCGGGCGCCAGTCATATCCGGTCCGGTCGGTACGGCAGCACAGGTTGGCGCCTCGCCTGGCAAGCGTATATTGTTTCTGCGATGGACTGCCAGCCCCCTGTGTGCCGGCCGGTGGACTGGCGTGCGCGCCTGAGATCCGCCCGGGACCTCGTGCTCCACGCCGTGCTGCCCGCGCCTTGCCTGTTCTGCGGCGGTGGACGCGCGCGCGACGGCATCTGCCCCGGGTGCCTGCGGGATCTCCCCGGCCGTGAGCATTCGCGCTGCACGGTCTGCGCCATCGATCTCGAGACTGCCGAGGTGTGCGGCAGCTGCTTACACCAGCGCCCCGCTTTCGACCGTGTTCGCGCGGCCTGCAGCTACGCGTTCCCCATCGATGCAGCCATTCAGCGCCTCAAATACTCGCCCGACCTCACGCTGATTGCGCCGCTCGCTGCGCTCCTCGCCGATCTCGCAGACGGCGAGCCACGGCCGCAGCTGCTCGTGCCCATGCCCGCGTCACACGCGCGCCTGCGCAGCCGGGGTTTCAACCATGCAACCGAGCTTGCACGGGTGGTCGCCGGCCGCCACGGCTTGCGGCTGGAACAGGACGCGGTCACTCGCGTCAGGGACGGCCTGCCGCAGGCGAGTCTGCCGTGGGATGAACGTGCGCGAAACGTCCGCGACGCCTTCGGCTGCCGAGTCGACCTCTCCGGAATGCGCGTCGTCATCGTGGACGACGTCATGACGACCGGCGCGACGCTGGAGGAGCTGGCGCGCACACTGAAGCGCTCCGGTGCGCAGGAGGTCGATGCGTGGGTGCTGGCTCGCACGCCTCGGCCGTGACCTTAAGCCCTTCAGCTTACATCCAACCGCAGAGGTGCGGTTGGCTATTTAAGCTCGCGGATCTGCCGCTCGACATACGCCTGCAGGTCCGGATTGAGCGTTCTCAGATCGCGCGCTCGCTCGAACGCGGCCAGTGCCTCCTGCGGACGTCCATCGGCGCGTAGCGCCAGACCCAGGCCCATGGTCCACACTGCATTGTTCGGACCGATCCGCAGCGCTGCCTCGTAGAGGTCGGCCGCCTCGCGATGGCGGGAGGCGCGCGCGAGTACGGCAGCAGTCATGGCCAGATAGTCGGGGCTCCATTGAGCGTTGGGCAGGCTGGCCTGCAGCGTCGCCAGCGCCTCCTGTTGCGCGCCGCGGTCGACTTGCAGCCGCGCCAACAGCATTGCCAGGTTGACCTGCCGCGGGTTGGCCTGCAGGCCCTCCTGGAGGAGCGCTTCGGCCTCGCCGCGGCGGCCCTTCTCCAGCAGCGCCCCGAGCAATGCCTGCCGCGCCTGCTCATGCGAGGGATCCGACTCCAGTGCCGCGCGCCACGCGGCCTCCGCTTCCTGCGCGCGCCCCTGCCGCAGCAAGCCTATGCCGCGGCGGAACTCCGACTCCGCGCGCGCGTTTGGAGACAGCGGCCGCATCTGTTTGTCGATGGAGCCGGCAGCTTGGGAAGGAGGCGGCGCACCCAGCTCTTCCGGGCGGTCGACAGGCTCGGCTGGCGCAGGCTCCGGCTTGCGCGGCGCGGGCGGCTTCGCAGCGACGGCTTTAGGCGGGGCGGACTTAGTCTCGGCGTCAGCAGCCTCAGCCGGCATGGATGCAGTCGCCGCTGGCGAGGCAGCGGCACTTGGCTGCTCCTCTCCGGTCGCTTGGCCTGCCCCGGCAGGGGGACGCGCCGCGGGCTGCACCGGCTGGGGCGCTGTCACGGCAGGAGTCGAAGCCGTTGGGCCTGGCGACGCAGGCGCCGCGGCGAGCGACTCCTCCCCACCGGCTGCCGGCTGACTGATCGGGGCCGGCGGCCTCTCGGCCATGGGCTGCGCCGGCAGCGGCGGGTGCGGGGCAGGTGCAGGTCGGAGGAGAAACCACCAGGCTGCTGCGCCGGCGACCGCCAGAAGCAGCACGCCGCCTGCGGCGAAGAGCCAGCCGGTGCGCCGTCCGCCCTGGTCGGGCAGCGGGCGAACGGACGGCGGCAACCCGCGCACGTCGGCGCGAGTGGCGTGGCGCTTCTCGAGATCCTTCAGAACCTGGTTGATCAGGCTCACAGCAGCCACCACCAGGCGCCGAGCGCAACAGCGGTCACTGCAGGCAGCGCGGCCCTCCACCACCAGAAGCGGCTGGACCGCGCGGCGGGCGTGTCCCTGACGGCGAGCCGGACATGGCGTTTGTGCGCCTCGTACTCCCCTTCGGCGTAGGCGAGCAGCAGCGCCTTGTTGGCAATCACGTTCACCAGCCGCGGAATCCCGCGCGAAGCACGATACAGCAGGCCCACAGCGCCGGGCGTGAACAGGCGATGGCCGGTGTAGCCGGCTATGCGCAGGCGATGAGCAAGATACAGCTCGAGCTCGCGCCGCGTCAGCGCGCCGAGGCGATGTTGGAAAGTGATGCGCTGCCTCAGCTGACGGACCGACTCGTGGGCAAGCTTCTGGTCGAGCTCCGGCTGTCCGAACAGGACCACCTGCAGCAGCTTGCGCTTCTCGGTCTCGAGATTGGACAGCAGGCGCAGGGCCTCCAGCGTTTCGAGCGGGATCGCCTGCGCCTCGTCGAGGCAGATCACGACGCACTTGCCGCTGCGCGCGAAATCGAGCAGGGCATGATTGAGTTGCTTGAGCACGTGATGCTGATCGGCGCCGGCGTCGATGGGCAGGTGCAGCTCCTCGGCCAGGGCCGCCATGAGAGCGCGTGGCTCCAGGGAGGGATTGGGGAGGTAGCCCGTGACGTAGCGCTCGTCCAGCGTCGACAGAAACCGGCGGCACAGCAGCGTCTTGCCAGTGCCGACCTCGCCGGTGATCTTGATGAAGCCCTCGCCGTTCCCGGTGGCCACCAGCAGCGTGTTCAACGCCTCCTGATGCGAGCTGCAGGAGAACGCGAAGCTGGTGTCGGGGGTAATGCCGAAGGGCGGCTCGCGCAGCCCGAAGTGAGCTCGGTACATGACCTATCAGTCTATGGGGAAATCGCCGCGCGTGCACCTCGTCGCCGTTACTCGGCGCGTACGCAAGGTGGCGCGGTCCCGGTGCGGACGATCGGGCTCGGCACCGTGCTGGCTAGCGCTTGCCAGCCCCCCGCTGCTGCTTGTCCTGCTCCCACAGCGGCGGGTTCGGCGTGTACTCCAGGCTGTCCATGCGCTCCCGGGTGTCCCGCAGGTCCTGCTTCCAGGTCTCGTCGCCCTGGATCACCGTGGGCTTCAGCAGGATTACCAGCTCGGCCTTCGCGGAACGCCGATTGGTGTTCTTGAAGGCATGCCCGACGACCGGGATGTCGCCTGCCCAGGGTAACCCGGACTTGTTACGTTCGCTCGCTTCCGTCATGAGCCCGCCGATGGCCACGATGTTACCGTTGGTCACGCGCACGATCGTGTCGGTTTCCCGGATGTCGCTGGACGCGAGCGGCAGGCGGAAGGTCCCGGCTTCGCCCAGATCGATATCCTTGACCTTGTCGATCACCCGGCTCACCGAGGGATGGATGTGCAGAATGATCTCGTTGTTCTCGTCGATCTGCGGCGTCACGTCCAGCGCCACCCCCGAGAAGAACGGTTGCACCGTAATGGAGGGCGAGTTCTGAATTGCACCGCCCGTGGTGGTGGTCTGGTTCGTCGTAATGTTGGTCACGAAGAACTCATCAGTGCCGACCTTGAGCACGGCCTTCTGGTTGTTCAGCGTCGCGATGCGCGGGCTGGACAATACCTGCAGGTCACCCTGTGTCTCCAGGAAGCCGATCAGTGCGGCGAAGTTGGTGGTCTGAAAGGCCAGCCCGAACAGGGTTCCCGGCACCGCGGCTTCGGCCGCGATAGCGCCCGGGCTCGCTGGGTTGGACGCCAGCTGCGAGTTGGCCAGCAGGTTGCCATCGGGTCCGCGCGCCGTGAAGGTCGACAGAATGCCCTGCGGGCTCAGGACCGTGCCGGGCGCGAGTATGCCGGTCGCCAGCCGGCTGTTGTCGCCCGTGCGGAACGCGGCCCAGTTGATCCCGGTGGCGAAGCCATCCTTGAGCTGGACTTCGATGATCTTGGCCTCCAGCATCACCTGGCGCGCCACCACCCCTTGCATCGTGCTCAGGAACTTCGCGACCTCGCGCAGCTCGGCCGGCATGGCGCGCACCAGCACGATGCCGGACTGCGGGTTGACGATCACGTTGCGCCCGCCTTCCGCGCCGATGATCGTGCGCACGGCATCGATGATGTCGCTCCAGATGTCGTTGTTGGCGGTCGTTTCGATGCGGCTGCTCTCCAGCGCCTTCACCGTAGCTTGTGGCAGGGTACCAACCGTCGTGGCGCCCGCCTGCTGCTGCCCGGCCGTGTCCGAAATGGCGCCGGAGCTCACGCGGATCTCGCTGCGCCCCTTGCGCGCGCTCAACAGATAGTTCACCTGGAACACGCGCGTCTGCAGGCTGACCGGCTCGACCAGGATGCGCGTGCCCTGAACCTTGTACTCATAACCGTAGATGTCTCGGATGGTTTCGAGCGCCTCGCGCACGGTCACGTCCTTCAGATTGACCGACAGCCGCTCCTTGATGCCCGGATGCACCACCATGCTGTAGCGTGTGCCCGAGACGATGGCCATGAGCACTTCGGAAGCGAGCGCGTTGTTCACCGACAGGTCGAAGCGCGGCTCGACCGGCTGGCCGTCCAGCTTCGGCATCTCCACCACGATGGGCGGCAGGAGGGCCTGGTTGACGGCTTCCGGCTGGGGTACCGCGGGCTTCGAAGCGATGGCCTGGTCCAGCTCCTTGACGGGCTGGCTCAGGTCGGGCTTGCCAGGCTGCTGCGCGCAGCCCGCAGCCAGCAGCAACACCCATCCATGCAGCAGTGTGCGTTTCATCCGGTCCCTGCCTTTTTCTTCAACCGCGGGCGGTGGCTCACGGCTCTTCTCCATCATTCATCTCGGTATCCACTGCGTGCTTCTGCACGCCGGGAAACAGCTTCAGCGTCCGGCGGTCCCCACCCGTCAACAGCACGACCGCGGCCTCGGACACCTTGACCAGCCGCGCCGCCCCGATCTTCCCGCCGAGCGCAACGTGCTCGCCGCTGATGATGGCCGAGCGGTTGGCGTCGGAGATGATGACCGACTGCAGGACCAGCCCTTCCGGGCTGCCGGCGGGGCGCGCCGCCCCGGCGCCGCCGCGGAAGCCCGGCGGCGGGCGGGTCGGATCATCCAAGCCCTGTGCCTGCGCCGATGCGCACAGCCACAACGCCGCCAGCCCAAACAGTGCTCGCATGCCCAAGCGGCCTCCGCGGGAATCCTTCAGACCACGAGCCAGGACCTGTCCAGGCTCAGGGTGTAGAGGGTGAGAGACACCACTACCTTCGGGTACTCTGCACTCAACACGGTCTTGCCCCAGTACACCTGCCACGGCTGACGTTCCAGCCGCCCGACGTATGCCAGCAGGTTCAGGTAGCTGCCCTCGACCACGACCTCCACGCCGTGCTTGTACACGTGCTGCGCGGCAGCCTGGTCCGCGTTTGCAGCCGCTGTCTCCTTCTCGACCAACGGCGCCGCCGGCAGATTGCGCAAAGAGACCAGGCGCACACCCGGCTGCGGACCGATGAGCTCCTCGAGCACGATAGCCATGCGCTCGGGAGCTATCAGGGTGCGCTGCAGCCCGGCGAGCTGCGCATCCAGCTCGGCAAGCTCGCGCTGTCTCTCCGCGATGCGCTCGCGAACTGCGGCATCCGGGTCCTGCGCCAGCGCCCGCGTCAGCGCCTGCTTCTGCGCATCGGCTGCCACCAGCTGCGCCTGCTCATCGACCATGCGCGCGGAAAGCATCCGGCGCTGCTTGAGGGCGGGCTCGATGCCGGCCAGGAACGCCACGGCCAGCGCCACCGCGACGCCCGCCAGAAAGATCAGCACCCGCTCGCGTTCGGTCAGGGCATCCAGGCGCCGAACCCATTTGGTCCAGATCTGCTTCAACGCGCACCCCCAGGCTTGGACGCAGCCTCCAGGTCCGCCGCGGAATCGTGCCCCGAGGTCGCCATGCGGAACTCCAGATAGCCGGGTGGTGCGCGATCGGCGCCGGCCTGTGGCTGCGGCTGGAACACGGACACGGACTCGAAGCCGTGTCCCCGCAGCGCGCTCTCGCGCCGCAGCTTGCGCAGGTAAGCCGGCACAAGATCGGCGTCGACGGTGCGCCCCTGAATGACGATGTCGTTGCCGGCCCCGCCGATACTGAAGCCGGTAAGCCACAGCCCTTCGGTGGCCTGGCGCGCGAAGGCGCGGAAATACTCGGATACCCCCCGTGTGTCGCCCAGGCGCCCGCTCTCCAGCAGTGCCATCACCTCGTGGCGCGCGCTGAGCAACGCCACGAGACTGTCCAGATCGGCCTCGAGCTGCGCGCTGGGCTTGCGCACGGCAACCTGCTGCGTCATCGAGGTGACTTCACCCTTAAGCCGAGCCAGCCGTGCTGCCTGCGCGCGTTCCTGCTTCGCCAGCCGCGCGGCGTCTCCCGCGGCTACGCCCCAGACCAGCAGGCAGACCGCCACGACCGCGACCAGGGCCAGCAGCATCCTGCTCCCGCTCAGGACTTCGACCTTCGGCGCGAGCGCCGGGTTATAGAGATTGATCTGCTGGCTCATTGCCTACTCCGCGCCCTGTTCGCGCAGGGCGCCGCCGATCAGTTGGAGCCGAGAGCTCTGCCGCTCGGGATCGCGCAACTCGGGGGCGCCTGGGAAGTCGAGGACCTCGCTCAAGTCGAAGGTCTGCACCGGAACATAAAGGTGCTCTGCCAGGTACTCCTGTACACCTGCGCCCTCCGCCAGTGGTGCGAGCAGCAGGCGCGACGGGGTGATGTACGAGAACTGGCGGTCGAAGTGGTCCAGCGAGCGCTGCAGCTCCAGCACCAGGCGGTCGAGCGCGCCGTCTCTGGCGCTTCCCGTCATTCCGGTGAGCTGATCCAGGGTGATATCGGTCTGGCGCGCCATGTACAGCTCGCCGCCGCTGGTGAAGGTCAGCAGACCCCCGCGATCGTCGAACACCAGCATCGCCAGCCCGCGGCCGGGCTCCTCGAACAGGCGAGCGATGTTGCGCTGAGCCATTTCAGGGACATCGATGGCGTCCAGCGGAAAGCCAGCGTCGTGGAATGCCTTCATGCAGGCAGCGATGCGCTCGTTGCGCGCGGAGACCGCATAGACGTAGTGGCTGCGCGGGGCACCCGACTTGTCGATCGGAACATCGGCCACATCCACTGTGGCCGCGTCGACCGGATAGTCGAGCAGGTCCTTCAGCTTCCAGCGCACGGCGGACTTCAGCTCCGCCACCGGCACGGGGGGCGCCTCCACCAGCTGCATCTGATATTCGCCAGGCTGCAGCAGCGCCGAGCACTGGAAGCGGTTCGCCCGCAGCGACTTGCGCAACCGGCGCAGGGTCTCGACTGGCGAGCCGTGCTTGGCGTAGGAGTCGCAGATGCGCACCGCAGGCCGACCGCCCGCTCCGCGCTCGACCTGCGCGACTTCCACCCGATCGGGAAACAACGATATGGCGAGCCAATCCGTTGCCCGGTCCTTTGCAGCAAAGAGGGCCATTATCCCGCCGGATGGAGGTTGCTAATAAGCTGATTTCTCAACATAACCGATTAACCTATTGCGGTCGATGCATTTTCCGGGCCAGCTAGCTGAACTCGGCGGTCCTCAGTAGTTCTCCCGGAAGTAGATGAACTCCGGGGTGGAGCGTGCCTGGCCGAAGCTGGCGCGCCCCACGGGGTTCTGGTCGTAGGCTGCCGCACCGCCCCAGTTGAACTGTAAGTACGGCAAGTTGGCATCGAGCGCGCCACTGGGCGCTGCGCTCACGCAGGTGTTTCCGGTTTCGGCAGCCGACAGCCTGGGCTTGAGGTCTACGCTGCCTGCATTGCCGTCACCCCCGCTGCCGGGCTTGCTCAGAACGAGCCGTGCCCTGCCGCTCACGAAGCTCAACGCCGTGCCGGAGCTTTGTGCCTGCGTCTCGCAGGCCGACAGGTTGCTGGCGAAGTTCAGGAACATGACGCTGTTCTTGGCCAGGCTGGTGCAGCTGTCCGCGGCATTGGCGGCAAAGCCCAGCCCGCTGAAGTACTGGGTCTCCACCGGCACGGGCAGGTCCAGCAGCTGCGAGCCCACGGCGTTGAAGACGCGCAGGCGTCCGTAGCGCAGCTCGACCCCGCCGAGGTTCAGCTGTGCGTGGTCTAGCCCCCCTGCCCCGTCGACATCCAGGTCGAAGTCGGAGCTGCGCATGCCCACCCCGTCGGCATCGCGCGGCGCGATGCCGATGCGCACGTCGGTGAACGGCCCGTCGGGGCTGGCCGCCCGGGCCACCGCGATGCGGGTGTCCACGGCCGCCTGCCCCGCGCTCCAGGTGAGCGCATTGACGGTGGTCAGATCCAGCCGCCCGGTGAGGTTCACGCCCTGGGTCAGCGCGCGCGCCCCATAGCCGAGGGTGGGCACCGCCGGAGGCAGGTTGCCCGGGGTAGTAGGCAGCTTCGAGAAGCTGTTGGCGGTGGCGTAGTTCTGGGTGGTGCCCCCGGCCTTGTTGCGGGCGGTCAGGGTGAACTGCAGCCCGATACCCTCGCCCAGGTAGGTGAAGCTCGAGGCGGGGCTGCAGGCCAGCGCAGCGCGGTTGGTGACACTGGCGCCCGACTGCACGAAGTGGTGCGGGGTGAAGCGGCCGACGTTGCCGCTCTGGGTGAACACCGCAGCCTCGCCTGCACCCAGATAATCGCCGTCGGCGACCCCGGCACTCAGGGTGATGATGCCCACCTCGCCCCAACTGAAGGTGCTGCCGCTGGCCGCCCCGGCGCTGAAGCTGCCCAAGGCGGTGTTGTTGGCAATACTCGGATTCGCGGTGAGCCCCAGCCCGCCGGCCAGCGTCGAAATCAGCCGTGCGCCCTCGGGGACGATCTCGCGACCGTAGTTGGGGGTGGCGGCATTGGCGGCGTTCACCGCGGTGACGGTGGCGCCAAAGTCCTCCCCAGCGGCAATGAATGCCGCGCCTGCGGCATTGGCCGCCGCCGGGTTGGCAAAACCGTCCGAGGTGCGCTGCACGCCGGACACCACGAAGCTGAAGGGCTTGACCACGAATGCGTTGCTCGCCCCGGTCATGGCGTTTGGGGAAGCCCCGCCGGTGCCTAGCGGGATGGTGTAGCGCGCGTGCAGGCGGATGGCGCCCACGTCGGGATAGCTCAGTGTGAAGCCGGCCTGCGCGTTGGCGCCGAACGCAACCGACTTCGCGGTGTAGCCGGTGACACTGCCCGCGTTGTTGGCAGCGATGGCGCTGGTGCCGTTATTGCTGATGCTCACCTGCTGCCCGGCCTGGCACGCGATCGGATCGACGCACTCCGAGGCCAGCTCGATGCTCACATTGGTGCCGCCGGTAAACCCCGGCGGTGCTGTGCACACCCCGGTGCAGGCGCCGGTGGGTGCGCAGGCCGAGCTCTGAATCGCTTGCAGCACCAGGTTGCCCGAGCTCACCCCCGCGACCTGGTTGGGGATGAGGTTGTTGCCGCTGTCGGTGAAGCGAAATCCCGCGGCGTTCAAGGTTAGGTTCTGGTTGTAACCGGTGTCGGCGCTGGCCGTGCCACTGGTATCCGTCGCAAATCCGTCGCTCACGGCGATGTTGACCGTCTGCGCCCAGGTCTCCTTGAGCGCCAGCACCACGCTGCTCTCGCCCGCCGCCGCAAAGGTGTAGGTTGCCACCCCGTCATCGGCGGTGCCGTTGGCCAGCGTCCCGCCACCGCTGACCACACTCCAGTCCCCACGGCTGCCTGGTCCCCCGGAGCCCGATACGAACGCCGCCGTTACCGTGATGGTCGTGCTGTTGGTCAGCGTCACCGGGTTGTGGGAAGCATCGTGCGCCGTGATCGTCACGCTCTCGGCCTGACAGTTCACCCCGGAGGCATTGTTCTGCACCCGGTAGTGATCGACGCCGCAAGGATTCGCGGACGCGCGGATCGCGTCGACCTCGGCCTGTGTCAGTGCCGCGTCGTACACGCGGATATCGTCGAGCAGCCCGTTCCAGCGCCGGCTGCCGCCGCCGAAGTCCTGGTCATCTCCGATCTGTAGCTTCAGCGTGTTGGTGGTGAGCTGCTGGGTGTCGGAACCCGTCACGCTGCTGGTGGCGGCAGTGGTGGTATTGCCCAGGTAGACGGTCTGGGCGCCGCGCGTGAAGACGAAAGCCACGAAGGTCCAGGTGTTGAGCGGCGCGGTGTTGTTCGCCGTGAACAACGATTGCGTACCGCCGCCCCACCACCAGTTGATCTGACCGTTCGGGGCGACGTGGAACTCGTAGTTGGTATCCTTCGAGAAGAAAGACATGAGGTCGGAGCCGGGCCAACTGGCCGGCCGGATCCACCCGGTGACCGTCAGCGTGGTCTGCACGCTCATCAGGCTGTTGTAGGGGATATCTACCCGCGTAGGAGAGCCGGTGAAGCTGCCGGCACGGCACTTGACTCCCGCCGCCGTCGTGGCGCCACCCTGCGCAGTGCCGTTCAATCCGTTACCGCTGCTGTCGGCAACCTGGCCGGCCGCTCCGGTCCAGGCGGCTTCATCCATGCGGTACCAGACCAGCGGGCCCGGAACGGTAGCGGACGGTCGCAGCCCGACCAACTGACCGATGTTGAGCGCGGATGCGCCGGCGGCCGCGGTGCGGTTCCCGCTTGCGCCGGCTGTGGCGTCCACCTCGTCTGCAAGCGCAATCGTCACACCGGTGCCACCCGAGTCGTCGGTTGCACGCTGGTCCATGCTGGCCTGGGCGGTGATGGTCGTAGTCGATCTCGTGCTGAAGAAAGCCACCAGCTGCACGTTGGCCACCGGCGTGGTCACGCCTGGCCCGGTGATCGTGCCCGAGCTTGCGTTCGCCTGACCACCGCTGACCGCGATGGGACTGGCGGTGTCCACACCGCGGTAGGTTGCGATGATGGCCGCCGTCCGCACACTGGCCGAGAGGTTCCAGGTATAGCTGGCGGGCTCTGCTCCGATGACGACCCGATAGAACAGAACCGTGCGAAGGCTGTTCCCGCCCGCCGTATTCAAGGTGTTTAGGACCTGGGTCCATCCGCCCGGCGCGGTAACCGTTGCGTTGCTGCGCAGCGTGACCCCCGCGAGCATGACGTCGTTGGTCCGCGTGCCCGCCGGGACGTTCACTGTGATGCGGTTCGCATTGGCCCCGTTGGAAGCCTGTTCGTGAAAGCCGACCAGCAACGCAGCCGCGGGCGGCGCCTGCAGCAGGCAGAGCAGGAGCAGTATCGAAGGCAACGAGTGCCGCATAGGTTCGATCCTCGCTCAGCAGCTGTAGGTGGGCGTGTTTGCCGGGTCCTTGCAGCGGCTCACGGTAACCGTAAGCTCGCGCGCAACATAGTTCGGCTGGTTGAGCGTCCCGAGCGCAGCCGTTGCCGCAATCGTGTAAACGCCGATGTTGCGTGCCAGCTCCGTGGTCGCGGTGCGGCTGCAGGTCACCATCACCAAGAATCCCGACAGCGACCCGCTGGGTGTCACCGTAGCGCTGCCGCCCCAGCATTGCGGCACCTGTGCCGGGTCCGGCCCTACTACCGGCGGGTCGGACACGTTGTCGGGGTTGAGGATGCGATAGATGCCCCATTCGACACCCGCCTGCGCCGCCTGGTAGGCTCGCACACCCTGCACGTCGAGCCCGGCGCTGCTGTGCTGCAGGCTCGCCACTGTCAGCAGCGCCGCCGCGAGGGCCGCCAGCACCACCACGATGAAGATCGCCGCGACGATGCTGAAGCCGGTTTGTGCTTTACGGAACATTGCTGACGTGCGCCTGCTGAAACAGCGTGACGCTCTCCGGGCCAGTCGGTGTCGACTGGGTGAGCGTCACGGCAATCCCGACCACGCCGTTGCGCATGTTCACGACGTTGGGATCGTAGGTGAACGCGCAGCCGCTCACGTCCTGCGCTAGCAGCGCGCTGGAGCCGCCGGCGAGTTCGCCCGACGTATCGGGCTGGGTCGCTTGTATCGTGTAGCCCGCATACCGGACAATCGTTCCGAGCGCCGGCGTGCCTGGGTTGGGGCTGCACGCATAGGTGACGGAGCCTTCCACCACGTGGAGGCGCTGCGCCGGCGAGTCGAACGGGAAGGCCACCGCCGGCGATACAGTAATGGTGTTGCCGCTCAGGCCGGTCACCGTGCGCCGGTTGTTTCCCGCTGCGGCATAGGCGTCTGCACCGGTGACCCCGGGCCCGAGGTTGTAGACGACAACCTGATCGGAGCCGACGGCGAGCGCGGGTGCAGGGCCGATCATATCGAAGCGATACGGATTGGATGCAGTCCCGAGCTCCAGGATGTCGCCGTTGCCGCCGCTGTCCACCTCGGCGCGATAGCGGCCGCCGGTTTTGGTGATCAGGAACTCGAGGTAGGACACCCCGGCGTTGCTGGTCACGCGAACGCTGTTGGGAAGCGCCAGCCGCAGATCGCGTGTCATGCGGCGCAGTGCGGTATCGGCCAGATCGGCCAGCTCGGCCCGGCGCGTCGTGTCGAAATAGCCCTTTACCGGGCTCTGGATGAATACAGCGACGATCGCAGCGATGATGCCGGTGATCACGATGACCACGATGGCCTCGGTCAGCGTGAAGCCGGCGCAACGCAGCCGCACCGATCGGCGGGTGCAATGCGAGCGCGTGGCGGGTGGGCAAATCACGGCGAGTTGGGACCGTAGCGGGTGCGGTAACCCTCGAGCGTCACCGACTCGTTGCCGGGACCGGTAACGGTCACGGCGATGCGCAAAGACGCACTACTCGCGACCGTGAGGGCGGTGCCTGCCAGCGCATCGGGCGTTACCGTGACTGTTGCACCATAGCTGCCCAGTGAGGGGATCACAGTCCCGTTGATGTCGCTGACCCCTGCCATGGTGAAGCCATCGTAGTCGTTGACGTTGTCGAAGGGCGTCGTGGTGTCGTAGCGCGTCTCGCCCGGCTCCGGGCCGAGCGCCTCCGGTGTAGTCGCGCATCCCGCTACGCTGGTTGCCGTGGTCGCGTTGGCGTCGTCCGGGTCGCAGTAGCTGAACGGCATGAGCTCGACCTCCTCGAGGAGCGCTTCGGCGATCGCCAGCACCTGCTTGCGCACCAATGGGTCACTACTGCGGGCGGTGGTCGTGTTCATCAGCAGAAGGATCGCCACCAGGGCGATGCTGACGATCAGGATGAACAGGATCAGCTCGATCAGCGACAGCCCGCGCTGGAGAGCCCCGGGCCGGTCAGGGATGGACATACCCCGTCTCCGGCTCGACGCTGAAGCTGCGCGACGGGGAGCCGGCGACGGTCACCGTCACGGCGCCCGGCTCACTGGTCCGGCCCAGAGCGTCGAACGAGAAGTTTGCGGACGAGGCCGAAAGCGCAATCCCGCTGGGCGCATCGATGCTCAACGCATTCCCCGTGCTCGGGTCGGTGACGGGCGTAGCACACGCGCCGTCGAAGCAGGCCGCAAGCGAGGTCGGACCCACCAGCACAAAGACATCGGCATGCTGGGCGATGGCGACTTTCTGCGCGTAGCGCACCGCCGCCAGGCACTGATAGTAGAACTTGAGCGTGTCGAAGTCCCGCCGATCGAAGAACCTCGGCAGCACGACCACCGCCAGGATCCCCAGGATGAGGATCGTGACTGTGAGCTCGATCAGGTTGAACCCGGTTTGCCGCATGGTGTCCTGCGGCGTTGCCGCTCAGGTCATCGCCGTTGGACCTGCTTCAGACAAGCACGATGCCCGGCCACCTGAAAGGCGGCCGGGCGCTGCAAGGACTGGTCTCAAACCCGGGATCGCTTCAGTCCGAGCAGATGATCGTTGCCGTGGCGCTGGTGCTGTTCGGACCGTTCACTACGCAACCGAGGGCGAGGCCCTGGTCTTGCTCCGTGGCGTTACACGAATTCTGGCCGGCGCCGTTCGCCATGCTGTAGCCCGACGGCATGGCTCCACCCGTCAGCAGGGCGGGAATGTCTGCATCTGTACAGCCGTTGATCACGAACGTGCCGGGCTTGGTGGGATTGGCCAACCGTGCCGAGAAGTTGATGGCGGTCCCTGAAGCCACCGCGCCGGCCACTCCCGCGGAGGCCGCATTGCCCGCCTCCTCGCGCAGGTCGATGAACTTCGGCAGCGCGACCGCGGCCAGAATGCCGAGGATCACGATGACCACAATAAGCTCGATGAGCGTGAAACCCTTCTGCTTCATTTCATAATCTCCGATGGGTTGAGAGCCAAAGTAGAAGCCGATGTTGTTCTTTCTAGACGCTGAGGATCCCCTAAGCAGCAACCATGCCATTGCCCGGGCGAGAATCACGAGCAGTTGAGCCGATCGGTATTGTTCGTGGGATCGAGCGGAATGGAGTAGACCGGCGCAGTGCCCGGAGCGGCTTCCTGGTAGGTGATGGCACAGTTTGGATGCCCGACGTCCGTGGACACCCTGATCTGACTGATCCCCGCAACCGACACGGGTGCGCCGAGGTTGTAGTCCGGTGCCGAGATGCCGGCAGCCGCGGCAATGGAAGCCGCACTGGGGTATCCATTCACCATATTTATGGTCACGCCTTCCATGACCACCGACGTGCCGGGCGGCAATCCCTGGGTGAGCTGAAGCGAGCGCGCCAGAACGGCGCCCGCCTTGACCGAGCCGAGCGCGCCGTTGATCTTGGCTATGCGGGCATCAGTCTGCAGCGCGGCGAACTTCGGCAGAGCCACCGCCGCCAGGATCGCCAGGATGGTGATCACGACGACCAGCTCGATCAGCGTAAAGCCAGCGCATCTCGTTTTCATTGCATGCTCCTTGACTCGCCCTTCG
>DAIQQA010000036.1:0-17773 GCA_036787045.1 Burkholderiales bacterium | reverse complement strand
CGCCACGATCAGCACCAGTACCCCCAGCAGCACGATCAGGACCGGCTCGATTTGCGCGCCCAGGGTCTTCAAATCGTACTGCACCTCGCGCGTGTACATGTCGGCCACCTCGTCCATCATGTCGTCCAGCGACCCGGACTCCTCGCCCACCAGCACCATCTGCAACGCAACCGGGGTGAACACGCCCGAATGGATGGCGGTGCGCAACACGCTCTCGCCGCGCTCCACGCCCTCGCGCATCTTCTCGATGCGGTCGGCCATGTAGCTGTTGTCCACCACTTGGGACACCAGTGTCAATCCATGCACCGCCGTGACCCCGCTGCGTATGGCAAGCGCGAAGCTGCGCGCGAAGCGCGCGAGCGTGGCCTTCTGCACGATCGGCCCGGAGATTGGGACGCGCAACTTGAAGCGGTCCCATCGGTGGCGGCCCGCCGGGGTGGCCACCCATGCGCCAAAGCCAGCCCAGACGCCGAGCAAGGCCAGCAGCAGGACCCACCAGTACGCCACACAAAAATTGGAGAACCCGATCAGCCACTGCGTGATGGTAGGCAGCTTTGCGCCGAACCCCTCGTATACCTTGGCGAACTGCGGGATGACGAACAGGTTGATGATGCCCAATGCAATGCCCATCACCACGACGACGAAGATGGGGTAGCGCAGCGCCGACTTCACCTGCGTGCGCATCTCCTCCTGGAACTCCAGATGATGGAACAGCCGCAGGAAGATCTCTTCGAGTCGGCCGGTGGTCTCGCCGACATACACCATGGCCACATAGAAGGGCGTGAATACGCTGCCCTGCCGCTGCAGAGAGACCGACAGCTCGCGCCCGCTCTCCAGGCTCTCGCGCACCTTCTGCAGCGTGTGCTTGAAGGCCGGGTTGCCGGTGGACTCCTGCAGCCCCGCGAGCGCGCGCAGGATAGGCACGCCAGCTTTGAGCAGCGAGTACATCTGCCGGCTGAACAGCAGCAGGTCGACAGCCTTGACTCTGGGCCTGCGCAGCCGTAGCCCGTGCTCCGACCCGTCCGCACGCGGTGCGGCCGTTTCTGCGATCTCCACCGGCGTCGCCCCGGTGCCCAGCAGGCTCGTTGCCACCGCCGCGCTGTCGACGCCCTCCAACACGCCCTCGATCAGCTGGCCGCGCCCGTCGCGCGCCTTGTAGGAAAAAAAGGGCATCAGTCTTCGTATTGGCTGGACACGCGCATCGCCTCTTCCGGCGTGGTGCGGCCCTCGGCCGCCAGCATGGTGGCGTGACGGCGCAGCGTGTGGCCGGACATCTGCCGGCGGGCCGCCTCCAGGAACAGGCCGTGGTCGCCGCTGTTGGCAGCCTCGACCACCGGGCGGGTCATCTCGAGCATCTCATACACACCGGTGCGGCCCAGATAGCCGGTGGCGTTGCACTGCGTGCAGCCGGCGCCGTGCATGAATTTGAAGCCGTCTACGCGCTCGCCCAGCTCGTGGCGCAGCCATTCGTGCTCGCCGGGCAGCGGCGTGTAGTCCGCCATGCAGCTTTCGCATACCAGCCGCACCAGACGCTGCGCGATGACCAGATGCAGAGACATGGCCACCATGTAGCGCGGCGCACCCATGTCCAGGAGGCGGACCGGCGTGCTCACGGCGTCGTTGGTGTGCAAGGTGGACAGCACCATGTGACCCGTCATCGCTGCGCGCAAGCCGACTTCCGCGGTCTCCTGGTCGCGCATCTCGCCCACCAGAATGACGTCCGGGTCCTGGCGCAGGGCCGAGCGCAGGATCCGCCCGAAGGTGAGGTCGATCTTCTCCTGCACCTGCACCTGGTTGATGCGCGGCAGGCGATACTCCACCGGGTCCTCCACGGTGATGATCTTGTGCTCGGGCGTGTTGATCTCCTGCAGCGCCGCGTACAGCGTAGTGGTCTTGCCGCTGCCGGTGGGCCCGGTTACCAGGATCATGCCGCTCGGCCGGCGGATCACCTCGCGCACGCGCGCCAGGATGCCTGCGGGCATGCCGAGACGCTCGAGCGTGAGCAGGCCGGTGCTTTGATTCAACAGACGCATCACCACCGACTCGCCGTACTGTACCGGCATCGTCGAGATACGCACGTCCACCTGGGCGTTGCGCACCTTGACGTTGAAGCGGCCGTCCTGCGGCAGCCGTTTCTCTGAGATATCGAGCCCCGACATGAGCTTCAGGCGCAGCACCAGGGCCGAGGCGATCTTGGGGTCCGCCTCGGTCTGCACGTGCAGCACGCCGTCGATACGGAAGCGAATGATCAGCCGCGTCTCCTGCGGCTCGATGTGGATGTCGGAGGCGCGCACGCCCACAGCATCCTCGAACACGCTCTGTAACAGGCGCACGACCGGCGCGTCCTCGATCGCAGCCGTGATGCCCAGCGCGGCGAAGTCCACGCCAGCTTCGCCCAACTCCTGGCCGAGCTCCTCGGCCAGGCCGGAGATCTCTTCGGTGCGGCGATAGACGCGATCGATGGTCTGCAGCAACAGCGACTCGGTTACTACCGCGAGCTGAATGTCGCGCTTGAGCGAGCGGGCCACCTCGTCGTAGGCGAACAGGTCGGTGGGGTCGGCCATGGCCACACGATAGAACGCGCCCGCATCCTCGAGGACAATGGCGCGGAACCGGCGCGCCTGCGTCTCGGGCAGGCGCATCGCCACCTCGGGCTTGACCGTGAAGTGCTTGAGATTCACGTAGGGCACCTGCAGCTGCCTGGCCAGCGCCGTAGAGATCTGCTCCTCCGAGACGAAGCCCTTCTCCACGAACACCCGCCCAAGCTTGCGCCCGCTGCGCTTTTGCTCGGCGAGCGCCTCCTGTAGCTGCGGTTCGGTGAGCAGCCCCTGCTGCAATAGAATCTCGCCCAGTCGGACCTTTTCCGGTCTCGGCATCGTTCCCTTCCGATCGGTTCGTGCGCTGCTGTTAGCGGCCGGGGCGGGCTATGAGTTTAGGGTGACTTTTCGAGTAATTTCTAACCTGCTGGTCCCACCCCGTTGATCGAACAGGGTCTCTTTTTTTCTTTACCGTGACAAGCGGATGTTCGAGGTCGTCCTCTACCAGCCCGAGATCCCGCCCAACACCGGCAATGTCATCCGGCTGTGTGCGAATACCGGTTGCCGGCTGCACCTGGTTACTCCACTGGGGTTCCGCATGGACGACCGGGAGCTAAAGCGGGCCGGGCTGGACTATCACGAGTACGCAGCCGTGGCGGTGCACGAGAGCTGGGCGGCCTGCCAGGGAGTCCTTGGAGAACGGCGGATGTTCGCCTTCTCGACCCGAGGGTCGGAGCGCTACGACCGCGTGGCGTTTCGACCGGGCGACGCGTTCGTCTTTGGTCCGGAGACCCGCGGGCTGCCGCAGGAACTGCTCCAGGCGTTTCCGCCGGAATGCCGACTGCGTCTGCCCATGCGGCCCGGGCAGCGCAGCCTCAACCTGTCGAACGCGGCGGCGTGTTCGAGGCCTGGCGTCAGGCCGGCTTTGCCGGGGCCGGCTAGCCCGGGCTAGGGCTAACTCCTGTGCTCCGGCTTGAGCTCCCGCGCGAGCAGCATCTCCACAGCCTCCTGTGGCGCCAGCCCCTCGAACAGCATGCGGCACACGGCATCGACGATAGGCATGTCCGCCTGTACTTCAAGTGCAAGCCGCCGCACTTCGCGCGCGGTGTGGACGCCTTCCGCCACGTGCCCCAGTTCGCTCAGAATGACCGCCAGCGGCTTGCCGGTCGCCAGGCGCAAACCCACTTGGCGGTTACGCGACAGGCTGCCGGTGCAGGTCAGGATGAGATCGCCCACACCCGAGAGGCCCATGAACGTCTCCGCGCGCCCGCCCAGGCGCATGCCCAGGCGGGTGACCTCGGCCAGGCCGCGGGTGATCAGTGCGGCGCGCGCGCTCTCGCCGAAGCCCAGGCCGTCGGAGATGCCGGCGGCGATCGCGATGACATTCTTCACCGCACCCCCGACCTCCACACCGGTGATGTCGTCGCTGGAGTAGATGCGCAGCCGCGGCGTATGCAGTTCGCGCGCGATCGCGGAGGCGAAGTCGAGGTCGGTCGCAGCAAGCGTGACCGCGGCCGGCACCCCGCGCGCTACTTCCAGCGCGAAGCTCGGGCCGGACAGCACGCCGCGCGGGGTAGCGTCCGGCAGTTCCTCGGCCGCGACCTGGTGCGGGAGACGCGAACTGCCTGCCTCGAAGCCCTTGCACAGCCAGATTGCGGGGACTGGACGCGGGGTGGCGGCAACCAGTTTCAGCGTGGACCGCAGCCCGGCCACCGTGACGCCGAGAATCGCGAGCTCGCTGCTCGCGAGCGCGTCTGCGGGATCGTCCGCGATACTGAGCGAGGGAGGGAACGGGAAGTTCGGCAGGTAGCGAGCGTTGACGCGCGTGCGGCGCATCTGCTCGCGCTGCTGTTCGTCGCGCGCCCAGAGCCGGACCTGGTGGCGCGCAGCCAGCGTTATCGCGAAGGCGGTGCCCCAGGCCCCGCCTCCCAGCACGGTGACGATCACAAGCCCCAGACCTGGTTCACGCGGACGTAACCGGTAGTGCCGTCGCTGTGCCGAACGCGGGCAAAGGCACCTGCCAGCTCCAGGAGCTCCAGCACGACGTCCTGCTCCGCCTGGAACGCCACCGTTGCATCGTCCTGCGGCGCCGCTCGGACGTCGGCCCGCGCCACTTTCACCATCACCATCCGGGCCGGTGACAGATCCTTAGCTTCGATCCAGGCCAGCTCCCCGGTCGCGTCGCGCACCTTGTACCAACCCTCGAGCGTCACCAGCAGCTCGACAGGGTAGCCCTTGCCCAGAACGTACAGCCGGTTCGCCTTGGCCGACGGCGCGTCGTAGAGAATTGCCGCCTTGGCGCCGACGGAACGGAACTCAAGCGCCGCCGCGGGCAACGCGAAGTGTGCGGCCGCAAGCGCGGCCGCAAGCGCGAGGCCGCGGCGCAGAGCCATCGCTCAGTGGGTGGTAGGCGCGGCCTCCCCCTGGCCGGGCTGCTGCTGCAGGCGCTGCTGGTACAACGCCTCGAAGTTCACCGGAGCCAGCAGGAAGGGCGGGAAGCCGCAGCGGGTAATGGCGTCGGACACCGTTTCCCGCACGTAGGGGAAGAGGATATTCGGGCAGGTGATCGAGAGCACCGGCTCCAGGCTCTCTTTCGGCAGGTTGCGCACCTGGAAGATCGCTGCCTGATGCGCTTCGACCAGAAAAACGGTCTTCTCGTTGAGCGACGCCGTGGTGGTCACGCTGAGGACGACCTCGTAGTGGCCGTCGTCTACGGGCGTGGCTTTGGTGCTCAGCTGTACATCGACGCGGGGCGTGTCCCGCTCCAGAAAGACCTGCGGCGCATTCGGGACCTCGATGGAGAGATCCTTCACGTAGATCTTCTCGATGGTGAATACCGGCTGGGGGTCCTGCTGCTCTTCGGCCATGCTCGCCTCGCCTGGATCAAAGGCGGCATTCTACCGCAAGGACGCTACGGAAAAATCTTCACCTTCAGCCTTGCTGTTGAGGTCAGGCGACGTGCCGCGACAGCCACGCACGCAACCGGCCGGGATCGAGCGCGCCCACGGCACGGTCGGCTTCGTTGCCACCCTTGAACAGCAGCAAGCTCGGGATACTGCGGATGGCGTAGCGCTGCGCCACAGTGGGGTTGGCGTCCGTGTCGAGCTTGGCGAAGCGCAGGCGCGTGCGCTGCTCGCGCGCGGCCTGAGCGAAGACCGGGGCCATCATCTTGCATGGGCCACACCAGTCGGCCCAGAAATCCACCACGACCGGGAGGTCGTTGCGCTGGACGAAGGTATCGAACGTCTGGTCGGTCAGCTCGACCGGGCTGCCGTCCAGCAGCGCGGAATGGCACTTGCCGCACTTGGGCTCCTCGGCGAGCCGGGCCGGCGGCACCCGGTTGGTTGCGCCGCATGCGGCGCAGACGATATGGACAGGATCGCTCATCTGTTCGCCCTTTCCCCACGCAGCAACGGGTCCAGACGCCCTTCCCGGTCGAGCTCGGAGAGGTCGTCGTAGCCCCCCACGTGGTAGTCGTCGATGTAGATCTGGGGCACGGTGCGGCGCTGTGTCCGCTCCATCATCTCGATGCGCCGCTGCGGCTCCAGATCGACGCGGATCGTCTCGAACTGCACGCCCTTCTGCAGCAGCAGCCGCTCGGCCATCTGGCAGAACGGGCACCACGCCGTCGCGTACATCACTACCCTGGGTGTCATCTGTGCTCGGGTCGCTCGATTCGATTCGCGGTCGATGCGGGTTGAGATTCAGCCTGGTGCAAGGCCGGCTGCATCGGGGCCGGCGCGCGCCGCCAGACGAGCGCAAAGTGTCCTGCGCAGCAATCATTTCGAAAGCGTTTGCTGGTGTGCATCTGCAAGCAATACGGGGGTGGCCTGGTGAAATATCCGGGCTAGCTGTCCTTCTGCACCGGCATGCTGGCGTGCTGCCAGGCGCCCATGCCGCCGCCGAGAGAGAAGACCTGGCCGAAACCCGCCTTCTGCAGGGTGCCGCCGGCCGTCGCAGAGCGGTTGCCGGTCGCACACGTCAACAATATAGGGCGGGCCTTGAACTTTTCCAGCTCCTTGAGCCGGTCGCTGACCTGCCCCAGGGGGATGTTGCGCGCGTTGGGGATGTGTCCGGACTTGAACTCTGCCGGTTCCCGCACGTCCACGATCACCGCATCCTGACGGTTGATGAGTTGGACGGCGTCGGCCACTCCGACTTCCTTGGTGCTGGAGAAGCGCTTTGCGATGAACGGCCAGATCAGCATGACGCCGCTGACGACGGCGATCATCACCAGCCACATGTTCTTCTGGATGAACTCCATGAGCTCCACTCGATGGACCCTCTTATTTCACTCGTTCAGCGTAAGCGAGCAGCGGCGCGAGCCCGCTCACCCCGTCCTCGACCCGCCTGCGCAGCACCAACAGTGCCAGTTTGCGCAGCCCCGGATACGAAATCACGGCCTGCTCCCATTGCTTGCGCGCCATTGCTTCCTCGCCCGCCAGCGCCAGCAGCATAGCCTGGCGGTAGACCACGTCGTCGATAGGGAAGGCGCGCATCGCGCGGGTGTTGACCGTAAGCTTGTCGGCCAAACCGTCGGCACTGATGTGGATCGTGCGCGCCAGCCCCAGCTCGACCCAGGGGGACAGCAGCGACGTGCGGTGCAGGTCCAGCAGCATGTCCCTGGCCTGCTGGCTCAGCTCCGCAGTGGCATGCAAGTAGCGGTAGCGGAATGCGAGGAAGTTCTCCAGCAGCAGGTAGTCCCGCACCACTTGCACGAACACCAGCCCGCCGAGCAGAAGGATGGACCAAAGCGCCAGGCGCATGCGCCGCAGGCGACCGTTCGAAGCTGTCCATTCTAGCGTGCGTTGCTCCCCCAGACCAAGGAGGACTGCAGCAACGCCCAGGAAGAAGGCGTACCAAAGCGGGAACTCGAGCATGCTGTGGATGGCCAGCACCGCGCCGAGCGCCAGCACCCACCAGAACCCGGCCGTCCGCGGTTGTCGTGGCAAACCGGCTACCCACGCTGCGATGCCGGCCGACAGAGCCAGCAGCCCGACCACGCCGAACTCGGCCATCACGTGCAAGAAAAGGTTGTGGGCGTTGTCGGTGAACCCGAGGACACGCGGTGCAGCGAGCTCCGCGTTGACGAGGAAGTTGTGCACCCCGAACTGGCGGAACCCGACGCCCAGCACCGGCGCATCTAGGAAGATGAGCCGGGCGGCGCGAAAGATCGCAGGGCGCTGCTCATTGGCGAATGTCTGCGCCAGGCGTTCCGAGGCGAGTACGGACGGGGGTGCCACCGCAGGCAGTAGCGCGGAGATCGCCAGCGGAACCAGGTACAACCCGGCCAGCGCCAGCACCGAGACAATCAACAGGCGGCGGTTGACCATGCTGCGCTCGCCCGCATAGAACGCGGCAGCGAGTGCGCTGAAGGTAGCCAGATAGAACCAGGATGCGCGCGAGCCGGTCAGCGAAAGGATGTACAGCGAGAAGATGCCGGCAGACAGCGCGTATGCCAGACGCAGGCGCCCCGTCGCGAACAAGTAGGCCAGCGACGCCAGGCCCAAGGACATGTAGTCGGCGAGGTGATTGGGCTGCGCCAGATTGCCCCACACCCGCGCCTTCGAGCCGATGGTGATGTAGCGCCCCAGAAACGCGTAGCTGCCCAGGTGCTGGGCAAACCCGATGATGCTGCAGGCGATCAGCCCTGCAAAGAGAAACCAGGCGAGGACCGTCGCGACCCGCTCCAGGCCGAGCTCGCGGCGCAGGAGCGCGGCGAGTACCATCAGCGCGGCTGCCCATAGCAGATACAGCGCGCCTAGCAGCCCCTGCTGGTAGAACGCCAGCCGGCCGAGCCCGATCTGCAGGAGAATCAGCACGACGAACCCTGCCGGCAGGAGCGTCACGCGCGGAACCGGGAGCTTCGCCACCCAGGGCGGCAACGCCAGCAATGCCACCAGCCCCAGCGCCATCGCGATCGCTTCCGCGTGGAAGCTCGGCACCGGCGGCGCCTTGAACGGTGCCAGGAAAGGCAGCAGCCACATCAGCCCGACCACGAGAAGCGCAGCCTGCAGCGTCTGCCGGGGGCTGGGCGCTTGCAGCGAGCGCCACGCGATAAGCGCAGTCATGAGCGCCGGGCGGCGGGGTACGGCAGATGGCGCGACAATTACGGTCCGGCGGGTAGCTGGAGCGACGAAGGTACTAATAGAATACAGGCTTATCCATTCCCCGCACGCGCTCAAGGATCATGCACAAACTCGTCCTGCTCCGCCACGGCGAGAGCATCTGGAACCGCGAGAACCGCTTCACCGGCTGGACCGATGTGGATCTATCGGAAAAAGGCCGCGAGGAGGCCGCTGAAGCCGGCCGCCTGCTCGGGCAGGAGGGCTTCACCTTCGATCTCGCCTTCACCTCCGTGCTCAAGCGCGCGATCCGCACCCTGTGGCTGGCCCTGGATCAGATGGACCTGATGTGGATCCCGGTGCGCAACAGCTGGCGCCTCAACGAGCGTCACTACGGCGCGCTGCAGGGCCTCAACAAGGCGGAGACCGCGGACAAGTTCGGCGAGCAGCAGGTCAAGATCTGGCGGCGCAGCTACGACATCGCGCCGCCCGCGCTGGAGCGCTCCGACCCCCGCTTCCCGGGGAACGACCCGCGGTACCGCGACCTTGCCGCCGGTGAGCTGCCGCTGACGGAGTGCCTGAAGGACACGGTGGCGCGCTTCCTGCCGTTGTGGAACGCGGCCATCGCACCGGAGGTGGCCGCCGGAAAGCGCGTGATCATCGCTGCCCACGGCAACTCCTTGCGCGCGCTGGTGAAGTATCTGGACAGCGTCTCCGACCAGGCTATCGTCGAGCTCAATATCCCCACCGGCATTCCGCTCGTATACGAGCTGGACGCGTCGCTCAAGCCGATCCGCCAATACTATCTCGGCGACCAGGCGCGCATCGCGGCGGCAGTCAAGGCAGTGGCCGCCCAGGGGAAGGCAAGCGCCTGAAGCCGAACGGGAAGCAGCTTTCGCCGCAGCGCCAGGTCAGGGCACGGCCTTGGGCACGGGCAGCCGCAGGTATCGTCGCACTGCTCCTGGCCGGGATTGCAAGTAGCGACGACCCTGCGGGCGACCTCAAGGAGCTGCGTGGTCGCATCCAGCGGCTGCAGAAGCAGCTCGCGAAGTCCGAAGAGTCGAGATCGGAAGCCGCCGACGCGCTCCGGGAGTCCGAGCGCACCATCAGCGATACCAACCGGCGGCTATTCGAGCTGGCCACCGAGCAACGTGCGGTGCGCAACCAGCTCGCCCGCATTCAGACCCACCAAGGGAAGCTCACCGCAAGCGTGCGTACCCAGCAGGAACTGCTGGCCGGCCAGCTGTACCAGCAATATCTGGGCGAAGAGAGCGAGCCGCTGCGGCTGATGCTGAGCCTCCGGGATCCCAGCGAGCTGGCGCGGCGCATGCACTACCTCACGTACGTCTATCAGGCGCGCGCCGAGCTGATCGCCGGGCTGAAAGCGGACCTCGCGGAGCTGAACGAGCTCTCGGCGCAGACGCGCGCCAGGGAACAGCACCTCGAACGTCTGCAAGCGAACCAGGCGCGGCAGCACGCCGAGCTCACGCGCGAACGGCGCGAGCACCAGGCGGTGCTGGCCAGGGTTTCCAAGGAGGTTGCGAGGCAGCGCGGTGAGATCGGCACCCTGAAGCGCAACGAGGAACGCCTGAGCCGATTGGTGCAGCGGCTGGCGCAGGAGCTTAGCCCCCGACCACGAGCGCCGGCGCGCCGCGAAGCCAATCGGTTGCGCAACGAGCAGCTGCCGGAAGCCGCGCTCACCGGCCCGTTCCATCAGCGAAAGGGCAGCTTGCGCCTGCCGGTGCGGGGGGAACTCGCCAATCGCTTCGGCAGTCCACGGGAGGGCAGTGGACTGCCCTGGAAGGGGTTGCTGATCCGGGCGCGCGGCGGCGAGGAGGTCCGGGCCATTGCGAACGGCCGGGTGGTGTTCGCCGACTGGTTCCGCGGCTTCGGTAACCTCTTGATTCTGGACCATGGAGACGGTTACCTCAGTCTGTACGGCTACAACGAGGCGTTGTTCAAGCAGGTCGGCGACGCGGTCGGCAGCGGCGAACCGATCGGCGCAGTCGGTAGCAGCGGCGGCAGCGCCGAAACGGGTTTATACTTTGAAATCCGTTATCAGGGCCGGCCGATCGATCCCCTGACGTGGGTGGCATTGAAGTAAGCCGGCTGTTCAGCCGATTAAGCAAGCTGGGAGCTGATCGAGCACGTTTGGGCCGGCGCCAACCGACCGAACCGGGCGAGCAGACCCGGTAGCAGTGCAGTTAAGGGAGTGACTAGGAGAAAGCCATGCGCACCAGACTCAAGCAAGCCGCGCTGATCGCCCTGGGGGCGGTGCTCGGCGTGCTGATCAGCCTCAACTTTTCGGCGGTCGCCCAGCGCACGCCGGGGCCGCTTCCCATCGAGGACCTGCGTGCCTTCACCGAAGTGTTCGGGCGCATCAAGTCCGACTACGTCGAGTCCGTCGACGACAAGAAGCTCATCACCGAAGCCATCAACGGTATGTTGTCCGGCCTCGATCCGCACTCGGCCTATCTCGATGCGGAGGCCTTCCGCGAGCTTCAGGTGGGCACCCAGGGCGAGTTCGGTGGCCTGGGCATCGAGGTCGGCATGGAGGACGGCTTCGTCAAGGTGATCTCCCCCATCGAGGACACCCCCGCTTACCGCGCGGGGCTCAAGCCGGGGGATCTGATCATCAAGCTCGACGACAGCAACGTGAAGGGCATGACGCTGAACGACGCGGTTAAGCGCATGCGCGGCAAGCCGAACACGGACATCACCCTGACCGTCATCCGCAAGGGCGAGCAGAAGCCACGCGTGATCACCCTGACGCGCGCGATCATCCAGATCCAGAGCGTGAAATCCAAGCTGGTCGAGCCCGGGTATGCCTACGTCAGGGTAACCCAGTTCCAGGAGCACACGCCGGAGAAGATGGTCAGCGCGCTGGAGAAGATGTTCAAGGAGAACGAGGGTCCGATGAAGGGCCTTGTGCTCGACCTGCGCAACGACCCCGGCGGCCTGCTCAACGCGGCGGTGGCGGTTTCTGCCGCATACCTGCCCGACAACTCTCTGGTGGTGTACACCGACGGCCGCACCGAGGATTCCAAGATGCGCCTGTATGCCAGCGGTGAGTACTACCTGCGCGGCAGCAAGGCCGATTACATGAAAAAGCTCCCTGCAGCGGTCAAGGACGTGCCGATGGTCGTGCTGGTCAACGGCGGCTCGGCTTCGGCCTCGGAGATCGTCGCGGGCGCGCTGCAGGACCATCGCCGGGCCGTGATCATGGGCACCCAGACCTTCGGCAAGGGCTCGGTTCAGACCATCCTGCCGCTGGGCAACAGCACTGCCATCAAGCTCACCACCGCACGGTATTTCACGCCCAACGGCAGGTCGATCCAGGCCAAGGGCATCACCCCGGACATCCTGGTCGAGGAGACAACCCTCTCCGACGCGGACGCCGCGCTGCGCATGCGCGAGGCCGATCTCGAGCGGCATCTGTCCAACCCCATTGAACCCGAGGGAGGCACTGACACCAATGCGGTGCCCCAACCAAAGGACAAGGACAAGGAGAAGGACCAGGGCGTGCAGCAGCAGGTACCCAGCGGGCCCAAGGCCGAGCCGGCGGAGTTCGGTTCCAAGGGCGACTACCAGCTCAACCAGGCGCTGAATCTGCTGAAGGGCCTGCAGATCATGAGCCGCAAGTGACCACGCTCGAGCGGGCACAGCCCGCGAGCGTGGTCATCCCCGCGCAGGCGGGGATCCAGTAAGCTATCGCCGGCAGGTTACCCCTGCCGGTTGTTCTTTCTACAGCCAACCTCTCACCACGAAGGCACGAAGACACGAAGAAAAGCAAAATGAAGGCTTGCTACTCGGGGTAGGGACGATTGGCTCCGGGGCACCTCGATTGGAGCCTTCGATTCGAATGCTCGGCATCGGCACTCGCGGCCGTCAGTTTCCTTGGGTCTTCTTCGTGCCTTCGTGTCTTCGTGGTGAGCGGTTGCAGTAGGGCGAGAACATGGGCGGACCCGAACCGAAAATCGACCTGAACGACGACCAGCTGCTGCGCTACAGCCGGCACATCCTGCTGCCAGAGATCGGCATAGAGGGTCAGCAGAAGCTGTTGGCTGCGCGTGCGCTGGTCATCGGGGCCGGCGGCCTGGGCTCACCCGTCTCGCTGTATCTGGCTGCCAGCGGCGTGGGGCGCATCACGCTGTGCGATCACGACAAGGTCGATCTCACCAACCTGCAGCGGCAGATCGCGCACGACACCACCACGATCGGGCAGCCGAAGGTCGAGTCGGCGCGCGCGGCGCTCGCGCGCATCAACCCGGAAGTGCAGGTCGTCCCCGTCCAGGAGCGCGTCGATGGCGCACGGCTGGAGGCGCTGGTCGAGGCGGCCGATGTGGTCATCGATGCCACCGACAACTTCGCCACCCGGCACGCCATCAACCGCGCATGCGTCAAGCATCGCAGGCCGCTCGTGTCCGGGGCCGGCGTGCGCTTCGACGGCCAAGTCTCCGTGTTCGACCTGCGCCAGGACTCGAGCCCCTGCTACCACTGCCTGTTCCCCGAGGAAGGCGACCTCGAAGAGATGCGGTGCGCGGTGATGGGCGTGTTCGCACCGCTGGTGGGCATCATCGGCTCGGTGCAGGCGGCCGAGGCGCTGAAGCTCCTAATGGGCGTCGGCGAAACACTCACAGGCCGCCTCCTGCTGCTCGACGCGCTGTCGATGCACTGGCGGTCGGTCAAGCTCAAGCGCGATCCGGCCTGCAAGGTGTGCGGGGCCCGCTGACGCAGCAGGAACGAATCCAGTCGCAGAGCTCACAGGTAATTCAAGCAAGAACCACCGCTCACCACGAAGGCACGAAGACACGAAGACACGAAGAAAAGCAAATGGGGCCGTTCGCCGGGTTGGGGAGAGCGGTCGGGCGAGCCGTAACATCGACTGCTTGTGTTCGCGCAAGCGCTGCATGACGTCCCGGCAGTAACGCTGTTGTCTTTCTTCGTGTCTTCGTGGTGAGAGGTTCTGGGTCGAATTCGTCCTTGGGCGCAGGCAGTAGTCATCGCCGCGCGCCGCCGAGCGCCAGCAGGCCAAGCCCCACCGCGATAAGCAGCATGCCTCCGGCATCCTGCCCGCTCGGCCGCTCGCCGAAATGGATCCATGCCGTGATGACGCCGATCACCGGCGTGGCCAGGGTACCCAGACCCGCTAAGCCCGCAGGCAGGCGGGCCAAGGCGTAGTAGAACAGCATCCAGGACAGCGCCGAGCCGAGGATCGCGCTGAAGCCGATGGCAGCCAGGAACTGCCAGGTCCATTGAATGGGCGGCGATGGAACGACCATCTGGGAGGCCCACAACAACAGCGTGCACATCGCCATCTGCCAGACCGTCAGAGTCATGATGTGCGTCGCGATGCGCCCCTGGATCGATTTGATCAGCACCACGGAGTAGGCCCACGAGGCGCCCGCGACCACCGCCAGGAGGCTCGGCAGCCAGCCCTGCAGGCGCAACGGGTCGACCAGTACGAGCAGGCCAGCGAACGCCAGCGCGACCGCCGCCCATTGCAGCGTCCCCATCTTCTCCTTGAGCCAGACGCGGGCGATCACGATCACCCAGAAGGGCATCGTGTAGACCAGCACGGCCGTGCGGCCGACACCACCCAAGTCGAGTGCGATCAAGGTGAAGGCGAAGTTGGCCGCCAGCAACGTGGACAGGATTGCGACGTAGCGCCACTCGCTGCGTGGCACCAGCAGACTGTGCCCCATGTAGCGCGCAACGGGCGCCAGGCAGCACGCGGCAAGTGCGAAGCGCGTTGCCGCCGAAGCGACGGGCGTCGCGTAGTCCAGGCTCACCTTCATGGCGATCCAGTTGTACCCCCACAGCAGCGAAAGCAACGCCAGCGCGATGCCGGCACGCCTGAGGCTGGCGGGATCGGCGCCGGAGCTCACTGGCGCCACACTACTGCAGGGGAGCTCAGACGGGAATCAGCTGTTTCCACTGCGCGTCCCAGGAATCGAGCGGGTCGCGCTTGAAGCCACTCTTGGCGAACTGATGCCAGCGGCCCACCACGAAGCAAAGCAAAAGGTTGGCGTGAGCCGCTACGTCGAGGCTTTCGGGAATCTGGTGCTCGCTGGCCGCGAAACGCAGGCATTGCTTGAGCGTGGTCTCCAGCCGGTCGTGCAGCTGGTTGATGCGCTGCTGCAGGCGCTCGTTCTCGTTCACCAAAGCATCGCCGATCAGCACGCGCGTCATGCCGCGGTTCTTCTTGGCAAACCCGAGCAGCATGGACAGGATCGCCTCGAGCTGCGCCAGCCCGTTGGCGTTCTCCGAGGTGATCTTGTTGACCAGCCCGAAGATGGTCTCCTCGATGAAGCCGATCAACCCCTCGAACATCTGGGCCTTGCTGGCGAAGTGGCGATACAGGGCCGCCTCGGATACGTCGAGCTTGGCCGCCAGCGCCGCGGTGGTGATGCGCTCGGCCGCCGGCGTCTCCAGCATCTCCGCCAGAGTCTGCAGGATCTGCAGCTTGCGCTCGCCGGGTCTGGTCGCAGGCATGGCTGACTACCGGACAGGCGTCAACCCATGCAGCATGCGCGGGAGCTGCGCGATGCTGGCGATGTTGACGTCGACATAGGCCGGCGCGCGATGGCTGCGGTCGACCCACACCGTTTTCATCCCGAGCCGCTTGGCCGCTTTCAGGTTGTCCAGATTGTCCTCCACCATCACGCAGCGCCGGGCCTGCAGGCGGTGCTTGCGCAGCAGGCGCTGGAACCCCGCCGGGTCGGGCTTGGGGCGGTAGCGGGTGTGCTCGATGGAGAACACGTCATCGAACAGGTCGGCCACCCGCAGCACCTCCAGGACCGCCTGGGCATAATGCACCGGCGAGTTGGAGAATACCAGCTTGGGGCCCGGCAGGCGCGTGAGCACCGAGCGCAGCAGCGGATGGCGCAGGACCATGCGCGCCAGCTCGGGGAACTGATGCGTCTCCCACAGGAAGTGGGAGGGATCGACCGCATGATGACGCATGAGTCCCAGCAGCGTGGCCCCATAGCGGCGCCAGTATTGCACGCGCAGAGCGTTGGCGCCGGAGCGGTCCAGACCCAGGTAGCGCTCCAGGTAGGCCGTCATGGAGTGGTTCAGATGCGGGAAGATATGCACGTTGGCGTCGTGCAGGGTGTTATCCAGATCGAATATCCACACCCGCGTCGGTGCGAAGGCCAAAGGCACCGCTAACCTCTCACCACGAAGACACGAAGGCACGAAGAAAAGCGACAAGGTGACGAGCCCGGATGGAAGATCCGACCGCTCGGCGTAGCGAGCGGGCGGGTCGCAGGCCCATGTTCGAGCTACGCACGCGAATTTCCAGCAACATCTCTGCCGGCCGCCGACGTGTTGATCGCAACTTCTTCTTCTGCAGTTCTTGGTGCCTTCGTGTCTTCGTGGTGAGAGGTTCGCTCTAGCGGCTGCGGATCAAAGTCCCCACACCCTCGTCGGTGAGCACCTCCAGCAGCAGCGCGTGCTCGACCCGGCCGTCGATGATGTGCACGCTTCGCACCCCGCCGCGCGCAGCGTCCAGGGCCGAGGAGATCTTGGGCAGCATGCCGCCGTGGATGGTGCCGTCCGCGAACAGCGCGTCCACTTCCTTGGGCGTGATGCCGGTGAGCAGCTTGCCCTGCTTGTCGAGAACTCCGGGCGTGTTGGTCAGCAGAATCAGCTTTTCGGCCTTCAGCACCTCGGCGAGCTTGCCGGCGACCAGGTCGGCATTGATGTTGTAGCTGCGCCCATCGGGGCCTACGCCGATCGGCGCCACCACGGGAATGAACTCGCGGGTCTCCAGCAGCGCGATCACTTCGGGGTCGATGCTGGCCACCTCGCCGACCTGGCCGAGGTCGACGGTCTCGGCTGCGTTGCCCTCGCCCTGCAGCACCATCTTGCGGGCGCGGATGAAGGAGCCGTCCTTGCCGGTCAGCCCGATGGCGCGTCCGCCGTGCTGGTTGATGAGGCTGACGATCTCCTTGTTGACCAGCCCGCCGAGCACCATCTCCACAACGTCCATGGTCTCCGCGTCGGTCACCCGCATGCCTTGGACGAATTCGCCCTTCTTGCCCATGCGCTTGAGCAGATCGTCGATCTGCGGGCCGCCGCCGTGCACCACCACCGGATTCATGCCGACCAGCTTGAGCAGGACCACGTCCCGGGCGAAGGAGGCCTTCAGCCGCTCGTCGGTCATGGCGTTCCCGCCGTACTTGACCACGATGGTCTTGCCGTAGAAGCGGCGGATGTAGGGCAGCGCTTCGGCCAGGATCTTGGCCCGCTGGGCCGCGGTAGATTCGCTCAGTGCCATCGGCGATGGGAATGACGGACAGATGACGGGATTGTACCGGGCCGGGGAGCGCCCGGCGCGGGCCCTGCCCTCCGTGGTTCATCCTGGAGGCTGGGCGAGAACAACGAAAAAGGCGGCCACAAGGGCCGCCTTACAGGAGCTAGCCGGCGGTTACTGTACCGCGAGCTTGCGCGTGGCAGTCGCCGCCCTCTTGGGCAGCGTCAGCTCCAGCACGCCGTTCTCGTACTTGGCCTTGGCGCTCTCCTGGTCGACTTCCTGGGCCAGGGAGAATGCCCGGTAGACCTTGCCGTAGTAGCGCTCGCTGCGCAGGACCTTCTCGCCCTGCTTCTCTTCCTTCTGGGACTTGACCTCGGCGCTGATCGACACCTGATTGCCGTCGATCGATACGCTGATGTCTTCCTTCTTCACGCCGGGGATCTCGGCGTGGACGATGTAGGCCTTGTCGTCTTCCTTCACGTCCATCTTGATCCGCACCGGCTGCTCAGGTCCCGTCTCGAGCCGCATCGGGCGCAGGAAAAAGCCCTTGAACAGCTCGTCGACGTCGTCAAAGGGGTCCCAACGGGTGATGTTTGCCATGATCTTCCTCCAATGTTGAGGTCTCGGTCCGGGCCGCTCGCCCTCCCAGCCCAGATATGGGAGCGGCACGGAGCAATTCAAGCCGGGAGGCGGCGCCTGAGCTCCTTCCGGAGACGGCTTTCCAGATGAGAATGGGAGCTTGTCTCGCCCGGGCAAACGGCATAGAGTCCGCGGCGCGGAGGAGGACCTATGAACGAACCGCGGACCGAGGGAAACGGGAGCCCGCCGCCCGAGGGGGAACAGCTGGCAACCCATCGGGATTACCTGTTCCGCTTCGCCCTGGTACATCTGCGCGACCCGGCTCGGGCCGA
>DAIQQA010000286.1:0-3917 GCA_036787045.1 Burkholderiales bacterium | reverse complement strand
ATGGAGGGACAGAGCGTGATCGCGGCGTTGCCGGGCGCAACCCTGCTGCCCATCGATCTGCGTCTCGGCGACGAAGTCGCGGTGCGCTACCTGGTGGGCCGCAGCGTCTACGGGTTCAAGACCAGCGTCATCCGCGTGTGCACCAGCCCTTATCCGTACTTCCACCTGCAGTATCCGGACTCCGTGCAGAAGATGGACGTGCGGGGTGCGGAGCGCGTGCAGGTCGCGCTGCCTGCCCGGCTGGGAGGTGCGGCGGGGACGGTCGAGGTCGAGCTGCGCGACCTCTCGGCGACCGGCGCGAATGTCTCGAGTCCGCGCGAGATCGGGCAGGTGGGCGATGCGGTGAAGCTCTCCGTGGAGCTGACCTTCGGCGAAGTCACCCGCCAGTTGTCCACCGCCGCCACCATCCGCAACGCCACCTCGGCGCCGCAGGAAAGCGGCGAGGCGGCCGTCTGGCGCTACGGCGTGCAGTTTCAGGACCTGTCCGAGGCCGATTACATCTTCGTGCTGGGCTTCGTGTTCGAGCAGCTCGCCAGCCGCGGCGGTGCGGCTTCCGTGGCCGCGTCTGCGGCCTAAGACCTACACCTCAGCGCAGGGGCGCAGAGGACCGCGGAGAACCGCGGAGAAACCTAACGTTTTTTGAGCCTTCATCGCCCTCTGCGATCGGCGGGCACACAGCGCGGGAAGTTGCTTCTCGCCACGGTCACCCGTAGACAACGCCCGGATCAGTGCGCTCTGGCGATCGCCGCCCACCCCGAAGACGTGGCACTCGAGGCGCCCGTCAACACTCGGCTGAGCGGGTAGCCCAGCGCAGCCTCCCCGCTATGCTTGCAGAGTCCCTCCCGCAGGCTCGAGGGCCACGCTTTGCCTCGCCGCCCCGCCCGCTGACCCGTCTGTGCATCGTTGTGCATCGTTGCCCACGTACCGCGCAGCACACACCCCCAGTGTCCGGACCCCCATGAGCCGCGCAGGCCAATCAACACCGCGCCTTGCGGCCTGCCGCGACGCCTGATACGGTTGGATCTCCTATCCGTCGGGAACAACCCGACGGCGACCGTCGGCGCCCTCGCCTATCACGCCGGCGATGCGATCAGGCAGCGCCACCTGAAGAGCCCAGGCCTGCTGGCCTAGCGGTGGAACATTCGCGTGCCACCGGTCACCGGGGCCCTCCAGATTTGGGCGCGTCCGGACTACACTAGCTGCACGAGCAACCGGCATGGACCCGAGCAATGCAAATCACTGATGTCACGCTCACGCTGTTCGCCTGGGACGACATTCCGCCGACCACGTATGGAATTCACACCGGGCGATTCGCCGGCAGCAGCGCGCTCGGTCTCCTGCGCTTGATCACCGATGAGGGAATCGAGGGACACGCTTTCCTCGGCTCCGCCATGAATCCGGCAACGAGTGACGGGCAGGCCCTCATCACCCATTTGAAGCCAATGCTGTTGGGCAAGAACCCTCTCGAGCGTGAGCGCCTCAATCAGCAGATCTGGTCGCGGCAGCGCTCCGCGGGCGTGCGCCCCATCGGAGCGGTTGACGTGGCGCTTTGGGATATCGCCGGCAAAGCTTACGGACAGCCGATCCATCGCCTGCTCGGCACCTACCGCGAGAGCATCGGCGCCTATGCCTCGTCCGCGGTGTTGAGCTCGCCCGAAGCCTATGCCGAGGAGGCGCTGAGCTTCAGGGCCAACGGCTGGCAGGCCTACAAGATCCATCCGCCGACCAGGTGGCGCGACGACATCAAGGTGTGCGAAACGGTGCGCCGTGCCGTCGGCGACGACTATACGATCATGCTCGACTCCACCTGGAGCTATGATTTTCCGGCGGCTGTGCGCGTCGGCCATGCGATCCAGGAGATGGGCTTTCACTGGTACGAAGATCCCCTCGCCGATCAGGACATCTACAACTATGTCAAGCTCAAGCAGAAGCTGCACATCCCTGTGATGGCGACCGAGTATCCGATCACAGGATACGACAGCTACGCCCCGTGGATTATGCTGCAAGCGACGGACTATCTGCGCGGCGATGTCGCGGTGAAGGGCGGCATCACCACGCTGGTGAAGACCGCGCATCTCGCCGAAGCTTTTCGCATGAACTACGAGATTCATCACGGCGGCAACTCGCTCAACAACGTTGCGAACCTGCATGTGATCATGGCAATCAGAAACACCGAGTTCTTCGAAGTGCTGCTGCCCGACGGTACGCAGAAGTACGGCCTGGTCGATGACATCACCGTCGGCCGCGACGGCCTGGTGCGCGCGCCTACCGCGCCGGGACTCGGTTACGAGATCGACTTCGCCTTGATCGAGCGCAGGAAGATGGCGCTGCTGAGATGACGCTTCGCGCTCTCCAGTCGGAGGAAGCACAATGCCCCTCGAAGTGATCGAAACCGGTGAAGCGCTCGGCGCAACCATCGGGGGGCTGAACCTCGCCGAAGTGTCCGGCACGGATATCGATACAGTAATCCGCGCGCTCGGGCGGTACGGCGTGCTGCGCTTTCCGCGGCAGACGCTCTCGGCATCGGATCTCAAGAACTTCAGCGCGCACCTGGGCGAGCTGGAGATCAACGTGGCGGGTGCCTACCAGGAGCCGGGGCATCCCGAGGTGATGATTCTCTCCAACATGGTCGAGAACGGGCAGCCGGTCGGCCTTGCCGACGCGGGCCAAGGTTGGCATACGGACATGTCCTACAGCAAGGTCGTCGCGTTCGCCAATGTGCTCTACGCTATCAAGGTCCCGCAGCGGGACGGCCGGCCGCTGGGCGCCACGGAGTTCTCCGATATGTGCGCGGCATACGACGAGTTGCCCAGCGAGCTCAAGCAGCAGCTAGAAGGCAAAACCGCGCTGCACGACTTCAACAAGTTCTGGGAGATGATGCGGCGGCGCCCTGGCAGCACCCGGCCGCCGCTCTCCGAGGCACAGCGCAAGACGAAGCCACCCGTGTCCCACCCCATCGTCCTGACCCATCCGATCAGCGAGCGCAAGGCGCTTTATGCGAACCCAGGCTACACGGTGCGCATCAATGAGCTGCCCGAAGCGGAAAGCGATTGCATCCTCGAGTTCCTTTTCACCCACCAGACGCAGGACAAGTACCGCTATGGGTTCCGCTGGCAGGTCGGCGACGTACTGGCGTGGGATAACCTCCGCGTCATCCATCAGGCGGTCGCGGACTACGGCCCGAACGAGCATCGCCTGATGAAGCGCTGCCAGGTCATGGCCACCCGGTTCTCTCCAGGCTAGCCACGATGCGGCTCGTCACCTTCTACGATCATCGCGGCGACCTGCGAACCGGTGCCATTGCCGGCGGGCGGGTAATCGATTTGACGCAGGCCATTTTGGACCTGGCGCCCGCGGCGCCGAGTGCTGAACGAGGCCTCGCTGTGCCACCGGGCGGCATGCTGCGCCTGCTGTATTCGGGACCCGACGGCCTCGCCGTCATCCGGCGCCTCGTCGAAGACGCTATCGCCGCGGGCGCGCCAGATCGGCACCAAGCTCTCCGCTGAGGCGAGTGAAGAGGACATTCAGTTCGTCCAGCAGCTCGGGATCGAATGGGTCATGACCGACATACGCGACCCGGCGAGGCACACGGCTGAGGACTACATCGCGCTGCGCGAGCGCTTTGAAAGCCACGGGCTCAAGATCTACCGCCTGGCCAACAACCGGTGTCACAATATGCCCGAGGTCACGCTCAATCTGCCGGGACTGCACAACGTGCAGAATGCGCTGGCGGCGATCGCGGTCGGTCGCGAGGTCGGCGTCGACGACGCGGCGATCGCGCGGGCGCTCTCGGAGTTCGGCGGCGTCGGCCGCCGGTTCCAGCGCTACGGCGAGGTGGCGGTTGCCGACGGCGGCAGCTTCTCGCTGATCGACGACTACGGCCACCATCCCGCCGAGATGGCGGCGACGATCGCGGC
>DAIQQA010000035.1:22338-36131 GCA_036787045.1 Burkholderiales bacterium | reverse complement strand
AACTGGTATGCCTACTACCGCACGCGCCTGAAGATGATGAAGACCTCGGCGGGGCGCGCCTTCGACCGGCTGGACGAGAACTACCGCGTCGGCTTCATCACCATCAACCCGGACGATATCAGCACCGAATATCTGAAGATCTCCGAATTCAACTCCACGCACCGCAAAGACTGGTACAAGACTTTGTACGCACAGACGGCCGGCAATCGCACGCCCCTGCGCGAGGCACTGTCCCGGGTCGGCCGCCACTACGCGGGCAAGACCGACGGCATCAATAGCGGCATGGATGACGACCCGGTCCAGTACTCCTGCCAGCAGAACTTCGCGCTGCTGACTACGGATGGCTACTGGAACGGGAATGCGGGCCAGAATGTCAGCGGCGGCAGCATCGGCAACCAGGACAACAAGGACTTGACCGCGGACCCCAAGTGGTCCAGCCGCAGCACCGGTACCTACGACGGCGCCCTGAGCGGGGCATCCGACACGCTGGCCGATGTCGCCCTCTACTACTACAAGACCGACCTGCGACCCAGCGGCTCCAAGGGTGCACTGGGCACCGACGTGTCCAAACCCAACGTGCCGACCACGAGCAAGGACATCAACCCCGAGCAGCACATGGTCACGTTCACGCTCGGAATCGTCGACGGGCTGATGACGTACCGCCCCGACTACGAGACCGCCAAGACCGGCGATTTCGCGAACATCAGGGCAGGCAGCTCGGGTTGCAGCTGGACCAGCGGGACCTGCAACTGGCCGGTGCCGAAATCGGACGATTTGAGCGCACTGGATGACCTCTGGCACGCCGCGGCGAACGGTCGGGGGAAGTTCTACCTCGCCCAGGACCCCAAGGCGCTCTCCGACGGCCTCGGTGATGCCATCTCCAGCTTGCAGACACGCACCGCGTCGGCCGCGGCCTCTGCGACCAGCAGCCCCAACATCACGCCCACGGATCGAGCCATCTTCAGTTCGACCTATACCACGATGGAGTGGGCGGGAGAGATCGTCGCCCAGGATATCGACCCCGCTTCCGGCCAGATCGTGACCGCCATCAAGTGGTCGGCGCAGAAGCAACTGGACGCCATGGTCTCGGACACGACGGACTCGCGCACGATCCTCACGCGCGATCCGTCTGGCACAGATGGGTTGAAGAAGTTCGACTTCGGGGTGATGAGCACGGACGAGAAGAAGTTCTTCGAGGCCCGCTGCAGCGCTCTCTCCCAGTGCCCGGACCTGGACGCGACCCAGCAGGCCGACGCCAACAACGGCGCGAATATGGTCCGCTACCTGCGCGGGCAAACCGGGTTCAACGGCACTATCTACCGCAGCCGCCCGCACGCGCTCGGCGACACGGTCAACTCCAAGCCGGTGTATGTGCGCAGTCCGGCCTTCGCCTTCGCCGATGCGGTGACGCCGGACTACGCCACCTTCAAGGCGGCCAACAGCAGCCGCCAAGCGGTGCTGTATATCGCCGCGAACGACGGCATGCTGCACGCTATCAACGCCGACAACGGCAATGAGTTGTGGGCTTATGTCCCCCGGATGGTCATGCCGGAGATGTACAAGCTCGCCGACAAGAGCTACGCGACCAAGCACCGCTACTACGTGGACGGCTGGATCGAGGTGATGGACATGTTCGACGGGTTGCAGTGGCGGACCATTCTGGTAGGCGCGCTGAACGGCGGCGGGCGCGGCTACTACGCGCTCGACATCACTCAGCCCACCGCACCGAAGAGCCTATGGGAGTTTTGCCACACGGACACGCTCTGCGCAGTCGCGGACAAGGATCTCGGTTTGACCTACGGCAGTCCGGTGATCACCAAGCGGGCCTCGGACGGCGAGTGGGTCGTGCTGGTCACCTCCGGGTACAACAACGTCGGCACGAACCCTGACGGCACGAGCGCTGACGGCAAAGGCTACCTGTACGTGCTCAATCCGCTCACCGGCAAGATCCTCGAGAAGGTTGGCACTGGCGCCGGCGACACGACCACTCCATCCGGATTGGCGAAGATCGCGGTCTGGGCCGACAACTTCGCCCTGGACAACACCGGCAAGTGGGCCTACGGCGGCGACCTCCTCGGCAACTTCTGGCGCTTCGACCTGTCGGTCTCCCCGCCGGCCGTGCAGAAGCTCGCGCAGCTGGTGGATGGCTCAGGCCGGCCGCAGTCGGTCACCACGCGCCCTGAGCTCGGGCAGGTCGACAAGCACCGGGTGATCTACGTGGGCACCGGCCGCTACCTTGGCGTGAGCGATCTGCAGGACCCCGCGACCTGGATCCCCCCGGCCACGGACGCCTACCAGCAGAGCCTGTATGCCTTCAAGGACAAGGGCGAGCTGTACTCCGATCTGCGCAAGAGCCTGGTCAAGCAGGACATCATTCCGGTCACCGCCATCGGCCGGACGTCGAGCACTAACGCTGTCGATCTGGACAGCACCGACGGCTGGTACGTCGACTTCAACCCCAATAACGAGAGTCCCGGTGAGCGGGTAAACATCGATCCGCAGCTGGTGCTGGGCACGCTCGTGGTCGTCACCAACGTCCCCAGCAAGGACGCCTGCTCCCTGGGTGGCGACAGCTGGGTGTATCAGTTCGACTACCGGTCCGGGACCTACGTGTCGACCAGCCCGCAGAAGCTGGTGGCCAAGAAGCTCACCAACGCCATCACGGTCGGCGTGGTCGTGTTCCGCCTCCCGGACGGGAAGTTGAAGGCCATCGCTACCGACGCGGGCGGCGTGAAGACACCCTTCGAGGTGGACGTGGGTAGCGGGACCATCACCGGCAGGCGCACCTCCTGGCGCGAGCTGATCCGCTAACAGTCCGCATCCGCCTCGCTTGCCGCGAGGCTCGAGCGAAGCCCCGCCCTTCGGCGGGGCTTTTGCTTGGCCAGCTAGCCTGCGAGGCCGCGCGGCAGCGGAAACACCACCGATTCCTCGATTCCGCCCATCTCCCTGACTTCGGTGGCGCCAAGCCCGCGCAGGCGATCGACCAGCTCGCGCACCAGCACCTCTGGTGCGGAGGCGCCAGCCGAGATGCCGATACGCGATCTGCCGGTAAGCCACTTCGGATCGAGATCGGCGGCAGTATCCACCATGTAGGCCGCGACCCCGATGTTCTGCGCTACTTCGCGCAGCCGATTGGAGTTCGAGCTATTGGGCGAACCGACCACGAGCACCAGGTCCGCCTGCTCCGCCAATGCCTTCACCGCGTCCTGGCGGTTCTGGGTGGCATAGCAGATGTCGTCGCGCTTAGGCCCGAGGATGGTCGGGAACCGCGCCTTGAGGGCGGCAACGATGACCGCCGCGTCGTCAACCGATAGCGTGGTCTGGGTTACGTATGCGAGGTTGCTCTCGTCGCGCACCGCCAGTGCCGCCACATCTGCGGTCGTCTCCACCAGGTAGATCCCGCCGTCGCTCTGCCCCATCGTCCCCTCCACTTCGGGGTGCCCGCGGTGGCCGATCATGACGATCTCGCGCCCCTGCTCACGCATGCGGCTGACCTCCACGTGCACCTTGGTGACCAGAGGGCAGGTGGCATCGAACACTTTGAGCCCTCGCACCTCGGCCTCATGCCGTACGGCTTGGGAAACACCGTGGGCACTGAACACCACCGTGCTGCCGGCCGGGACCTTGGCCAGGTCCTCGACGAACACCGCGCCCTTGGTGCGCAGATCGTCGACGACATACTTGTTGTGGACGACTTCGTGGCGGACATAGATCGGGGCGCCGTGCAGCCGCAGTGCACGCTCGACGATCTCGATGGCGCGGTCCACGCCGGCGCAGAAGCCTCTCGGTTTGGCCAGGATCACTATCACGGCGATGTCTCACTCAGGCAAAAGAACCTCTCACCACGAAGGCACGAAGGATGAAACTGATCCCCCGCGTTCTCGCAAGTGGCGAGTTCGGCATGCTTGCGGTCTCACGCTGCGATCTCCTTCGCTTTTCTTCGTGCCTTCGTGTCTTCGTGGTGAGAGGTTGAAGGTCAAGCATCCGAAGAAAACCGCTGCTCCTTCCACGGAACGGCCTCGTTGTGATACCCGCGCACCTCCCAGAATCCCGGCCGATCCTCGGCGTGGAACTCTATCGCGCTGAGCCACTTGGCGCTCTTCCAGCCATAGCGCGCCGGTACCACCAATCGCACCGGCCCGCCGTGCTCGGAGGCGAGCGGCTTGCCCAGCACGCTGTGGGCGATCAGCACGTCGTCGTCGAGCAGCGCCTCCAGCGGAAGGTTGGTGGTGTAGCCGTCGGCACCGTGCAGGGTAACGAAGTGCGCCTCGGCAAGCGGCCTCGCGAGCATGACCACCTCGCGCGCCAGCACGCCTTCCCAGTCCATGTCCAGCTGCGACCAGCGCGTTACGCAGTGGAAGTCGGACACGCGCTGCACCTGCGGCAAGGCGCGCAGGGTAGCCCAGTCCAGAACCGACTCCTGCTCGACCAGGCCGTGCAGCCGCAGCTTCCAGGTGGCCTCGGTGACTGGCGGCAGGATGCCCAAGTCGAGCACCGGAAAGTCGGTCACCACTTTCTGGCCCGGCGGCACACGCGCATCACCGCTCGGCCTGGAGGGCTTGCGGCCCTGCTTCGCGACGCGGATTTTCGCTTCTACGATCTTCGCCCAGTCCGCCACACGTACACCTCACCAGAGAGACAGAGAGGCACACAGAAGAACGAAGCGTCTCTGGCACGGAACCTCATCCCCCGACCCGGACTTTATCGGTTCTTTTCCCTGTGTCTTTGTGCCTGTGTGGTTCAGTCTGTTCACTATGCAGATCTCACTCGAGGGCGTCGCAGACTATCCCAGATCAACAACCCCGCGCCCAGCGTAATCGCGCTGTCCGCCAGGTTGAACGCCGGCCAGTGGTAGTCGAACGCATGCACGTCGAGAAAATCCACCACCGCGCCCAGCAGCATGCGGTCGATCAGGTTGCCGATGGCGCCGCCCAGGATCAAGGATAGCGCGAAGCAAAACAGCCGGTCGTGCGCATACTTGCGCAGCAGGAACACGATGAGCGCGCTGGCCGCCAGCGCAATGGCAACGAACAGGTCGCGCTGCCAGCCCGGTGCGCTGCTCAGGAAACTGAAGGCCGCTCCCGGGTTGTACACCAGCACCAGGTTGAAGAAGGGCAGCACCCGGATCGACTGCCCAAAGGTGAGTATCTGCTGAATCAGCCACTTCGTGAGCTGATCCAGCCCGACAACGCCGGCACTGACCGGAAGCCACGCCCACCACGGAATCACGCGCGCGGCCGGTGCTGCCATGGACTGCTCAGGCATGGATGCGCGGCTCCCCCGCGCCATGCAGGTTGGCGACGCAACGTCCGCACAGGTCGGGGTGCGTGGAATCGGTGCCCACGTCGGCACGGTAGTGCCAGCAGCGCGGACACTTGGCGTGACGGCTCGCCCGGACCTTGACCATCTCCTCCGCCTCCGAGCCGACCTGCACCACCTGCGCCTGGGAAGTGATCAGCACGAAGCGCAGATCGTCACGCAGCGCGGCAAGCGCCTGGTAGCGGTCGCCGCTCGCCAGAACTTCCACCTCGGCCGCGAGGGACGAGCCGATCTCGCCTTTCACGCGCAGCTGCTCCAACTCCTTCTGCACGTTGGCACGCACCTCGCGCACCGATGTCCAGCGCTTGTGCAGAATTTCGCCTCCACCCACTTCCGGCAGCACACAGGCCGTATGCAGGAACACGCTGTCGCGCTCGTCGCGGACGAAATGGCCCCAGGCTTCCTCTGCCGTGAAGCTCAGGATGGGTGCGAACAGCCGCAGCAGGCTGTGGGTGATGTGGTGGAGCGCGCTCTGGGCGGACCGGCGCGCTTGGCTCCCCGCGCCGCAGGTGTAGAGCCGGTCCTTGAGAATGTCCAGGTAGAAAGCACCCAGGAGCTCTGAGCAGAAGTTGTGCAGCTTCTGCGTTGCGAAGTGGAACTCGTAGCGCTCGTAGTCACGCAGGACGTCCGCCTGCAAAGCCTCAGCCACCAGCAAGGCATAGCGATCCAGCTCGACCCACTGCTCCACCGGTAGGAGGTGATGCTTCGGATCGAAGTCCGAAACGTTCGCCAGCAGGAAGCGCAGGGTGTTGCGGATGCGGCGATACATCTCGACCACGCGCTTGAGGATCTCCTGGGAGATGGACAGCTCGCCCGAGTAGTCGGTTGCAGCCACCCACAGGCGCAGGATCTCCGCACCCAGCGTACCCGACACTTCCTGGGGCGCCGTCCCGGTGCCGAGCGACTTGCTCATCTTGCGGCCTTGCCCGTCCACCACGAAGCCGTGGGTCAGCAGCTGCTTGTATGGCGCACGGCCGTCGATCGCGCAACCGGTAAGCAGTGAGGACTGGAACCAGCCGCGGTGCTGGTCCGAGCCCTCCAGGTACAGATCGGCCGGCTTGGTGAGGTCGGAACGCCGTTCCAGCACGCTGGCGTGAGTGGTGCCGGAGTCGAACCATACATCCATGGTGTCGGGCACCTTCTGGTAGTCCTGGGCCTGCGCGCCCAGCAGTTCCTCGGCACGCAGCTCGAACCACGCGTCGATGCCCCGCTCCTCTGCACGCTTGGCCACCTGCTCGATCAGTTCCCCGGTGCGCGGATGCAGCTCGCCGGTGTCCTTGTGCACGAACAGCGCCATGGGCACACCCCAGTTGCGCTGCCGCGAGACGCACCAGTCCGGCCGGTTGCGAATCATCGCGTCCAAACGTGCGCGCCCCCATCCCGGGAAGAACTCGGTGTCCGCGACGGCTTGGAGGGCCACCTCGCGCAGCAGCGGGCCGCCTCCCGCGTGATGGTTGGAGTCCATGCCGATGAACCACTGGCGCGTTGCGCGGAAGATGATGGGCGTCTTGTGGCGCCAGCAGTGCGGGTAGCTGTGGGTGATCGTCTCGGCCTTCAGCAGGCGCTGGTTCTGCGCGAGGGTGTCGATGATCACCTGGTTGGCGTCCCAGACGCTCAGGCCGCCGACGATCTCCGCCCAGTCGTAGAAGCGCCCGTTGTCGTCCACCGGGTTGTCCGAAGGCAGGTTGTAGCGCATGCCGACGACGTAGTCCTCCAGGCCGTGAGCGGGTGCGGTATGGACGAGCCCCGTGCCCGCATCCAGCGTGACGTGCTCGCCCAGGATCACCGGCACCTTGCGCTGGTAGAACGGGTGGTACAGCTCCAGCCCCTCGAGAGCACGGCCGCTCGCGGTCGCCAGCACCTCGCCCGGCAAGCCATAGCGCTGCAGGCACTGCTCGCGCAGGTCCTCGGCCAGCACCAGCAGCCCTTTGGGCGTGCGCACCAGGCTGTAGTGCAGGTCGGGATGCACGCACACCGCCTGGTTCGCCGGCAGGGTCCAGGGCGTGGTGGTCCAGATCACCGCAAAGGCAGGCTCGTACAGGTGCGTGAAGCCGAACGGCCGGGCGAGCTGGCGCGGCTGTTCGACAGCGAAGCCGACGTCGATGGCTGGCGACGTGCGGTCCTCGTACTCCACCTCCGCCTCGGCGAGGGCCGACCGGCAGTCGATGCACCAGTGCACCGGCTTGGCGCCCTGATACAGATACCCGCGCGCCTCGATCCGACCCAGGGAGCGGATGATGTCGGCCTCGGCCTTGAAGTTCATGGTGAGATAGGGATCGTCCCAATCGCCAATGACACCGAGCCGGATGAAATCGGCGCGCTGGCGCTCGATCTGGGTCTGCGCGTAGGCGCGACACAGGCGGCGGAACTCGGCGGCCGGGATGTTCTTGCCGTGCAGCTTCTCCACCTGATGCTCGATCGGCAGCCCGTGGCAGTCCCACCCCGGCACGTAGGGCGCGTCGAACCCGGCCAGCGACTTGCTCTTGACCACGATGTCCTTGAGGATCTTGTTGACCGCGTGGCCGATGTGGATGTCGCCGTTGGCATACGGCGGGCCATCGTGCAGCACGAACTTGGGGCGGCCCTGCGACGCTTTGCGGATCCGCTCGTAGAGCTTGCCCTCCTGCCATTGTTTCACCCACAGCGGCTCGCGCTTGGCGAGGTCGCCGCGCATGGGGAAGGGGGTATCCGGAAGATTCAGTGTGTTCTTGTAATCAGCCATTGCTCTCAGAAGCCGCCCAAAAAACCTTACCGCTCACCACGAAGACACGAAGGCACGAAGAAAAGCTTTACCCGAGTAAGAGCACACCGACACGGCATTATCCAGCACCGACCTGAGGTGCCGCCCGCACCTGGCCAGATGAGCATCTCGAGGACCTGTCCATCTGTCCCTCTCGCAGCAATCTGGTCATTGCTGCCCCGCAATCTAAGCACTCTTCGTGTCTTCGTGTCTTCGTGGTGAGAGGTAAGAAGTATTCCTCAAGAAGTCCCGAGCCGCAGCTACGTCGCGGGCGATCGCGGCAGTCAGTGTGGCCAGGTCCGGATACTTCTCCTCGTCGCGCAGCTTGTGCAGGAACCTCACCTGCACGCGCCGCCCGTAGATGTCGCGGTCGAAGTCGAACAGATGCACCTCGAGCGTCGGCGCGCCGCCTGCTCTCACGGTCGGGCGCACGCCCAGGCTGGCCACGCCGGGCAAGGGCGCCGGGCCGAGCCCTTGCACCTCCACCACGAAGATCCCCATCACCGGCGGCCGGTTGTGCTCCAGCCCCACGTTGGCGGTCGGAAACCCGAGCTGCGCCCCCAGACGATCGCCGTGCACGACCCGCCCGCTGATGCTGTAGGGCCGCCCCAGCAGCCGCGTCGCGCCGGCCAGGTCACCGGCAGCCAGGCGCTCCCGTACCGCCGTGCTGGACACGCGCAGGCCGTCCACCGCGCAGCTGTCCATCCGCACCACTTCGAAGCGATGCTCGCGCCCGAAGCGCAGCAGCATATCGAAGTCTCCGCTGCGCCGGGCGCCGAAGCGGAAATCGTCCCCCACCAGCACCCAACGCACTGCGAGCCCCTGCACCAGGATGCGCACGACGAACTCTTCGGCGGAGACGCGCGCGAAATCGTAGTCGAACCGGCACACCAGCACCTGCTCCAGGCCGAGCTGGGCGAACAGCTCCAGCTTCTCCCGCAGCGACGTCAGGCGCGTGGGCGCCTGGTCGGGCGCGAAGAACTCGCGCGGATGCGGCTCGAAGGTCATGACACAGGACGCTACACTGCGCTCCTGTGCGGCGCGGGTCACGCGCTCGAGCATGGCCTGATGCCCCAAGTGCACACCGTCGAAGTTGCCGATGGTCAGCCCCACCGGGCGAGCCGGTTCGGTCGGGAGATGGCGCAGAACGAGCATGGACAGTGGCGACGGGCCCCCGCGGGAGCCAAAAGCTGCTAATTCTAGCTTACGCGGCCCCCCGCTTGACGAAGTCGCGTGGCCGCACCCCCAGCAACGCGAGCACGGTGAAGTAGCTCGCCGCCCCGGCCGCGACGACCAGGGTCAGACGCAGCGTCCGCGCGAGCGCGCCGCCGTGCAGCCAGCTCTCCAGACTCCCCATCGCGAACCACAGCACCAGGCCCATGGCCACGAGCGCCGCGGCGACTTGGCCGGCGAACCCGGCCCAGCCTGGCTGTGGCTGGTAGACCCCGTGCTGGCGCAGCTTGCGGTACAGCAGCCCGGCGTTGAGGCAGGCGCCCAGCCCGATGGCCAAGGCCAAGCCCGCGTGGCGCATCGGGTAGATGAACGCAAGGTTCATGAACTGGGTGGCGATGAGTGTGACCGCACCGATCTTGACCGGCGTCTTGATGTTCTGGCGGGCGTAGAAGCCCGGCGCCAGCACCTTCACCAGGATCAGCCCCACCAGCCCGATGCTGTAGGCTGTGAGCGCCCGGCTGGTCATCGCCACGTCGTGGCCGTCGAAGGCGCCGTGATGGAACAGGGTGGCGATCAGCGGCGTGGCCAGGATGGCGAGCCCCAGCGCCGCCGGCAGCGCGAGCAGCAGGGTCAGCCGCAGGCCCCAGTCGAGCAGCCGGGAGTACTCCTCGGCGGTGCGCTCCGCGAAGCTTCTCGACAGACTGGGCAGGAGGATGGTCCCCAACGCTACCCCCAGGACACCGGTCGGGAACTCCATGAGCCGGTCGGCGTAGTACAGCCACGACACACTGCCGGTAACCAGGAAGGAGGCGAAGATGCCATTAATCAACAGGCTGATCTGGCCGATGGACACACCGAAAATCGCCGGACCCATCAGCTTCAGCACCCGCCACACACCCGGATCGCGCAGGTTCAGGCGTGGGCGGGGAAGCAGCTTCAGGCGGGCGAGATAGGGGAGCTGAAACCCCAGTTGGAGCAGCCCTCCGGCAAAGACCGCCCAAGCCAATGCCAGCACCGGCGGATCGAAAAACGGCGCCAGCCACAGGGCAAACCCGATGAAACAGAGGTTGAGCAGGGTCGGGGTGAAAGCCGGGATGGCGAAGCGGCTGTAAGTATTGAGGATGCCGCCGGCAAGCGAGGCCAGAGAGATGAACAGGATGTAGGGGAAGGTGATGCGCAGAAGCTGGACCGTGAGGTCGAACTTGCTGGGCACAGCGGCGAAGCCGGGTGCGCTGACATAGACGATCAGCGGCGCTGCCAGGATCCCCAGCACGCTCACCACGAACAGCGCCAGCGCCAACAACGTCGCGACGTGGTCCAAGAACACGCGGGTATCCGCCTCGCCGCGCTGGGACTTGTACTCCGCCAGGATGGGAACGAAGGCCTGCGAGAAGGCCCCTTCGGCGAAGATCCGGCGCAGCAGGTTGGGCAGCTTGAAGGCGACGAAGAACGCGTCGGTGTACAGGCCGGCACCGAACGCCCGTGCGATCACGACATCGCGCACGAAGCCAAAAATGCGCGAGATCAGCGTCATCCCGCTGACGGTGACGAGCGCCCTGAGCAGGTTCAAAGGCGACCCTCGGGTAGCGGCCGGGCCGCGCTGCGGGCCTTGCCTTGCGGGCGCCGAGCCAGTATCCTTACGCCCTTTTTCAAAGCCTTAAGCCTCCCAAAGGAGTCGTCAATGGCCAACACCGCGCAGGCGCGCAAGCGCGCCCGCCAATCCGAGACGCGTCGCGCCCAGAACGCCTCTCTCCGCTCCGAGTTCCGCACTGCCATCAAGCGCGTGCGCAAGGCCATCGCCGGCGGCGACAAGGCTGCCGCGCAGGCCGCGCTGGACGCCTCCCGCTGCGCGATCGACTCGGTGGCACGCAAGGGTACGGTTCACGTCAACGCGGCGTCCCGCTACAAGAGCCGGCTGCAGGCCGCCATCAAGGCATTGGCCTGAGCGCTCGGTCCATCCGCCAGCGTGGGTACCCGCCCGACCGGAGATCATCCGGTTACCGGTGAGGACTGCAGCTGGCCGCCACCTGCGGATCCACTCGGAACGTCCCGGGGTGGCGTCGCGCGCGGCACCTCCCTCCCGCTTCGCACCTTGAGCTCGTTGTCTCGGGCGAAGCCGATGAGAGATTCGAAAGCCTCCGCCTGCAGTGCTGCGAGCCGCGCGTCTACGACCACGCACCGCACCCCTCCGGACACGATGGGCCGCACGAAGGGCGAGTAGCTGATGCGCTGGTTCTCCCCGAACAGTGACATGACGCCGCAGAGGCGCTCCGCCCAGTCGCTGGGGCCGAAGGTTGTGCCCGATTCGGTGATGCCGGTGATGATGATCTCGCGCGGCGCGTCGGACATGAATCGGGGGCGTGGGCGTGGCACGCAATCCTACCAGAGTTCCCCGGTGGCTCCCCCGAGCTCCATCGCCCATGGATAGGGGTCCTGGCATGCGCAACCCGGTCAGCCGCATCCTGGTGATCAACGACGAGACCCTGGTGCTCAAGGAGCTCATCAAGGGCTTGAACGCTGCCGCCAAGAGCCTCCATAACCCTCTGGGCATCGTCTTCACCGGGGTCACGACCGCGCGCGACGCCCTCAAGGCGATCGAGGACGACGGCGACATCCAGGCGGTAATCGTCGACGACACGCTCTATACCCTGAAAAGCAACGGCTCGGCCGGCTCGCGCATGCTGCAGATGTCCGCACTCGAGCTGGTGCAGCGGATCACGCGCCTGCGCCCGGAGCTGGACGTCTACATCCTCATTGCCCAGGAGCAGGAGGACGAGGTGGTCGACGCGCTGTTCACCGAGGCGGTGGACGGCTATTTCTATCGCGAGGAGCGCGACCATCGCGGCATCTACCGCATCCTCAATGCCCAGCTCCAGGAGCGCTCCGACACGCCGTTCTACGACGCGCTGAAGAGCTACGTGCTGATGGCGAAGGACGCCTGGCACACCCCCGGCCACAGCTCGGGCGACTCGCTGCGCGACAGTCCATGGGTGGACGACTTCTATGAGTTCATGGGCGAGCACGTCTTCGACGCCGACCTGTCGGTCTCGGTGCCCACGCTCGACTCGCTGATGGAGCCCACCGGCGTCATCCTGGAGGCACAGAAGAAGGCGGCCAAGGCTTTCGGCGCGCGCCGCACCTTCTTCGCAACCAACGGCACTTCCACCGGCAACAAGGTCATCTTCCAGACCCTGATCGCACCCGGCGAGAAGATGCTGCTGGATCGCAACTGTCACAAGTCCGTGCATCACGGCGTGGTGCTGTCGGGCGCGCACCCCATCTACCTCGACTCGTCGGTCAACCGCAAGCACGGCATCTTCGGCCCGATCCCGAAGAAGACCCTGCTCAAGGCGATCGAGGAGCACGCCGACGCGGAGGCCCTGGTGCTGACCTCCTGCACCTACGACGGCCTGCGCTACGACCTCGCGCCCATTATCGAGGCGGCCCACGCCAAGCAGATCAGGGTGGTGGTGGACGAGGCCTGGTACGGGTTCGCGCGCTTCCACCCGGCGTTCCGCCCCACGGCGATCGAGTCGGGGGCGGACTACGCCACCCAGAGCACGCACAAGGTGCTGTCGGCCTTCTCCCAGGCCAGCATGATCCACGTCAACGACCCGGACTTCAACGAGCACATCTTCCGGGAGAACTTCAACATGCACACCTCCACCAGCCCGCAGTACAGCATGATCGCGAGCCTGGATGTGGCCCGCAAGCAGGCAGTGATGGAGGGTTACAAGCTGCTGTCGCGCACGCTCGCCCTGGCGCAGGAGCTGCGCGCGCAGATCAACTCCACCGGCGTGTTCCGCGTTCTCGAGCTGGACGACCTGCTGCCCGACGAGGTCAAGCACGACAACGTGCAGCTCGATCCGACCAAAGTGACGGTGGACATCTCCGAGTGCGGGTACACCGTGGAAGAGCTGCAGAACGAGCTATTCGAGCGTTACAACATCCAGGTGGAGAAATCGACGTTCAACACGCTCAGCCTGCTGCTCACCATCGGTACCACCCGCAGCAAGGTCTCGCGCCTTTACGACGCGCTGATGCGCATCGCGCGAGAGCGCCGCGCGCCGCGACGGCTCTACCGCACGCCCGACATCCCCGGCTTCACGCACCTGAAGTACCTGCCGCGCGACGCCTTCTACTGCGGCGGACAGATCGTCCCAGTGCTGGACGAGCACGACAAGGTCAACGCCGGGCTGAGCGGGCGCGTGGCGGCCGATCAGATCACACCCTACCCACCCGGCATCCCGGTGCTGGTGCCGGGGCAGGTGATCACGCAGGACATCGTCCAGTACCTGGTCGGACTGATGCGCAGCCACAAGCGGGTAGAACTGCACGGCATCGTCTACGACGGTTATCTGCCCTGTGTGCGGGTGCTGTCCTCGACCGACGAAAAGGGCCTCAAGCGGCTGAAGAGCTGACCGATCCAGCCAGCCCATGCAGGCGGGCTTGCAAGGCCGCAGCGATTCGGATACATATAGCCTTCAGAAAAGCCTTTAGCTCATTTTCCACGGCGGCTCTGGCCGCCGTATTCTTTTTGTGGGGCGGCTCTGGCCGCCGT
>DAIQQA010000035.1:8738-22238 GCA_036787045.1 Burkholderiales bacterium | reverse complement strand
GGCGGCTCTGGCCGCCGTATTCTTTTTGTGGGGCGGCTCTGGCCGCCGTTTGCATTCTTGTTCAAGGGACTCCGCAGCCTGCCGCCGGCCCGCCCGGCTCGTTCAGTAATCGAGCCGCGGGCATCTGCTCACGCCGAAGCACCTGCCACCCCCGGCGGCGCGTCCGACGATCGCGAGGTTTCCACTCCATGACCAGCCATTTGATGAACACGTACGCCAGACAACCCGTCGCCTTCGAGCGCGGTCAGGGCGTGTGGTTGTGGGATGTCCAGGGCAAGCGCTACCTCGATGCCCTGTGCGGGATCGCCGTAACGGGTCTCGGGCACGCTCATCCGCGCTTTGCTCGAGCCCTTACGGAGCAGGCCGAGCGTATCGTGCATGCCTCCAATCTCTACCGGATTCCCGAGCAGGAGCGCTTGGGCGATCTCCTGTGCCGGCTGGCGGCGATGGACAATGTGTTCTTCTGCAACTCGGGCTGCGAAGCGAATGAGGCTGCAATCAAGCTCGCCCGCTTATATGGGCATCAGCGCGGTATCGAGCAACCCACCGTCGTCGTGATGGAGAAGGCTTTTCACGGTCGCACCATAGCGACCCTCTCGGCCACCGGCAGCCGCAAGGTGCAGGCGGGCTTCGAGCCGCTGTTGACGGGCTTCGCCAGGGTCCCCTACAACGACCTCGCGGCGCTCGCGACGGTGGCCGCCAACAACAAGAACGTCGTGGCGGTGCTGGTCGAGCCGGTACAGGGAGAAGGCGGCGTGAACGTGCCGGATGACGGATACCTCCCGCAGCTTCGCGCGGTGTGCGACAGCAACGGTTGGCTGCTCATGCTGGACGAAGTGCAGACCGGCGTCGGCCGCACCGGCCGCTGGTTCGCTCATCAGCACCTGGGCATTTGCCCGGACGTGATGACGCTCGCCAAAGGGCTGGGCAACGGCGTGCCGATCGGCGCCTGCCTCGCCGCGGGCGCGGCAGCCCAGGTATTCAAGCCCGGCAGCCACGGGTCTACCTTCGGTGGCAACCCGCTCGCCTGCGCGGCGGCACATGCCACGCTGAGCATCATCGCCGAGGACGGTCTGCTGGACAACGCCCAGCGCATGGGTGGTCTGATTCGCGACTTGCTGCGCGAGTCGCTCGCGGGCATCCCGGCTGTGCGCGACATCCGAGGGAAGGGTTTGATGGTCGGCATCGAGCTCGACCGTCCCTGCGGCGAGCTGGTCGACCTCGCGCGAGCAGACGGGCTCCTGATCAATGTGACAGCCGACACCGTAGTACGGCTCCTGCCGCCGCTTATCATCCAGCCGACCGAAGTGCATACCCTGATCGAGGGCGTGTGCGGGCTCCTGCACGCCTTCGTGGGCGAGCCAGTCGGCGTGGCCGGTTGAAGCGCACGGAACGCCCGAACAGGCAGGCGCGGAGCGAGCGATCGCAATGGCAAACGTCAGGCATTTCCTCCAGCTGACAGACTTCGACCGGGCCGAGCTGGACTACGTACTGGAGCGCGCCCGGATCCTGAAGGACCGCCAGCGCGAGGGCACGTCATACCAGCCGCTCAAAGGCCGCACACTGGCCATGATCTTCGCGAAGAACTCCACGCGCACCCGCGTTTCGTTCGAGGCGGGAATGGCCCAGTTCGGCGGGCATGCCCTGTTCCTCAGCAGCCGCGACACGCAGCTCGGGCGGGGCGAGCCCATCGAGGACGTGGCTGAAGTGATCTCGCGCATGGTCGACGTCGTGATGATCCGCACCTTCGAGCAGAGCATCGTGGAGCGCTTCGCCGCTCACTCGCGCGTGCCGGTGATCAATGGTCTCACCGACGAGTACCATCCATGCCAGATCCTCGCCGACATCTTCACATTCATCGAGCGCCGCGGGTCGATCGCGGGGCGCACGGTCGCCTGGGTCGGGGACTCCAACAATGTCTGCAACACCTGGCTGCAGGCGGCCGCGGTATTCGGGTTCCGGATGCACGTGTCCACGCCACCCGGCTACGAGCTCGAGCCGGACCGCGGCGGCGCAGCCGACAGCACGCATCTCGCGCGCTTCTCGCGGCCCCAGGATGCGGTCCGGGGCGCGGACCTGGTCGCCACGGACGTGTGGACCAGTATGGGCTTCGAGGATGAGGCCGAAGAGCGCAAGCGGCAGTTCGCCGCCTACCAGGTAAACTCCGAGCTGATGCGGCTGGCGAGGCCCGATGCGCTGTTCATGCACTGCCTCCCGGCCCACCGCGGCGAGGAGGTGGACGCAGCCGTCATCGACGGCCCGCAGAGCGTCGTGTGGGACGAGGCTGAAAACCGGCTGCATACGCAAAAGGCACTCATCGAGTTCCTACTCCTCGGCAAGACAGACAACTGACAAAAGGAGCGAGCATGCGACACGTCCTGCTCCCATTCGTGCTCCTCTTGTGCATGCTGCCCGCGGCATTGCGCGCACAGGAGCAAAAGACCCAACCCGCCGGCGAGATGCAGTGGCTGAAGGACAAGCGCGGCTGCAAGCTCGCCAACCCCACACCCAAGCCCAAGGAATCGGTGTCCTGGTCGGGCGCATGCGTGGACGGCTACATGCACGGCAAGGGGGTGCTGCAGTTCACCACCGATGGACAGCCCGGCGCGCGCTACGAGGGCACCCTCACCAACGGGCGACTGACCGGGCGGGGCAAGCTGCGCGCGCCGGACGGCACGATTTACGATGGCGACTGGCTTGACGGCAAACAGGAGGGCTACGGCGCCTACACCGCCGCGGACGGCAGCAGCTTCCAGGGCGGCTGGACCGCGGGCCAGCCCGACGGCCCAGGCGTCTATCGCACGGCCAAGGGCGAGGTCATCCGCGGCCTGTGGGAAAATGGCAAGCTGGTAAAGCGGTACAGCGACAAATAGCCCAGGGAGTAGCACGGTGGCCCGGCGAAGCCGAGGTCCACGACGGTACTGTCACGAGGACTCGACTGATGAAGATCGCAATTCGCAGCACCCTGAGGGGGTTAGTATGGCTCGCCGCCTTGCTGGGTGCATCGGCGCTCGCAGCGCCTTCCGAGGACCTGGAGTGGATTGCGGACAAGCGCGGCTGCAAAGTCGCCAACCCGTTCCCCCGCGCAGGCGAGTCCATCACGTGGAGCGGCGAGTGCAAGAACGGCTTCGCCCACGGAGAGGGCGTGCTGCAGTGGTACCTGAACGGCAAGGAAGACGACCGCTACGAGGGCAACCTGGAGCTGGGCTGGGCGGAAGGCCGGGGAGTCCTGTATCGAGGCGACGGCGGGAAATACGATGGCGAATGGAAGGACAGCCTGCAGCAGGGCAACGGCCGCTACGAGGCCCCCGACGGGAGCTGGTACGAGGGCCAGTGGAAGATGGGCAAGCCGCACGGCCAGGGCCAGTATCGCCGACCCGATGGGAAGGTCTTCATCGGCGAATGGATCGACGGCGTCTATGAGGGCGACATCGAACCTGGGCAGGAAGAAACCTACGATCCCAACCGCACCTGAGCGATGAGCGACATCAAAAAAGTAGTCCTTGCCTATTCGGGCGGACTCGACACGTCGGTTATCCTGAAGTGGCTGCAGGACACCTATAAGTGCGAGGTCGTCACCTTCACGGCCGACATCGGCCAGGGCGAAGAGCTGGAGCCCGCACGGGCCAAGGCGCAGAAGTTCGGCGTCAAGGAGATCTTCGTCGACGACCTGCGCGAGGAATTCGTGCGCGACTTCGTGTTCCCGATGTTTCGCGCCAACACCATCTACGAGGGCGAGTACCTGCTGGGCACGAGCATCGCGCGCCCGCTCATCGCCAAGCGTCAGATCGAGATCGCCCGTCAGGTCGGCGCCGATGCCGTGGCCCATGGCGCCACCGGCAAAGGCAACGACCAGGTGCGCTTCGAGCTCGGCTACTACGCCCTGCAGCCGGACATCCGGGTCATCGCCCCGTGGCGCGAGTGGGACCTGACCTCCCGCGAGCGCTTGCTCGCCTACGCGCAGCAGCATGGCATCCCCATCGAGATGAAGCACCGCGAGGGCGGCAGCCCCTACAGCATGGACGCCAACCTGCTACACATCTCTTTCGAAGGCAGGGCCCTGGAGGACCCCGCCGTCGAGCCCGAGGAAGACATGTGGCGCTGGACGGTATCCCCGGAAAAAGCGCCCGACCAGCGGGAATACGTGGAGCTCGCCTACGAGAACGGTGACATCGTCGCCGTCAATGGTACGAGGATGAGCCCGGCACGGGTGCTCACGGAGCTCAACCGGCTGGGCGGAAAGCACGGCGTCGGCCGCCTGGACCTGGTGGAGAACCGATATGTCGGCATGAAGTCGCGCGGCTGCTACGAGACGCCGGGCGGCACCATCATGCTGAAAGCCCATCGCGCCATGGAGTCCCTCACTCTCGACCGCGAGGTCGCCCACCTCAAGGATGACCTGATGGCGCGATATGCCGCGCTGATCTACAACGGCTACTGGTGGAGCCCGGAGCGGCGCATGCTGCAGCAGATGATCGACGCGTCCCAGGCCAGCGTGAACGGCTGGGTACGGGTCAAGCTCTATAAGGGCAACGTCATGGTCGTGGGACGTGAGTCCAGGACTGACTCCCTCTTCGACACCAGCATCGCCACGTTCGAGGACGATCGCGGCGCCTACAACCAGAAGGACGCGGAAGGGTTCATCCGGCTCAACGCGCTGCGCATGCGCATTGCGGCCAAGCTCCGGCATCGCTAGGCAATCCTCGGCGCACCGTCCAGCCGAGTGAAATACCTTATAAAGCAGTAGTTTACTCTGATCAGCCTAGAAGCCGATAGCGGCGCCCCACGGCGACGCTGCGCGCGCCGGGCCCATTCCTTGCCACGCGTCTGGGCGGGGGCTTGGCCCGCCCCGCCCTCCCTCCTATACTCATCCAACCCGCCTCCGACGCTGGGCACCCTCCGGGAGCCTACTCGCAGGCGAGCGCAGGACTCTGGGAAACATGACTACCGTCGCTGTCGTCAGGAAAGATGGGGTGGCCGCCGTGGCCGCCGACACGCTCACCAAGTGGGGATCGGCCAAGGAGAGCGCCCTGTACATCGCCAACCACGAGAAGATCCTGAAGGTGGGCGACAGCTTCATCGCCGTCACCGGGTCGGCCACCTTCAAGCTCATCCTGCGCGATTACTTCAACGACTCGGCCGAGGTGCGTCTGAGCAGCCCGCAGGAGATCTTTCGCACCTGGAACCGCATGCACTCGACGCTCAAGCAGCGCTACTATCTGATGCCCGAGGAGGACAAGGAGGACGCGCTGGAGTCCTCCCGGATGGACGTGCTGATCGCCAACTCGCACGGAATTTTCGGGGTATCCGGACACCGGACGGTACAGGAGTTCTCCCGCTTCTATGCGTATGGCAGCGGCAGCGACTACGCGCTGGGCGCCCTGTACTCGGCCTACGACGATCCAGCGCGCAACGCCGAGCAGCTGGCACGCCACGCCGTGGAGGCCGCCGCGGAGTTCGACGATTGCACCGCGCTTCCGATCACCTCCTTTGCGGTTCGCCTGATCAAGCCGTGAGCGGATCCCATGCCGAGCTTCGACATCGTCTCCGAGGTCAACAAGGTCGAGCTGCGCAACGCCGTCGACCAGGCCAACAAGGAGATCGCCAACCGCTTCGACTTCAAGGGTTCCGACGCGCGGATCGAGCAGGCCGACACCGCGCTTACACTGTTCGCTGACGACGAGTTCAAGCTCGGCCAGGTCTATGACGTGCTGCTCGGCAAGCTCGCCAAGCGCAACGTCGACGTGCGCGCTCTGGACAAGGGCAAGATCGAGAAGATCGGCGGCGACAAGGTCAAGCAGGCCGTCACCGTGCGCACCGGGGTGGACCAGGAGCTGGGCAAGAAGATCGTCAAGCTGATCAAGGACAGCAAGCTCAAGGTCCAGGCGAGCATCCAGGGCGATGCCGTGCGGGTGTCGGGGGCGAAGAAGGACACCCTGCAGGATGCGATCGCCCTGGTACGCAAGGCGATCACCGACTTCCCGCTGCAGTATCAGAACTTTCGCGACTAAAGCCTGCCGCCGTTTACTGCAGCTTCTCAACGCAGAGGCGCACAGGACGTAGAGGGCCGCAGAAAAGTGCTTGATGGGTCTCCGGACATGTCGCGTCGCGTCCGGGCACTCCGCGAAGATCTGAGCGATCGTGATGCTGGCGAATCAGTGATCCCGCCCTGCGTCGCCGACAAGGCCGGGAGCGACCCGTCTCAGGGTCGGATGCGCGACTCCTGGCTCGATCTTTCTCTGCGGACTCTGCGTCCTCTGCGCCTCTGCATTGGGTGCAGGGTGTAGCGCTTTGGGCGTCAGTCTTTGAGACCACCCAGCCAACGAGTGTAGACGCGGTCGGCCACGGCCTGCAGCGCGGCCAGACGCACGTCCAGGTCCGCGAGAATGCGTGCGACCGGCTGCACGGCGGGACCCGGACGGCGGGCGATTTCCGGCTCGCCCGTCGCGCACCAACTGCGCACCAGTTCGCCGGTCATCTCGATGTGGCACTGCAGACCCAAGTGGGGCCCGAGGGCGAAGCCCTGATTCTGGCACCAGGGGCTGGACAGCACCGGTGTGGCGCCCTGCGGGACGGAGAACGTCTCGCCGTGCCAGTGGAACGTGATGAACACGCTGCACGCCGGCCCGAACCAAGCCTGCGCCGCGGCGCTCTCGGCAACGCGAACTTCACCCCACCCGATCTCCTTGGTCGGCGTCCTCGACACTGTCCCGCCGAGCGCCTTGGACATGAGCTGCCCGCCCAGGCAGTGCCCGAGCACCGGCACGTCTCTTGCGACCGCTTGGCGGATCAGATCGAGGACCGGCGGGATCCAGGACAGCGGGTCGTTCACGCTCATGGGGCCGCCCATGAATACGAGGCCGCCGTACTGGTCTACGCTCGCGGGCACCGGTTCACCGGCGTCCACCTCGATGAGCCGCCAAGGCACCCCGGCGCGGTCCAGAAACGTAGTGAAGTACCCCGGGCCCTCGGTCGGGCTGTGGCGGAAGATGGCGACTGGTTTCACCAGTGGGACTGGGCTGAGATGGCGGGAAAACGGCGCGAGTGTAAGTCACTTCTACTGACCCTGCTACTGCTGACGGCTCTGGCGCACGCCCAGGAGGACGAGATCAGCGTAGTCGGTCTGTCCCAGGGCAAGGCCGTGGTCGTCCTGGGGGCGAACGCTCGCCCGCGGGTACTGCGCGACGGCGAGAGCCTGCCCAACGGCGCTCGGCTCATCAAGGCCACACCCGAATCGGCAGTGTTCGAGATCGACGGCAAGCGCCGCACGATTGCGATGGGTAACCACGTTTCGGCTGCCCCGCCCAGCGCAGGAAGCGGCCAGGTCATCCTCTCCGCGGACGAGCGTGGGCACTTCGTCACCACCGGGACCATCAACGGCGGCACCGTGCGATTCCTCGTGGACACCGGAGCGACCATGATCTCGATGGGGCGGGGCGACGCCCACCGGGTGGGAATCAACTACCTCAAAGGCCAGAAAGGCCTGTCTAACACCGCGAACGGTGTGGCGCCCGTCTACAAGGTCAAGGTCGACACCGTGCGCGTGGGGGACATCACCCTCAACAACGTGGACGCCCTGGTGCACGACCAGGACCTGCCCTGGGTGCTGCTGGGGATGAGCTTCCTCAACCGCGTGGAGATGCGGCGCGAGGGCGGTAACCTTACTCTCATCAAGCGCTACTGATTACTACTACCCCTCACCGCGGGAACGCAAAGGACGCAAAGGGAAAAACCAAGGACGCAATGGATTCCGTGACTTCAGGCGGCCCGGATCGCTGCACGGAGCGCACCGTGGAACGCGTTTCCAGGCATCCATATGGACGCCAATCCCGTTCCCTCGGGCTCGCAGCTCATCCCGTTTTCCTTGGCGTCCTCGCTTTTCTCCTTTGCGTCCTTTGCGTTCCCGCTTTAGGGTGTAGCAAGCGGTCGGGCTAGCGCTTCGTCTTGTCGCGCTCGATATAAGCGTACGCAGAGTGGTTATGGATCGATTCGAAGTTTTCTGACTCGACCACGTAGGACTCGATGCGATCGTCCCGGTTGAGCACGGCGGCGATGTCGCGCACCATGTCCTCGACGAACTTGGGGTTGTCGTAGGCGCGCTCGGTCACGTACTTCTCATCGGGCCGCTTGAGCAGGCCGTACAGCTCGCAGGAGGCCTGCTCTTCGCAGATGCGCACCAGGTCCTCGATCCACACGAAGCCGCGCGTGCGGGCCGTGACGGTGACGTGCGAACGCTGGTTGTGGGCGCCATAGTCGGAGATGCCCTTGGAGCACGGGCACAGGCTGGTCACCGGCACGACGACCTTCATGGTGAACCGGTACTCCCCCTTCTCGATCTCGCCGACGAAGGTCACTTCGTAGTCCATCAGGCTTTGCACGCCGGACACCGGCGCGGCCTTGTTCACGAAGTACGGGAAGCTCATCTCGATGTGGCCCGACTCGGCCTCCAGCCGTTGGACCATCTCGCGCAGGATGGTCTCGAAGGATTCCACCGAGATCTCGCGCTCGTGCCCGTTCAGGATCTCCACGAAGCGCGACATGTGCGTCCCCTTGAAGTTGTGGGGCAGGTGCACGTACATGTTGAACATCGCCACGGTGTGCTGCACGCCCCCACCCTTGTCGCGCACGCGCGCCGGGTGCCGGAGCGCCTTGATGCCGACGCGGTCGATGGCAAGCTGCCGGGTATCGGCGCTGCTTTGCACGTCGGGGATGGCAAAGGCGCGCGGGTCGTTCATGGCCAGGTCCTTGGGTGTTTGGGTTTGCCCGATTATAGTTCGGGCAGATTACCTGAGTAAACTACTCAGGTAAACGCCGGCGCACTGCGGCCAGGATCCCGTCTGCGTCCAGCCCGCACTGCTTGAGCAGCAGCGCCGGGTCGCCGTGCTCGACAAAACGGTCGGGCAGGCCGAGGTGGAGCAGCGGCACGGCCCGACCCTGCCCGGCCAGGTACTCCGCCACGGCGCTCCCCGCGCCGCCCTCCACCACGTTCTCCTCCACCGTGACCAGCAGGTCATGGCTGTCGGCCAGCTGCAGGGCCAAGGGGCCGTCCACCGGCTTCAGGAAGCGCATGTTCGCCACCGTGGCATCCAGGCCGTCGGCGGCGTCCAGACAGGGCCTGAGCATGCTCCCGAAGGCCAGAAAGGCCACCCGGTGGCCTTGGCGCCGGATCTCTCCCTGCCCCAGCGGCAGGGCCTCCATCCGGGCCTCGATCACCGCGCCAGGACCGGCGCCGCGCGGGTAGCGGACCGCCGCCGGCTGGTCGAGCTGGAAAGCCGTGTGGAGCATCTGCCGGCATTCATTCTCGTCGCTCGGCGTCATGACCACCATGTTGGGAATGCAGCGCAGATAGGACAGGTCGAAAGCACCGTGGTGGGTCGGCCCGTCCGCCCCGACCAGGCCGCCGCGGTCGATCGCGAACACGACCGGGAGGTTCTGGATCGCGACGTCGTGAATCAGCTGGTCGTAGGCCCGCTGCAGGAAGGTCGAATAGATCGCTACTACCGGCTTGAGGCCCTCGCAGGCGAGCCCGGCGGCGAACGTGACGGCGTGCTGTTCGGCGATGCCGACGTCGAAGTAGCGGTCGGGGTACTCCTGCGAGAAGCGCACCAGGCCCGAGCCTTCGCGCATGGCGGGGGTGATCCCGACCAGCCTGGCATCGGCCGCCGCCGTGTCGCACAGCCAGTCGCCGAAGATCTGGGTGTAGGGCGGCTTGGCCGCTGGCTTCGCCTGGATGCCGCCGCCGGGATCGAACCGGCTCACGCCGTGGTAGAGGATCGGGTCCTCCTCGGCCTGCTTGTAGCCCTTGCCCTTGCGGGTGACGACATGCAGGAACTGGGGCCCATCGAGTGCGCGGATGTTGTGCAGCGTGGCGACCAGGACGTCGAGGTCGTGTCCGTCGATGGGGCCGATGTAGTTGAAGCCGAACTCCTCGAACAGCGTCCCCGGGGTCACCATGCCCTTGACGTGCTCCTCGGCCCTGCGGGCGAAATCCAGCACCGGTGGGATCGCCGCCAGCATGCGCTCGCCGGCCCGGCGCGCGGCCGCATAGAACCGCCCCGACATGAGGCGCGCCAGGTAGTTGTTCAGTGCGCCGACGTTCTCCGAGATCGACATGTCATTGTCGTTGAGGACCACCAGCAGGTTGGCGTCCACGGCGCCCGCGTTGTTGAGCGCCTCGAAAGCCATCCCCGCAGTGAGCGCGCCGTCGCCGATGACGGTGACCACGCGCCGGTCCTCTCCGGCCAGGCGGGCCGCCACGGCCATACCCAGGCCGGCGCTGATGGAGGTGCTGGAGTGCGCCGTGCCAAAGCTGTCGTAGGGGCTCTCCTCGCGTCGCGGAAACCCGGCAATGCCACCGAGGGTGCGCAAGCCCGCCATCGCCTCGCGCCTTCCGGTGAGGATCTTGTGGGCGTAAGTCTGGTGCCCGACGTCCCACACTAGACGGTCGCGAGGGGTATCGAACACGTAATGCAACGCGACGGTCAGCTCTACGGTCCCGAGGTTGGACGACAGATGCCCGCCGGTATGGGATACGGACTCCAGCAGGAACTCGCGCAGCTCCTCCGCCAGGCGAGGCAGCTGCTTGCGATCGAGCTTGCGCAGGTCAGCCGGGTCGTTGATCGTAGTGAGCAGCTCGTACACTTTGACGGAACGTTGCATCAGTGGCTGCGCAGGACAATGAAATCGATGAGCGCCCGCAGCCGGGCAGCCTCGCTGCCGAAAGGCTCGAGCGCACCCAGCGCGACGCCGCGCAACTCCTGGGCAAACTCGCGCGCACGCGATACCCCGAGCACGCTGACGTAGGTCGGCTTGTTCTGCCGTGCATCCTTCCCCGCGGTCTTGCCGAGCGTCGCGGTGTCGGCCTGGGCATCGAGCAGATCGTCGACGACCTGGAAGGCCAGGCCCGCTGCCTTCGCGAAGTGGTCGAGCCGGCCGGCGCGCTCCGGGCCCAGCCCGCTGCCACAACCGCCGCCGAGTAGGACGGCGGCGCGGATCAGCTCGCCGGTCTTGTGGATGTGCATGTGCTCCAACTCCGTGAGGGTGAGCTCCCGCCCGGTGCTGGCGAGGTCGATGGCCTGTCCCCCGGCCATGCCGCGGGACCCGGCAGCAGCGGCCAGAACTCGCACCATGTCGAGCTGCGCCGCCGGGGTCGGCGCAATGGGCTGCTCGGCCAGAACCTGGAATGCGAGGCTCTGCAAGGCATCCCCGACCAGAAGGGCGGTGGCCTCGCCGAAAGCAACATGGCAGGTGGGCTTGCCCCGGCGCAGCACGTCGTCATCCATGCATGGCAGGTCATCATGCACCAGGGAGTAGGCGTGGATCAGTTCCACGGCCGCGGCGGCACGTTCGACGTGCTGCGCCCGCGCGCCTGCCGCCTCGCCCGCGGCGAATGCCAGCAGCGGACGCACTCGCTTGCCCGCACCCAGCACGGCATAACGCATCGCCTCGTGCAGCCTGGCCGGCATCAGACTCCCGGCCGGGAGCAGCCCCTCCAGCACGGCCTCCATGCGCTCCTGCCGCAGGCGCATCCAGTCGGCGAAGTCAGTCGCCTCGGTCTGCATCGGCGAAGTCCTGGAGCAGTCCGGCCTCGAGAATCTGGACCTGCTGCTGGGCGTCTTTCAGCGTGGACTGGCAGAACTGCAGCAACTGCGCACCGCGCTTGTAGGCCGCCAAGGCTTCTTCCAGTGGCAGCTCGCCCGACTCCATGCGCGCAACGATGGCTTCGAGCTCGGCCAGCGCCACTTCGAAGCTGGCTGGCGTCGAACCAGGCTCGGCGGGCTCGGCCGCCTTCTCGGTTGGGACTACCGGGTCGCTAGGGGAAACGGACTGCCTGGGCATTGGCTTGGAATGGTCCCGGCGTGTGAAGCTGCAACGCCGGAGAAAAGGATGCAAAATAACGCAATATCAATGCTCTGGTCAACGCATGCCGGCCGCCTGACCGGCCCGGGCGCGGTCTTTGCCGCTTCCCGGAGCGTTGACTTATCATAGCGCCCCTCCACTTACCTGCAGGACTGCTCGTGATCTCCATCCAGAACGAGGGCAATCTCGGCGTCGTCGGCGTGTTCGGCGAGTTCGAGCTCGCCGACTACAAGCGCTTCGAGGAAGAAGTCGCCCGCCAGCTCAAGGCGCAAGGACGGGTCAACCTGCTGGTCGATCTGCGCGACATGGTCGACTACACCGTGGACGTCGCGCTGGAGGACATCCGCTTCACGCGCGCGCACGCGCACGAGCGCGGCCGCATCGCGATCTTGAGCGAGCGCGAAACCGTGCGATGGATGGCGCTGCTGTCGCAGCTGTTCCTGGACGCCGATGTCCAGGTGTTCGGAGACGAGGCCGCCGCGCGCGACTGGCTCGCGGCGGACTAGCCCACTTCAGGAGTACGACCTCATGCCCTACCGCTCGTTGATCCAAGTGGACGAGCTCAGACCGCATCTCGACGACGCAAGCTTCGTGGTCTTCGACTGCCGCCACGATCTGATGCGACCTGACGCAGGCGCTCAAGCCTATGCACAGGCCCACATTCCCGGCGCACGCTTTGCCCACAGCGACACGGATCTGTCCGGCCCCAAGACCGCGAGGAGCGGCCGCCATCCCCTGCCCGAGCCCGCCCGGTTCATGGCCTGGCTCGGCTCCCAGGGGGTGGACAGCAGCAAGCAGGTGATCGCCTATGACCATGCCGGGGGCGCCTCCGCCACGCGGCTGTGGTGGATGCTGCGCTGGCTGGGGCACGACAACGTCGCTGTGCTGGACGGCGGCTGGGAGGGTTGGGTGAAGGCCGGCGCACCGACTACTGCGGAACAGCCTGCGATAAAGGCCACGACGTTCTCCGGTCGGCCGCGCGACGTCTCGGTCGATGTCGGCTACGTGCTGTCCCACTTGAACCAGCCCAGCATGGTCGTCATCGACGCCCGCGCGCCCGAGCGTTATCGGGGCGAAACCGAGCCCATCGACCCGGTCGCGGGCCACATCCCCGGGGCGCTCAACCGCCTCTACAAAGACAACCTGGGCACCGATGGCCGCTTCAAGTCGGCCCAGGAGCTGCGCGCAGCGTTCCAGGCACTGCTCCAGAAGCGCGCGCCCGAGCAGGTGGTGCACCAGTGCGGCTCGGGCGTGAGCGCCTGCCACAACATCCTCGCCATGGAGATCGCCGGGCTGAGCGGCTCGCGCCTGTATCCGGGGTCGTGGAGCGAGTGGTGCGCGGACCCGGCCCGGCCAGTCGCCCGCGGTTGAGCCGTATTTCAAGCCTACCCCTCACCGCGAAGACACGAAGGCACGAAGGAAGGCTCCAAGAAAGCTGGATAGGGCGTGGTGGGCGGCCTGCATTCGCCACCGCTGCGCTCTATGCAGTGCAGGAAATGGCCAGACCGTCGTTTCGGTTTTCTTCGTGCCTTCGTGTCTTCGTGGTGAGAGGTTAGGTCTTAGCCGCTTCCTATGCTCGGCCGGTGGATGAGTTGCTCGCCCGCCATTCGCGCGGGCTGAGGCCGAAGCGCTCCCTGAAGG
>DAIQQA010000035.1:0-8638 GCA_036787045.1 Burkholderiales bacterium | reverse complement strand
GATGAGTTGCTCGCCCGCCATTCGCGCGGGCTGAGGCCGAAGCGCTCCCTGAAGGCTCGACTGAAGTGTGCGGCGTCGTTGAAGCCCCAGCCGAAGGCGATGCCGCTGATGGTGCGATAGCCCTGCTGTGGGTCACCGAGCTCGCACCGGCAGCACGAGCTGCTGAAAGGGCTCCGCGAATTCCAGCTCCTAGGGACGTGTGCTGTCATACAGCGCGAAGTCACCCGGCCGCAGTGCGGCCTCGCGCCCGTCCTGCCGCACGCAACCGGTCCCAGCGGTCTGGATGCTGACCAGGAAATAGTCTTCGCTGGCCTTGGCGATCTGCCGCGGCGTGCGCATCACCCGCTGTGATCCCGAGTCGACCACCGATAGGTCCAGCGATGCCACGCGGTCGCGCCGGATGGTGCCGTCGAAGCGGTCGTCGCGGGGCGCATCGCAATCCAGCTGCACGAAGACCGGAAGGCGTAACCGGGGAACATGACCGAAGGGCGTGACCGGGAGACGTGAGCGGGTAGCGCTGACCGGAAAGCGCTGACCGGAAAGCGTGACCGAGAGACGTAACCGGGCTAGCATTGCCCGCGTCACCCGCCGCGGGGCAACCGGACAGTCCATGGTCCTGCTCGCCGATGTCGTCCTCGTCCTGCACTTTGCCTACGTGCTGTTCGTCGTCGGCGGGCTGGTCGCGATCTGGCTGGGCTGCGCGCTGGGCTGGCGCTGGGTGCGCAACTGGTGGTTCCGCGTGCTGCACTTCGCTGCGATCGGCTTCGTCGCGATGGAGGCGCTAGTGGGCGTGCTGTGCCCGCTGACTCTGCTCGAGGACTGGCTGCGGCCGGGCGAAGACACCGAGACCGGCTTCGTGCAGCGCTGGTTGCACGCGCTGCTGTTCTACGACTGGCCGTTGTGGGTTTTCACCGCGATCTATCTGAGCTTTGCCGGAGTGGTAGCGTTGACCTTCATCCTGCTTCCGCCGAGACCAAGGACAGGTCGAGCTTGATGCCGACCCGTGAGGCGACCGGACAACTTGCCGTCCCGCCTTCGGCTACTTCCCGGTCAGCCCTTCCGTCACGGCTCTTCGGCTAGGTTCACCCGAGCATGTCGCCCCAGATGTTCTGGCCCCACGCCTCGGCGTAGTTGCCTTCCATCTGATTGGGCTCGCTCGACACCCCGCCGCTGCCAGGCACCGTGACCATGGTCCGTTTCGCGGCGTCGTACTGGTGCACCGAGGCGACGTGAATCACCTGCCGGTCGCTCACGAAGCTGTAGCACGTGTTGGTGAGCATCGGGCTGGCGCTCGGCTGCCTGCCGTGGAGCAGCTCGATCACCGCCGCGGCGCAGACCTTGGCGTGCTGATTGGCCATGTGGCCGGACTTCGGCATGGCGGGCGCTGCCACGATCGCGTCGCCCAGCACGTGGATGTTCTTGCGCACCAGCGACTCGTAGCTCAGGAAGTCCACCCCGCACCACTTGTCGTTGACCGTCACTAGCCCGGCGCGCACAGCGATGTCCGCGGCACGCTGCGGCGGCACCACGTTGAGCACGTCCGCCTTGACGTCCTCGAACTCGAACCGCGCGGTGAGCGTTGCGGCATCGACTTCCAGGAGTGTGCTGTTGGGGCGGTATTCGACCATGCCCGGATACATCTCGCTCCAGACCTTCTTGAACAGCGCTTCTTTGGACTGCACCTTGTCGTTGGCGTCGAGAACAAGAACCTTGGACTTCGGCTTGTGCTGCTTGAAGTACCAGGCCACCTGGCAGGCGCGCTCGTAGGGGCCGGGCGGGCAGCGGTATGGCGCCTTCGGCATGCTGATAGCATAGACTCCGCCGTCGCGCATGGCCTCGAGCTGCCGGCGCAGCGCCACAGTCTGCGGCCCGGCCTTCCAGGCGTGCAGCACCTTGTCCTGCGCTGCCTGGCTTCCGAGGCCCGGCACCTGGTCGGACAGGATGTCGACGCCTGGCGCCACGATCAACCGGTCGTACGCGAATGTATCGCCGCTGTCCGTGCTCGCCGTCTGGTTGTCGGGATCGATGGCGCTGACCTGGTCGTGGACGACCTGCGCACCATATCTGGACGCCAGCGCACCGTAACCGCGCGTCAGGTCCGCCAGCTCGACGGTACCCGCAAGCACCCGGTTCGACATCGGGCACGAGATGAACTCCCGGTTGCGCTCGATCAGGGTGACCGCAATGTCCGGCGACCAGAGGCGGATGTACTTGGCGGCGGTGGCACCGGCAAAGCCGCCGCCGACTATGACGACACGTGGGGCGGCCGCCGCGCGCACCGGCCGGAGGCTGGCACCAGCCCACGTGCCGGCCGCACCCACCCCGCCCCACTTCAGGAATTCGCGTCTGGAGACGGACATGTGCTCTTTCCTCCGTACTTGCCGGGCCGGGCGCCTACTTCTGAGTCGCCAGCCAGGCTGCAATGGCCTCGATCTGCTCGTCTGTGTAGCCCTTGGCAAGCTGTTGCATCACGGTGGCAGCCCGCTTGCCGTCGCGGAACTCCTGCATCAGCTGGACGATGCGCGCGCGGTCGACACCTGCCAGCGTTGGAATGCCGCCCGCACTGACGCCGTTGGTGCCATGACACCCCGTGCAGTTCGCCGCGAGGTTGCGGGCATCCATGTCGGCGGCCAACGCAGGGCAAACCAGCGCTGCGATGAGGCCCAGCACGAGAAAGGGCATGCCTGCTTTGATGATCATGCTCTGACTCCCCCATTACAGAGGCTCGACCGGGCTCGGAAATGAACCGCAGCGGCAGCTGTATCGGTGACGAACCGGCGCGTGCCGAGCCGACGACTATAGCGCAGCGTGCGCCGGCCGCCAAAGCGAGAACGGGCAGGTCACCCTGCCCGTCCCGTCGAGCCGGCGCAAAGACTGCAGGCTAGGTCTCCACACTCGCCGGACTGGTCGGCTCTTCCTCCGGGAACTCCAACCGGATCTTGCCGGCATCATCCGCGTCCACCATCACCTTGCCGCCGTTGGCAAGCCGGCCGAACAACAACTCGTCGGCCAGGGCGCGCCGGATGGTGTCCTGGATCAGCCGTGCCATCGGGCGAGCACCCATCAGCGGGTCGAAGCCGTGCTTGGCCAGATGGTCCTTGAGCGCCTGCGTGAAGCTCGCTTCGACTTTCTTCTCGTGGAGCTGGTCCTCGAGCTGCATGAGGAATTTGTCCACCACGCGCAGGATGACCTCGTGCGTCAGCGGTGCGAACGAGATCGTCGCGTCCAGCCGGTTGCGGAACTCCGGCGTGAACATGCGCTTGATGTCCTGCAGCTCGTCGCCGACGCTCTTCGACTGGGTGAAGCCGATGGAGGTCTTGGTGAGAGATTCGGCCCCGGCGTTGGTGGTCATGATGATCACCACGTTGCGGAAATCGGCCTTGCGACCGTTGTTGTCGGTCAGCGTGCCGTGGTCCATCACCTGCAGCAGGATGTTGAAGATGTCCGGGTGCGCCTTCTCGATCTCGTCCAGCAGCAGCACCGAGTAGGGATGCTTGGTGATGGCCTCGGTCAACAAGCCGCCCTGGTCGAAGCCCACGTAGCCCGGCGGCGCGCCAATCAGCCGCGAGACCGCGTGCCGCTCCATGTACTCGGACATGTCGAAGCGGATCAGCTCCACGCCCATGATGTAGGCGAGCTGACGCGCGACCTCGGTCTTGCCCACCCCGGTCGGGCCGGAGAACAGGAAGTTGCCGATCGGCTTCTGCGGGTTGCCGAGCCCGCTGCGGGCCATCTTGATCGAGGACGCGAGCGCCTCGATCGCCTTGTCCTGCCCGAACACCACGGCCTTCAAGTCGCGGTCCAGGTTCTTGAGCTTGCCGCGGTCGTTGGAGGAGACGTTATGCGGCGGGATGCGCGCGATCTTGGCGATGATCTCCTCGATCTCGTGCTTGGTGATCACGCGCCGCTGCTTGGACTTGGGCAGGATGCGCTGCGCTGCGCCTGCTTCATCGATCACGTCGATGGCCTTGTCCGGCAGGTGCCGGTCATTGATGTAGCGTGCGGACAGCTCCGCGGCTGTGGCCAGCGCCGAGGTCGTGTAGCGCACCCCATGGTGCGCCTCGAACCGGCTCTTCAGCCCGCGCAGGATCTCCACCGTCTCCTGCACGCTGGGTTCGACCACGTCGATCTTCTGGAAGCGTCGCGACAGCGCGTGATCCTTCTCGAAGATGCCGCGGTACTCGGTATAGGTGGTGGCGCCGATGCACTTCAGCGCACCGGTGGACAGGGCCGGCTTGAGCAGGTTGGACGCATCCAGCGTGCCGCCCGAGGCTGCGCCCGCGCCGATCAAGGTGTGGATCTCGTCGATGAACAGGATGGCGTTGGGGTTGTCCACCAGCTGCTTGAGCACAGCCTTGAGTCGCTGCTCGAAGTCGCCGCGGTACTTGGTGCCCGCGAGCAGGGCGCCCATGTCCAGTGCATAGACCTGGCAGCGCGCCAGGATGTCGGGCACGCTGCCCTCGATGATCCGCCGCGCCAGCCCCTCGGCGATCGCGGTCTTTCCCACGCCTGCCTCACCCACCAGCAGCGGGTTGTTCTTGCGGCGCCGGCACAGGGTCTGCACGACCCGCTCCAGCTCGCGATCGCGCCCGATCAGCGGGTCGATCTTGCCGGCAAGCGCCAGGGCGTTGAGATTCATCGTGTAGGTTTCCAGCGCCCCGCCCTGGGCCTGGTCCTGCTCGCCGTCGGCTTCCGACTCCTGCTGCTTGGACGGCCCGGTCTGCGGCACCTTGCTGATGCCGTGGGAGATGTAGTTCACCACGTCCAGGCGCGTTACCCCCTTCTGGTGCAGGAAATACACCGCATGGGAGTCCTTCTCGCCGAAGATGGCCACCAGCACGTTGGCCCCGGTCACCTCCTTCTTGCCCGAGGACTGCACGTGCAGGATGGCGCGCTGGATCACGCGCTGGAAGCCCAGGGTGGGCTGGGTGTCCACCTCGTCGCCGGTGACGATGGGGGTGTGCTCGTTGATGAAGTCGGTGAGCAGCTTGCGCAGCTCTTCGACGTTGGCCGCGCAGGCGCGCAGCACCTCGGACGCCGACGGGTTGTCGAGCAGCGCCAGCAGCAGATGCTCGACTGTAATGAACTCGTGGCGCTTCTGGCGTGCGTCCATAAACGCCATGTGCAGACTGACTTCGAGCTCCTGCGCGATCATACAGATCCTTACCTCTCAAGTTCCGGTGACTGCTTCCTGGTGCAACCTTACGGCATGCCCAGCCCTTCGCCTTAACCTCTGCACTTCACGTCTCCTCCATCACGCACTGCAGCGGATGCTCGTGCTTGCGTGAGAAGGCGATCACCTGCTCGACCTTGGTCGCGGCTATATCCTTCGGATACACGCCGCACACACCCATGCCTTCGCGGTGCACCCTGAGCATGATCTGGGTGGCCTGCTCGCGGCTCATGGAGAAGAAGGTCTGGAGGACTGCGACGACGAAATCCATCGGGGTGTAATCGTCGTTGAGCAGAACCACCTTGAACATGGGTGGTGGTTTGACGCGGCTCTTCTGGGTCTCCAGCAGAGCGTTGTCGCGGTTTCCACTAGCCATGGACGCTTCGTGAGTCTAAAGCCAGACCGAGAATTGCTCCGTCACTACTGTCGCGCATAACGCGGAATTTTACAAGTACGGGCAAAGCATTTTGCGTACCGAGCCCCCCGCGCCAGGCTAATTCCTTGACTTCGGATAGTAAATGACCTAAAAAGAAAATCGGCTCTCGTGTCGAGTGCACTGGAGGAGGCGTGGCCAGAGTTCTGGACCGCGAGCGCTCGGCGGACGCCTTCGGCGTCCGGGTCTTCTACAAGGAAAGGAAGTATGGCAACTGGTACGGTCAAGTGGTTCAACGACTCGAAGGGCTACGGCTTCATTACTCCCGACGATGGAGGGGAGGATCTCTTCGCCCACTTCTCGGCCATCAATATGAGTGGCTTCAAGACGCTCAAGGAAGGCCAGAAGGTCAGCTTCGAGGTCACCCAGGGGCCGAAGGGCAAGCAGGCCTCGAACATCCAGGCAGCTTGACGCTAGAGCCCGCGACCGGCAATCGCCCTGACACAGCAACGTCAAGGGTTCCCCAAGCAGGAGTCCCGAGGAGGAAGAGACAGTTCGGATTTGAGGCGCAGTAGCAACCCACAGCGCCCGCACAGCATGGTCCAAACCCGCCCACGAGGCGGGTTTTTGTTGTGGCCGAGGGCGCCCTGCATGGCGGCCGCCCACATGTGAACCTGCACAGCCTTCGCGCAGTTATTGAAATCGCGCCTTGATGGCGCACTCGGCCCCATCACCCCATCCGCTCGATCATCGCCTTGCCGAAGCCCGAGCAGGACACCTGGGTCGCACCGTCCATCAGACGGGCGAAGTCGTAGGTCACCACCTTGTCGAGGATGGCCTTCTCCATCGACGAGACGATCAGGTCGGCAGCCTCCACCCAGCCCATGTGGCGGAGCATCATCTCGGCGGAAAGGATCAGCGAGCCCGGGTTGACGTAGTCCTTGCCGGCGTACTTGGGCGCGGTGCCGTGCGTAGCCTCGAACATGGCCACCGAGTCGCTGGTGTTGGCCCCCGGTGCGATGCCGATCCCACCCACCTGCGCCGCCAGGGCATCCGAGATGTAGTCCCCGTTCAGGTTCAGCGTTGCGATGACATCGTACTCGTCCGGACGCAGCAGAATCTGCTGCAGGAAAGCATCCGCGATCACGTCCTTGACGATGATCCCGTTCGGCAGCTTCATCCACGGGCCGCCGTCCAGCGGCTGGCCGCCGAACTCCTTCTGGGCCAGCGCGTAGCCCCAGTCGCGGAAGGCACCCTCGGTGAACTTCATGATGTTGCCTTTGTGCACCAGGGTCACCGACCGGCGCTTGTTGGCGATCGCGTACTGAATGGCCTTGCGCACCAAGCGCTCGGTGCCCTCGCGCGAGACCGGCTTGATGCCGATGCCGGAGGTCTGCGGGAAGCGGATCTTCTTGACGCCCATCTCGTCGATCAGGAACTTGATGACCTTGCGGGCGCCATCGGTCTCGGCCTGCCATTCGATGCCGGCGTAGATATCCTCGGAGTTCTCGCGGAAGATGACCATGTCGGTCTTCTCCGGCTGCTTCAGCGGACTGGGAACGCCCTTGAAGTAGCGCACCGGCCGCAGGCACACGTACAGGTCGAGCTCCTGCCGCAGCGCGACGTTGATGGAGCGGATGCCGCCGCCGACCGGCGTGGTGAGCGGGCCCTTGATGGAGACCACGAACTCCTTGGCTGCCTGCAGCGTCTCGTCGGGGAGCCAGACGTTCTCACCATAGACCCGGCAGGACTTCTCGCCCGAGTAGATCTCCATCCACTCGATCTTGCGCCTCCCGCCATAGGCAGCTTTCACGGCGGCATCCACGACACTCTTCATCACTGGAGTGATGTCCACCCCCGTCCCGTCGCCTTCGATGAAGGGAATGATGGGGTTGGCCGGTACATTGAGCGTGAAGTCGCGGTTGACCGTGATCTTGCTGCCGGAAGTGGGAACGCGGATGTGCTGGTACATGAAATCCTCTCGAGGATGACGGGATGCCCGCGGGCGCGAAAATGACCTGTTAGGGCCTTGAAAAAACGAGGATTCTACATTATCGGCCGATCTCCCGCTGAGAGCAGCCCGGGATTGCGAGCCGGCGTGCAAGAGGTCCGCTTGCGCATCGCAAAACCGCATTGTTATTCAAAATGTTAACTGTTTTTCACAGCCATGCGCCGGGCCGATCTGCGGATCCCCTGTTGCGGCGCGGAATCGCGCTGCTATACTCGCTGACGCTACCGCCGTCCGCGGTCAAGCCACCGCGCGACAGGGAAGCGGCGGGCGCAAGCTGCGCCCGCCCGAAAGGTGCGGGTGCCGGCCGAGGAACCGGGGCACCTGCCGGTGGCGGGTCCGTGCGCGACGACGCGCGGGCTGCGGCGACGAGAGGGCCGCAGGCGCTAGAGGCATCATCCCTCACCCTGGCGATGGGCAACGGCGTGAACCTCCCATGGTGCTGGCGCAATGCGCGAGCGAAACGCAACTGACCCCCATATTTGGCGGGAGGGAAGGCAAATGGACCGGAAGCAGGAGATCGCCCAGCTGAAAGACGACTGGGCGGATAACCCGCGCTGGCGCGGCGTGCGCCGCGGCTACACCGCGGAGGACGTCTGTCGACTGCGCGGCACGCTGCACATCGAGCACACGCTAGCCCGACGCGGCGCCGAAAAGCTCTGGAAGCTCCTCAAGGACCAGCCGTTCGTCAACTCGCTGGGTGCCATGACCGGCAACCAGGCTATGCAGCAGGTCAAGGCCGGTCTGAAGGCGATCTATCTGTCGGGGTGGCAGGTCGCGGCGGACGCCAACGATGCATTCGAGATGTATCCGGATCAGTCGCTCTATCCGGTAAGCAGCGTGCCCAGCGTCGTGCGCAAGATCAACAATGCCTTCATCCGGGCCGACCAGCTCCATCATGCCGAAGGCAAGGACGTGATCGACTGGTTCGCGCCGATCGTCGCGGACGCCGAAGCCGGTTTCGGCGGCGTGCTCAACGCGCACGAGCTGATGAAGCACATGATCGAAGCCGGCGCGGCCGGGGTCCATTTCGAGGACCAGCTCGCCTCGGCGAAGAAGTGCGGCCACATGGGCGGCAAGGTGC
>DAIQQA010000135.1:0-13791 GCA_036787045.1 Burkholderiales bacterium | reverse complement strand
ACGAGCACCGCGCAGAGTGTGGCGACGAGTGCGACCGCTGCTGTGCTGTTCGACCGACTCGCTGTAGTCATGGCAGTCCCGTCCTTCTTCCGTGCGAATGATCCAAACAGTCTCGACCATAGCAGACCGACCAGATGGTCCGCCCAGAATACCATCGACCTCGAACTTCCGCCCCTCACCGGGATACGCTGCACGCCGGCAAGTTCTACGCCCATCAGCTCGCACCAGCCGGCCAAGCTAAGCCTGCTGCAGCTCGTACGCCGGTCGCTGCGACGCGGTCACTCAAGACTGCCTCACCAAGCAGACTGCTGAGCTACCTCGAGCGTCGCGGAGCCTTCCGCCATTCCCACGGAGCCGTCGGGTTTGCATCCTGCCACAGCCCTACCCGATCGGCTGCCACGCGGCCCTCGGCAGCCTCGTAGTCGCCGACCACGCGCCTTGTGAGCGTTTGCGCGAGGGCCGACAGGGTCCAGACGAAGGCGAACTGGCGCAAGATCGCCTCGGACCACGCGCCGTCGTTGACCTGACGAAGAGCCGGTCGCCCACCAATATTACAATACGCCTGCCCGGAAAAGGACGATCCGCATGAGCGACGGACATTGCCGACCAACAAAGACCAGTCTGGGGTTGTGGCGGACTGGACTGGCCGTTGCTATGTCCGCCATCCTTGCGGCCACGCCCACCGTCTGTGCGGCCGAGACGTTCTCCGGAAGCGCCGCACCAGTGCGCCTGCAGCTCAAGTGGCGTCACCAGTTCCAGTTCGCCGGCTTCTACACGGCACTCGAGAAGGGCTATTACCGTGAGGCCGGTCTCGACGTGACGATCATCCCGGCAACCCCCGGCACCGATCCTGTCGAGACTGTGCTGAAGGGCGGAGCCGACTTCGGCGTCGCATCCTCGGAGCTGGTGTTGCGCTACGCGAGAGGTGACCCGGTTGTCGTGCTTGCCTCCATCTTCCAGCACTCACCACTCACTTTGTTCGTGCGCCGCGACGCTGGCATCGATACTGTGCATGACCTCGCGGGCCACAAGGTGGCGCTCGCGCCGTGGGAAACCGAAATTTTCGCCTACCTGCAGCGCGAGCAGGTGCCGCTCGACCGACTGCAACTCGTGCAGCATGACTACACCGTGGACACCCTGGTGCAGGGGCGCGTCGACGCGCTCGCAGGCTACGAGACCGACGAGAGCTACTACCTGCAGCAATCGGGTGGGCAGTACCGCCAGTTCACGCCACGCTCCAGCGGCGTGGACTTTTACGGCGACACGCTGTTCACCACCCGTGCAATGGTGACAAGGCACCCGGAATGGGCGGAGGCCTTCCGCGCGGCGAGTCTGCGCGGCTGGGAGTACGCTCTCGCACATCAAGAGGAGATCTCTGCGCTCATTCACGCGAAGTACGCGCCCGACCTTCCTGTGGAAAAGCTGCGCTTTGAGGCCGAACGCATGATCCCACTGATCCGCTCGGATCTTGTAGAGCTCGGCCACTCGCACGTCCGCCGCTGGCAGCACATCTTAGACGTGTACCGCGAGCTCGGTCTTGCACCCGGCGCCGCCGACATCGACATCGGCGGGCTGATCTACCATTCCCCGCAGCCGCGTGACTGGCGCTGGCTGCTGTGGGTACTTGCAGCCGGCGCACTCATCTTGGCCGTGGTCGTCTGGATCGCACGCCGTTTCTATCGCGTCAATTGGCGCCTGCGTCAGCAACTGGAGGAGAACCGGCGCCTACAGGACGAACTACGTGCGCTCACCATCACCGACCCGCTGACCGGTCTTCATAACCGCCGGCACTTTGACATCGTTTGCGCCACGGAGTGGGAGCGCGCGCGTCGGGACCGTAGGCCGCTGACAGTGCTGTTCATCGATGTCGACTACTTCAAGTCCTACAACGATCGCCATGGGCATCGCGCCGGCGACGACTGCCTTGCCCTGGTCGGCAAGGCGGTCGGCCAATCGCTGCAGCGCCCGGCGGACCTAGCCGCCCGTTACGGCGGCGACGAATTCGTGGTCCTGCTGCCGGTCACCGACACGGATGGCGCGCTCGACGTTGCACAGCGCGTGCTGGGAGCAATCGCTGCACTGGATATCCCGCACGGCGCCTCTCCGTTCGGACGGGTCACTTCGAGCATCGGTGTGGCGCAGCTGGTGCCTGGGCCGAACAACGCATCCCAGGAACTACTCGAGCACGCCGATCGCGCGCTCTACGCGGCCAAGCAGACTGGTCGCAACAGGGTCATGGCGGCCCCGACGTACTTGTTCGATCACCGCGTCGCCTGATAGCCAAGCATCCGCGCCCGTCGCCAGATGCGTTGCGGTCTGGCCCCGGATGCGAGGTTGTTCTGCTTGCATCCGTCATGCCAGCCTGGGCCCAGTGAAGGATGGCACCAGAGGCAGCCCGAGCCGGCAAACGGTCGGAATGGCAATCCGAGAACGCGGAATGAGGGCTGGGAGTAACTGAGTCAAGCGTTTCGGTAGAAGGCAGGCCGAGTATCCGCACCAAATGCAGCGCTTCTCAGGCTCCGCACGTCCGTCTCATACCCCGCCTTGAGCCTTCCCGCGACGCGGGATACCGTTGGATTTACACTGCGCATCCGTTCCTGAACCACATGGGTGGGGGCATGCTCAAGCCGTACAGTGCCGGCAGCCATCCGGCGGGTGCTGTTGATCCGTTCGCCTTCGAGTTGCTGCGCAATAATCGCCTGCCCACCGTGGGCCTGCGCAGCAAGAGCTGGGACGCGTTTGCGGCACCGGTGCGCTGCATTTCGTCTCGACCGTGTGCGACCAGGCCGCCGCCGAGGTTTGTTCATGGCGCCGTTGTAGAAGTCGAAGTAGAGATAGCCGACTTCGTTGCACTGGACATAGCGGATCTCACGCAATGACCGATAGTCGGCCACCGCGTCGAACGGCATTGGTGATTCGGGAATGTCTTTTAGGCGCTCTCCAAGCACTTGCGTGGCCGGCAGCTTGATCGCGCCGGCTTTCTTGGCTTTAAGATGCGTGATCCAGAGCGCGCCGTCTACCGTGCCCGCACAAACGGCGCCGCGGCGCGTCGCCAGGATTTCTCCGGGAGCGCCTTTCAAGCGATCCTCTTCGTGCGCGCCAAAGAGATAATGCGGTTCGCCAAAAAGAGAATCCAACACACCTGGACTGGAGTCAGCAGCGCGGATTGTGCGCGCGACTTCTGCCGTCGTGTCCTTGCTCCAATTGATCGCCCGCCGTTGCTGTTTCATCGCTGGGCGCAGCTCGCCGCGTACGTCCGGCTTGCCGTAGTCGAGCACTTCTGGAGTGAAATCTCCGGACTCGAAGTGCTTCAATGCCTCGAGCGCGCCGCACACCGCGGCCTCAGTCACTTCGTGGCGATAGACACTGCTCTTTGCATAGGGACGTTCCTGCATGCGGAAGTTGTGCGACGCCCAGATCGCGCCCGCATCGATCTCGGCTTCCGCTTGCAAGTTGGTGACGCCCCAGGTCTCTTCGCCCAAAGCAATGGCCCAGTCAAGCGAGGACGGCCCGCGATCGCCTTTGATACCGGGATGAACGATGATGCAGGTGTGACTGCGCCAAATTGCGTCCGGAATGGGCTTTTTCAGCATCGGCGCGATGATGAAATCGGGACGCGTTGTTTCGACGGCGTCCAGCATGGCTTGCTCGCTGGTGGCAAGAGCGACCGAAACCGCGTGTCCTAGTCCGGTGAGCTCGATGTACAACCGCTGACTAAGACTGTTATGTGCAGTGGTGATGAACAGGATGTGCATAAGACCCCCGGGTGGATGTATCGCCAAATATGGAGTCACGTCGGCCTTCATCGCACAAAGCGAAAACTCCGCTAGGACTTCGCCGCCAAGATCGTTGTTCGGACCGCACTATCGAGCTCTGGTCGATCCGGTGCCAATGCGTTAAAGGGCATATGTCCCTAGTAACGTCGACCTCGCTCGCAGCATAGGTAGCGTGCTGTTTCTTTTCCATAGTCAATTACACACCTCGATGCCTGACGGCATCTCGTCGCACACCGTAAGCGGCCTCACGTGGGGTGATCGCCGAGGATAGGAACGGCCGGCAGCGACTGGTAGTCCGGCGTATGGCAATGGAGAATCCGTCGTGGGGCGAAGAGCGCTTCACCAATGAACTGCTGCTAAAGCTCGGGGTGCGAGTGTCACCGCGAACCGTCGGGAAGTACCTGCCCAAGCGACCCCTTGGCAAGCCTCGTGGTGATCAGCTGCTGGGCGACATTTCTGGGAAGCCACGCCAAGGGAATCATTGCGTGACACCTCTTCGTCACCGCCACCGTGACGTTTCGGCTGCTCTGTGTCTTTGTGGTCATCCACCATGGCTCGCGCCGGTTGCTGCATCTCAGCCTCACTTGAGCCGTCCCGCGACGCGTGATACGGTTCAATTTCCTATCCGTTATCCGTCAGGGGTCCTCAGTCGCAGTGTCGCCCCTAGGGCGCGGACCTTGATCCTGCTCTGAACTCATTGCCCTGGCCGGGGAGGCTTCCATGTCCGGGAAAAAAACTCGCAAAGGCCGCAACCAAGGCACTGCCAAGCGGAAGCCGGCCACGCGGCGCAAGGCTCGGGCACCAGTGGTTCTGCGGGCCGGCCTCGTCAATGCGGCGCGACCGGCAACGATCACCGCGACGCGCCGCGCGACCACGACCACCGCGACACGTCCTGCAAGCACAACTGCCACCGCGACGCGACCTGAAGTTACCGCCACCGCCACGCCCCGGCCCACCGCCACAGCACCGGCGGCGACGCCCATCCTTACCCCGGGCCCCATCATTGTCGATCCCAACCTGCCAATCTTCACCGTCGACCCGATCGGCAATTTCTTCGACGCTGGCCGCCCTGGCCACGCCGTCGTGCGCCCGGAAGACCTCGTGGCCCTGCGTCTCGAGTTGCACAACCTGACGATCCAACCCGGCAGCCCGCCGCGGCTCAAGAAAACGGGTAGCGCTTCCTCCTACCTGGTGCTGCACTTTCCGCCGCAGGCCATCACCGAGCAGACCTTCTTCGAGAAAAACCCCGAGGGCGCCGAGTCCGAGACGTCCGGCATGCCCAGCGAGGAGCTAACCGGCCCGCCGGTGCGGGCGCGCATCTCGGGCGAGTCGCGCCTCGCTTTCACCGTTCCCAACGGCTTCGATGTGCCGTACACCCTCGAGGGCGTGCTGGCCGCCGTTGAGGAGCTCGCCCTGTCGGTGCCGGCCAACGCCAAACCGCCGGGCTCCGGCGGAACGTTTGTCGCCGTCGCCGATCTCTTCATGGCCAATGTCGCCAAGCTGCCCGCGGCCCAACGCGCTGCGCTGTCCAGCTTTGCCGCGCGAACCCTGCGCATCGCCGCGGTGCAGGGCGACATGGCCACCGTGCAGCTGCGTCAGGCGAGCGGCGGTCCCGGGCTGCGCCCGATGCGTGCCAGCGTCGCCGACGCCATTTCCAGCGACCTCGGCGTTTTCCCCGGTCCCGTCGTCACGCGTCCCACGATCAGCGTGAAGCCGGCCCTGCCTGGCCCCAAACAGACGGCCATCGAACTGCCGTGGCGTCTGATCATCAGCCCGCACAGCGCCGAGCGCTGGCGCCACGCAAAACTCCCGGTCACCTCGCCCGCCACGCAGCGCACCGAGCTCTGGCACTCGCGGCTGGTGGCGCCGAAGTCGGACGGGACCGTCATCGAGCCGCCGCGGCCCGACAGCCAGCGCACGGTGCGCGCGGTCTGGGCATTGACCGGGGAGGGCTCGACCCAGGCGATGCAGGGCGCGTTCCCCGCGACGCTGCCGCAGCCGAATGAGATCCCGTTCCTCATGCCGCTGGAGGACTTCGACCGCTTCCAGTTCGTGCACCTGTCGTCCAATTTCTCGAGCCCCAAGTACACGCCGACCGCGGTCGGGGTAAATCTGCTGATGCTCTCGGCGCTGGGCGGCTGGCTCGATTCGCGCGGCGCGTGGGATCCGCCGGCGGGCCTCTCAGTCGAGGAATGGGTGCATCGGGCGGCGATGGCGCGCGATCATTTCGTGCGCGTCGTCTACAAGGGATGCGTCTTTCCGCTCGGCCACCGCGTGGCGCTGGTCAAGGTCAGCGAGCGCAAGTTCCACAACGGCGCGCGCGACGAGGACGGCGTCCAGACCATCGAGCAGAAAACCGGCAACACGGCGTACCTGCGGCAGCGGTTTTTCATCATCATCCGCGAGCGGGAGCGGAAGTTCGTCGATCCGACCCTGTGCAACAAGGCTGGCAACAGGTTCTTCCAGTTCCAGCTGCCGTTCTCCAGCGTGCGCATTCTCACCGTCGTCACGCCCAACCTCGATCCGCCGAACGCGAACCCCAGCCAGGTCAGCGGGCTTGGCCAGACCATGTTCTGGCCCCACGTGAACGGGGAGCCGTTTCGGTTCCAGTGCGCCGCCACCGACCTGGACGGCCGCACCGTGCACTTCGAGCTGCCCATGATCTTCATCGACAACACGCTGGTGAACCCGGGGCCGCTGAGCACTGCGCCGAACTACAACAAGGCGGCGGACAACGCGCAGATCGCCAAGACGGACTGGGAGGCGCGCGGCGATCTGCGGGTTGCGAAGCTCAAGCAGCAGCGCGTGGCGCTGGCGCAAAGCGTGAAGGCCGGGGATACCACAGTGCAGGTGGAGGAGTTGACTTTCAACGCCGAGGTCGAGAAGGGGAACGCCAAGCTGGAAACCTACAGCGCCGAGCTCTCGCGGCCCATTTTCTACCCGAAGGTGGACGAAGCGCGGGTGCGCATCGCCGCGCTCGCCCAGCTCACCGGCAGCGGGAAGAACAACAAGGTGACGTGGAACGCGCACTACCTGGAGCACGGCTTCAAGGAGAGCAACAAGGGCCAGGTGTTCGTCGACGTGGCGACCGAGACGAACATGGCGAAGCTCGACTTCTCGACCCAGGGCGACCGCTCCGGCGGCTTCGTCCAGCCCAACCTGACGCCGAGCGCGATATCCCGGCTGGCTGGGCCGCTCAGCGGCGACGAGGATGCGGTCAAGAACTTCATCAGCGGCGAGTTCAAGGGCACCGACGCGTTTCCGGGCGACCTGTCGGACCTGCCGTTCCCCCTGCTGTTCGGCTGCATTCCGCTGGGCGAGGTCATCGAGGCGGTAACGAAGCTCGCCGACACCCCGGAGCGCATCCCCAAGTTCGCCTCCGAGGCCAGCACCCAGGTCGAGAACTTCATCAACGGGCTGGGGCGCCTGTTCGATTTCGTCTCCCGGCTCTCCGACCAGCCGGGCAGCATCGCCCAGGGCGCGATCGACGCGGCCAAGCAGACGCTGGACGACCTGATCGCCCGGGCGCAGTCGTATGCGGCGCCGCTGGTGGCGGACGTCAAGACCCGCATCAACCAGCTGATCGCGGCGCTGAACACCCTGCTCAGCCAGGTGCAGTTGCTGGTCGACACCACGATCGACACGGCGCCGGCGCTGCCGGGCCTGCCCGGCGCGATCGCCGGAGTGCAAACGGCGGTCACCAACCTGCGCAACGCCGCCAATGCCCAGGTGGGTGGCGTTTCGCTGCCGGCGGGACTCCGGCAGTCCATCCTGCAGGTGGCGAATCAGCTCGAGGCGTTCGTCGGCGACCTCGCCACCGTCACCGCGCTGATCACCCAGGGCAAGGCGCTGTACGCCGCCCTGGACGACATCGTCGGCGACCCGACCCAGCTCGGCAATCTGCTCTCCGATCCGGGGCAACTCGCCACGAAGCTGCAGGCGGTGCAGAGCGCCATCACGCCGCTGCGCGCGACGCTGGCGGGCTTCCGCCTGCTGGAAGGCGCGCCGCGCAAGGCGGTGCTGGAGGCCATCGACGTGGTGCTGCAGGTCCTGGGGACCGTGACACAGCTCATCGACCTTCTGGAAATGCTCACCGGCGACGAGCTCACCATCCGCTTCGACTGGAACCCGACCATCTCCAACTGGGCACTGCCCGGCGCCAACGCGAACACCGACCCGCTGTTCCGCGCCAACGACAAGAAGGGCTTCCTGGTGGCGGTCGAGGCCAAGGTCAAGAAGAACGGCCAGAGCGCGCCCAAGATTACCGTCACCTGCAGCCTGAAGAAGTTCGACCTGGTGCTGATCGCGCCCGCGAGCTTCATCGAGATCAACTTCGACAAGATCGAGTTCCGCGTCGACAGCGCGGCAAAGATGGATGTCGACGTGCTGATCGACGACATCAAGTTCGTCGGTCCGTTGAGCTTCGTCGAGACGCTGCGCGACCTGATCCCGCTGGACGGCTTCTCCGACCCGCCGTTCCTCGACATCACGCCCCAGGGCGTCGACGCCGGGTTCTCGCTCGCGCTGCCCAACATCTCGATCGGCGTCTTCAACCTGAGCAACCTGAGCCTGGGCGCCGGCTTCACCGTACCGTTCATCGGCCAGCCGGTCTCGGTGCGCTTCAACTTCTGCACCCGCGAGCAGCCGTTCAACCTGACCGTGTCGCTGTTCGGCGGCGGCGGCTTCTTCGGCATCACGCTCGATCCCCACGGCATCCAGATCCTGGAGGCGGCGTTCGAGTTCGGCGCCAGCATCTCGATCGACTTCGGCGTCGCCTCCGGCGGCGTGCACGTGATGGCCGGCGTCTATTTCCGCATGGAGCAGAGCGCCTGCTCGTTGACCGGCTACTTCCGTCTCGGCGGCCACGTCGACGTGCTGGGGCTGATCTCGGCGTCGCTCGAGCTCTACCTGGAGCTGTCCTACGAGTTCGAGACCGGCAAGTGCAAGGGCAAGGCGCAGCTCACCATCGAGATCGAGGTCTTCATCTTCTCGGGGAGCGTCACCATCACCTGCGAGCGCAAGTTCGCCGGCTCCAACGGCGACCCGACGTTCCGCGAGCTGATGGGCGTCAATCCCGCGCTGCCGCTGGCGGACGAGCTGGCGTCGATCGACGCCAGCACCCAGTACGCCTGGCGCGAGTACTGCGAAGCCTTTGCCTGAGGGAGTTGCGACATGGCCCAACAAAAAATCGTATGGACCGTGCTGCCGCACGGACGCGTCACCGAGGGACGCCTGGCGGGGCGGCTGCGGGTATCCGTCGTCGCCTCCGCGCGGCTTACGCCGCAAGCCACCACCGAGCAGGTGCTGTCGGCGTTCCCCGAGTGGCAGAACTGGCCTCAGACCCTGGCGAACGTCAAGCTCCGCCTGCGTATCGGCGCGCAGCTCGTGGACCTGCAGCCGGTGAGCAAGCCGGACCCGGCCCTGTGGGCGCGCTTGTTCACGCCGGCGACGCCGGTGGCGGGCTTCGTGTTCAAGGACATGAGCCGGGTGAATCTGCGCTCTTTCCCGGTGCGCAACGTGCTCGGCCTGATGCGCAAGCATTACGGCACGCTGGCGGTGCAGTCTGCCAGCACGCATCCCACGCTGCTGCCGTGGAAGGATGCCCACCCCAACCTCAAGGGCATGCTCACCGAGCTCGGCACGCGCACCCACAAGACCGACTACGGCCATACGTCGATCGAGACCCTGCTGCCCGGCTTCGACCGCTTCTTCGACGACGAGAACAAGGAAGGCGTGGAGAAGCGGCTGCGCGCCCTGGTGTTCGGCACCAACAGCAAGTATTCGGCGCCGGCCGCGGCCGTCGGTGCCGACGGCGAGGGCAATCCGCAGACCGGCCCGAGCTTCCCGATCCGCGTGCTGCCCCCGGACTGGGTCGACCCCAGCGGCGGCGGGCCCGACGCGCCGCTCATGTCGCAGTTCACCTCGGCCGCGGAGTACACGCTCTACCAGGCCAACCGCTTCTACCGCCGCGCGCCGCCGACCGACGCCCAGCTCGCCATGCGCCGGCCGACCCTGCAGAACGTGCCGCCGCCGCCCAAGGTGCCGGAATACGACTTCCACCGTATCGTCGCCTCGTTCGCCGACTATCCGCACCTGCTGCGCGCGCTGGGCCTGGTGATCGACTGCGTGCTGCCGCCCGACTCGCCCATCGACCAGAAGATCGCCGCGGCCGGGCAGGCCCAGGGCGTGATGGGCCTGGAGCTCGTGTGGGGGGGCGGCCACAACGCCATTGACGACCATTGCCCGCGCACGTCCTGGCGCGCCGACAAGGAGCGCTTCACGGCGCGCGAGCGCACCGGCGACCACCAGCGCGGCCTGCTGCGCCTCGAGAGCGCCGACGACCGCTGGGGCGTCAAGAAAAAGCAGACGAGCCCCTTCGACGTCTACCAAGTGGACCCGGACGGTGCGGCGCTCAAGACGGTGGACTTTCTGCTCTCGGCGCAGAACCTGGTGGGCCGCAGCCTGAAGCCGGGCGCCGATGGCGAGATCACCTACAGCACGGGCGACCGGCAACCGGTAGCGGCATTACGCTCCGGCGGGCTTGGCGTCACGCGCCACGGGCGCGCGGGGGTGATCGCCCAGAGCGCGGCATCGGCGGCGCTCAAGGACCAGGAGATCCAGTCCGGTTCGGCGGCGGCCAAGAACGTCGTGCTCTTCGCCGAGGACGTGCTGCGCGGCTACCGGGTCGACGCCCAGCCGCTTCCCGGCGGCGTGATGCAGGACTGGCAGTCGCTGTGCCGCCGCCAGGGCACCTATCGCTTCACCGGCACCAGCGACACGCTCAACCTGCCCGAGGACGAGGGCTACGTGAAAGGCGCATCGACCAGCAGCAATGCCGACCCCGCCGTCGACCCGGACGACCACTACCTGCACGAATCCATGTTCCGCTGGACCGGCTGGAGCCTGGTGGTGCCCCGCCCCGGGCGCACCATGCGCGCTCGCACCGACCCCGACAGCGGCGTGCAGGGCGAAGTCCCGGAAGACGTAACCGACGAGGCGGCCAACGGCAATGGCCTGTCGGTGACGTTCAGCGTGGCCAAAGGCAGCCTGCCGCGGCTGCGCTTCGGCACGCCCTACCGGCTGCGCGCCCGCATCGTCGACCTGGCCGGCAACAGCCTCGCCCTCGACGACAAGTCCCTGGAGACGGACCCCAACGCCTCCAACCCGGTGACCTACTGGCGTTTCGAGGCGGTGGACCCCCCGGCGATGATTCACCGCGCCCGCGTCAGCGAGGGCGAGTCGCTCGAGCGCATGGTGATCCGCAGCAACTGGAACGCCGATCCGGCCGCTTATCTCGGCACCCCGGCGTTCGCCGCCGCGATCGCCTTGCCGGCCTCGGCGGACTTCGAATACACCGCGATGAACGAACGGCACTTGGTCCCGCCGAAATCCTCGCAGCTGCAGTGCGAGCAGCACGCCATGTTCGACCCGCTGTTCGCCAACCCCGCAACGATCAAGCAGGCGTACGAGACCGCCGCGCGCGAGGCCGGCACCCTCTACGATCCGATGCCCGCGAGCCAGATCGAGCTCATTACACCGTCCTCGCTGACCGGCGTCGCCACCACTAAGACGGTGCCGCTCAAGCTGCCCTCCAAGGACAACCCCACCGGCGACCGCATCGCGCCGGGGCAGTACGTCATCCACCGCGAGGCGCTGGTCATCACCCCGTACCTGCCCGATCCCGCGGCGGGCGGCGTGGCGCTGCGCGCCATGCCCGGCCACGCACTGCCGGGCGTCACCGGCCCGATGGTGCTGGGACCGAGCGCCGCCGTGGTGTGGGCGCCGAACGAGGAACTGGTCCTGCTGGTGGGCAACGCCAAGGAGTGGCCCGACAGCCTCGGCTTCCGCATCGTGCTGATGGAGCGTGCCGCGCAACTGGCGGATCCGCCGTGCAGCGAAACCTTCGCGGACGAAGGCGCGCCGAAATGGGACGAGGACGCTCGCGTGCTGACGCTGTTCGTGGCCAAGGGCCGCGTCGTGCGCCTGCGCTACTCGAGCTTCGTGCACAAGGACTTCATTGGCGCGTTCGGCCTGGCCGACTGGGTGGATTCCGCCGGCGACAAGGCCTTCATCCGCAACATGGCCCAGCACGGCTGCACCTGGATGGTGACCCCGTACCGGGCCCTCACCCTGGTCCACGCCACGCAGCAGCCTGTGTGCGAGCCCACGTTCCTGTCGCTGACGCCGAGCCGCGACCCCGGCGACCAGCACGCGGACCTGATCGCGCGTCTGCGGATGCACGGCCCCAGCACCGGCAAGTTCGAGCTCGAGGCCGAATGGCAGGAGTGGGTCGACGACCTGGAGAAGACCGGGCCGGAGCTCGTCGCCTCCCGCGGCCAGCTCGGCGAGGTGCTGCTGGCTGAGAACTACGTCAACCTGTTCGGCCTGGGCTCGGCGGTCCAGGCCCAGATGCACGACCCGGTCAAGCGCCCGCGGGCGCGGGGCGACCGGCACGAGTTCGGCGACACCAAGTTCCGCCTGATCCGCTATCGCATCCGGGGCACCACGCGCTTCCGCGAGTACCTGCCCGAGGCGCTCTACGCGCAGACCGACGAAGTGACGCGGCTCGGACCCGTCGCCGAAGGCCCGGCGATGAACGTCGGCCCGCCCGACGACCCCGGCGCCCCGGTCCTGATCGTCGGCCCCGGACCCGCCCCCAACACTGTCGTCCCCGCCACGGCGCCGCCGGACGACCCGCGCCCGCTCTACATGGTGCCCACCTTCCGCTGGCTCGAGACGCCCGGCACCGACACGCTGGACAGCACGCGCCTGGGCAACGGCCTGCGCGTGTGGCTCGAGCGGCCGTGGTTCACCTCGGGCAACGGCGAACTGCTGGGGGTCGTGATTCTGGGCGAGAACCGGCCATTCACCGACATCAGCGCCGAGTTGGTTCCGCTGGTAACCCAGTGGGGGCTCGACCCGATCTGGGATACCGCACTGCCCAAGCACCGCAGCCGGGTGAGCGACTTCCCGGCGCGGGTCACCGACGAGCAGGTCGAGCTGCGGGAAATGGCCGGGCAGATGGTGCACGTGGTGGGGCACCGGGTGCACTGGGACCCCGAGCGCAGCCTCTGGTACTGCGACATCGAGCTCAACGCCGGCCGCACCTACATGCCGTTCGTGCGCCTGGCGCTGGTGCGCTACCAGCCCAACGCGCTGTCCGCCGCCAAGATCTCTAAGGTGGTGCTGGGCGAGTTCGCCCAGGTCCTGCCGCGGCGCCGCGCCACCTTCAAGCGCAATGGCGCGCAGCTCGACTTCACCATCCGCGGCGACGTGCCGGCCCATGGACCGATGAAATGGCCCATCGACTCCGAATACCAGGATGTATCCATCATCCCGCCGTTCGGCACCGGCGGCGAGACCGGGCGCAACAAGGTGGAGCTGGTCCTGCAGACCCGCGACCCCAACATCGACACCGACCTCGCGTGGAGCGACTTCAAGGTACTCAGCTCGAATGTGGTGGCGCCGGTATCTGGGGGACTGGTCCTCGGCGAGGTCGGCGGGTCCGCACCGCTGGTGGCCCAGCCGGTGCGGCGAGCCTCGGCCACCGCCACCGTACGCGACCGCCTGGGCCGCCGCGTCGACCTGGCCACCTCAGTCAACCTCGGTGCCATCAGCGACAACGTAACGTCCGCCATCGGCGGCGTCAGCGGAGCGGAGATCGCCGACCTGATCGACCCCGCGCTCTGGAAAACCACGGTCACCCTGCCCAGCACGGGCGGCAAGCCGGCCCGCGTGGTAGTGCGCGAGTACGAGCGCTACTACACCGACCGCACCGTCCCCGAGAAGAAAGGCCGCGCCACCTACCGCCGCCGGGTGGTCGAGGAGCGGCTGGTCTACACGGCGTTCTTCGACCTCTGAGGGACGTGGCGCTTGCTCATCGGGATTGCCGTTGGAGATCGAACCCTTCCGATACTCTTCGGCGCTGATGGCAATTAAGGCACCCGACTTTGGAAATCAGTTGGATCGGCGGGCTGTGCCAGAGGCATCCCACTGGCCAAGCGGTTTGCCAGAT